>NZ_JAJNOG010000019.1:0-4839 GCF_027947695.1 Enterobacter sp. PI-10 | reverse complement strand
CTTCACGATCAGGTCTGCGGCTTCGAACCATTCCATATGACGCAGCAGTATTTCATGAAATCAATCACGGTGCATTGATTTTTAAGTAAAAACATCAGAAATAATGCTCTCGTCACACATTTTTAGTCACATGCTAACCAGTTGATTGTATTAAATTATTTTTGGGTTTTGATAATCATTCTTCGGTTGAAGAAATTATCCTCCTCTTGAATACGCGAAATCAAAAAGGGTTTTTAAATCAGGCGTGTTAACTAATCAAAACAGCGTGTTGCATGGAATTTTCGCCAATAGTGTAACAGTTCGCGCTAATAAAAATCAATAAGTTATGTATGTAACAAACTTGCAATGGCGAAAGATTTTGTTATCTTATGATTCAAGCCATCCTCTTAATGAAGACCTTCTTTGGTTTTAGAATATTAAGAAGAGTGGCTTAGTTTACTTTAAGATATTCTACACACCTCAATTTTAAATAGAGTGCAATAGCAAATGGACGAAATAAAAACAGAAATAAAAAAAGAAACAAATCAACTTTATCTATTAGGAGGTGCATTCGCTCTGTTCGTGTTGCTTATAGCAGGCCCTTATATTTATCACCTTCACTCATACCCTTATTCTAACAAACCAAGCGACTGGGGTGCTTTAGGAGATTACTTTGGTGGTACGTTAAACCCCATCATCTCTGCTCTGACACTCTTTTTCGTTGCTAAAACATATATTACACAAAGAGTTGAGATAGGAAGGCTTGCACAAGCAAACAAAGAAGCTGATGCCCGGAGCGAGAGAGCAACCATTGCTCAAACAGAAATGGCAAAAAATTATCTTAAACAGATCGAAGCAGTGAATAGAAATGCATTAATAACCACCATGACTGCTAAAGTCGATTTTTCTTTAAAAATAGTTGGTATCTACCACGACGAAATGACTCGATTAGTAAACGCAAATAATAGCCACAAAGCATTCTACGCTATGGATGGTGAGAGTTATGCTGGAGAAGGAATGAAAAAATACAGACAGAACATAACCGATCTAATAAAACGGGAACAATCTAAGATTAACGAACTCATAATTCAAATAGACGATATTAGCGAACCTTGATCCTTTCTATTCATTATTATATTTCTTTTTACCGGAAACTATAGCCTATTTACACAAGCATTTTTTAAAGTTTTGAACACCGACATGGGGTGTCGGGGGGCGGAGGTTAAAATCCTCTCGTGCCGACCAAAAATACATTGAAAACCAGTCTCTTATGGCTGGTTTTTTCATGTTTAAAATTTGTGCGGGGAATCATTGGGGAAAAATGGGGGAATAACCACCGACATTTACACGCTATATTACAGCCGATTTATCGTCTTTAACTTGGCTAAGCGTATGTGTAAGAACGCCGAGCACCGTAACATCATTCAAGGCTTCTCCTTCGATCGACTCACCCTCTTCCGTTATCAGTGCCTGACCCAGTAGCTTCACAAACTGGTTTCTCCCACCCATGCTGACTAGCAACGTATCCCCTCTTTCTGGCTTCAGACTGACGTTAATAACGGCCAGCCGCTTGAAGTTTCAATAACCCGGCAGTTTGAATCGCCACGGGTTTAACAGACACCTCGGAGTCATTTAAGATGACTTAAAGAGAGGTGCCCATGAGCGGTAAACGTTATCCCGAAGAGTTTAAAATTGAAGCAGTCAAACAGGTTATTGATCGCGGTCATTCTGTTTCCAGCGTTGCAACACGTCTCGATATCACCACCCACAGCCTTTACGCCTGAATAAAGAAGTACGGTCCGGACTCATCCACTAAAAAAAAACAGTCAGATGCTCAGGCCGAGATCCGCCAACTCCAGAAGGAGTTGAAGCGGGTTACTGATGAACGGGACATATTAAAAAAAGCCGCGGCGTACTTCGCAAAGCTGTCCGACTAAGGTACGCCTTTATTCGTGAAAACTCCCGTTGCTGGTCTGTTCGTCTGCTCTGCAGGGTGCAGGATGTTCATCCCGGTGGCTTTTACGCCTGGTTTAAGCAACCGTATTCTCAGCGCCACTAGGTAGATCTGAGACTGACGGGACAAATCAAACAGTTCTGGCTGGAGTCCGGTTGCGTTTATGGTTATCGCAAGATCCATCTGGACTTGCGGGATAGCGGGCAACAGTGCGGAGTGAACAGAGTCTGGCGACTGATGAATCGTGCCGGGCTAAAGGCTCAGGTCGGGTACCGGAGCCCGCGGGCACGCAAAGGCGAGGCCAGTATCGTATCGCCCAACAGGCTCCAGCAACAGTTCAATCCGGATGCTCCGGATAAGCGTTGGGTAACGGACATAGCCTACATCAGGCCCCACAAAGGCTGGCTGTATCTTGCTGTGGTTGTTGATCTGTTCTCACGCAAAATTATCGGCTGGTCAATGCAATCCCGGATGACAAAGGACATTGTCCTGAACGCACTGCTGATGGCTGTATGGCGGCGTCCCCCCCAAAAACAGGTGCTGGTTCACTCGGACCAGGGCAGTCAGTACACAAGCCATGAGTGGCAGTCGTTCCTGAAATCACACGGCTTGGAGGGGAGCATGAGCCGTCGCGGTAACTGTCACGATAATGCGGTTGCAGAAAGCTTTTTCCAGTTGCTGAAACGCGAACGGATAAAGAAAAAGATCTACGGAACGCGGGAAGAAGCCCGCAGCGATATTTTTGATTACATCGAAATGTTTTATAACAGTAAGCGTCGGTATGGTTCGAGCAATCAGATGTCACCGACAGAATATGAAAACCAGTATTATCAACGGCTCGGAAGTGTCTAGATTATCCTTGGCGATTCAGGTAAATAAAATCTACTGGCGCTATAAGCACCCAATCACCGGTAAATTCCATAGATTCGGAACCGACGAGGTTGAAGCAACAGCAATTGCCATGGAAGCTAATGCACGACTGGCTGAACAACGTACCAGGCAAATACTGGCTATAAGTGACAGGATAGCCACCAGCAAAGGAAAAGCGATAACAACCAATACATGGCTTGATCGCTACTGGAAAATACAGGACGAAGGACTGGATAATCGTGATATCAGGCCGAATACTCATAAGCAAAAGGCTAAACCAGTAGCCCTACTTCGTGAGAGCGTAGGAATGAAATTGATTTCATCCGTCGATGTTCGGGATGTTGCCCAGATAATGGAGTCCTATGTTGCAGAAGGTCAACCGAGGATGGCCCAGGTGATCCGCTCTGTTTTAATCGATGTTTTCAAGGAAGCCCAACATTATGGCGAGGTACCGCCGGGTTATAACCCAGCACTTGCTACAACACAACCGCGCCGGCGGATTAGCCGACAACGTCTTAACCTCGGCGAATGGCAAAAGATTTTCGCGATAGCTGATGCACGTCATCAATACATGGGCAATGCAATGCTATTGGCACTTGTAACTGGTCAGCGCCTTGGGGATATTTCCAACATGAAGTTTAGCGATATTTGGGATGACCATCTTCATGTTGTTCAGGAGAAGACTGGAAGCAAGCTAGCGATCCCACTATCTCTTAGACTTAACGCGATTGACTGGAGTTTGAGGGATGTAGTTGCGCGCTGCCGTGACTATGCAGTGAGTCCATACCTTATCCATTTCTTCCGGTCTACGTCAATGGCAGAGCGAGGAGCACAGGTGAAGTCGAACACTATAACAATGAATTTCAGTAAGGCCCGTGATAAAGCAGAAATAAACTGGGGAGATGGAATACCGGCTACTTTTCACGAACAGCGGTCCTTAGCGGAACGTCTATATCAAGCTCAAGGGATCGATACCCAGTCACTGCTGGGTCATAAATCACCCAATCAAACAGCTCGTTATCACGATGATCGTGGAAAGGATTGGAATCGAATCAGAGTATAAAGATAACGGGCAATAATATTAATGCCCGTTTAGCAATTAACTTAGCCCTCAAAAATACTGATTATATCAATTGCATCGGAATTAGCTCCCCAACACTCACGAGAGTAAAATAAGACGTGCGCATTGCTGCATAATTTATAGACTGGCAAGTTATCAAAAACTGCATATTCCTTGAAATATTTTTCAAACTTTTCACCATGTTTTGACTTGCCATTGTAAAATAAAATGAGTAGTTCGTAATTTGAAATTTGAGCTCTTAGTATTTTTGCATATTTTTGTTTAGCACCATCATCTATTTTTGCATCATGGATAAATTTAAAAATATTATATAGGAACCTATAATAATGTGACAAGTTACCGGAGCGGTCAAGAAAATAAATATCATATTCATTTTGAAGTCGCTCGCGCTCATATTCAATGTCTACATCCTTTAAATCATCGACTCCTAGAGATGTCAGGCTAAGCTTATTGGTTACCCTACGCTTAAATTTCAAATAAAAATACATTACAACTGATCTTCCTTCGCGCTTTGATTTTAAATCGCCGCTTTCAATACGCATATCTTTAATTATTATTTGCAAAAGATTCAACATATTAAAAAAGGATGTTTCAAAGTCTCGAATTCTTTCAAATTCTTCTTTTTTAATAGCATCTTTTTCAAGTTTTTTTGTTGCATCTATCTGTAATTTTATTGTCCATAGTACCCCGCAAAAACCAAGAGCTGAGAAAATAGAAGTAAATGCTCCCCATGAATCACCAAATACTCCTGTATCTGTTAGCGCCATCCCATCAAAAGGCCAATAACCACCTGCAACAGCGTTCCAATAAAACAATGCAAGTACTAAAATGAGAATCATTAGAAAAATGATCATTCGAAGAAATCCTTGTCAATTTTGAGAAAGCATTTTGATAAAATTTTGCTAACAGTTCGAAAACTAATAATAAAAACGGGAACCAATCGGCTCCCGTTCCA
>NZ_JAJNOG010000018.1:0-4889 GCF_027947695.1 Enterobacter sp. PI-10 | reverse complement strand
AACGGCGCTGACCGCCACGCGCGTCACCTTGCCGTTGATGTAGCGGGGAGTCAGCAGGCTCTGCGTCGGAATGGTCACCGTGACCGGCTGGCCCAGCAGCTTGCTGCGGTCGATGCGCGCGTCCGTGCCAAGCACGGTCAGCGTCAGCGCGAACGACTCGGACATTGCCTCGCGGCCTGAGAGTTTCCAGAAAAGCAGCCCCTCCACCGGGAGCTGAACGGTAATTCGGTTGAGCATAATCTTTATTCCACTATGGACTAATCTCGGTGTTCATTGAGATATTTTTTAAATCGTGCTTATTTAAGCCATAAACCTGAAAACATAAGGACGCTACCCAGGGAAACTGCGCATGACAGATTATAATCTATCATTCTCTCTTTTTTTCCGTGAAACAGAAGACTTAATTACATTAAAAAATGGAGATAGCAATCAAGTGTATATGATAGTTACAGCAAAAAAGTGTTAACGATACCGGACAATCACATTTAAAAATCAAAAAAACTGCCTATCACTTACGATATCTTTTTTGCCTTTTCAGGTACTCTACGTCTTGCTCATGGGGAAGAATAACCTTCAATCCTTGCCCCATCTGCGAGGCTATATAATTAGCATTGGACAAATGCTGAGCAAGTTCGGCATCGGTAGTATCAAACTCTTTAGAGGCAAGCACTCCAAGATTCAATGTGTGTAGTTTACTTTTATCTTTTTCAGCACCAGTTAGAATAGATTTAATATAATCCAACTGATTTTTCGCCATAACATATAAAGAAAATGTAGGATTTTGTTCTAATCGATTATTAATTGCATCAATAGCATCATTGATATAATCCAGCGCGGTATAATTTTCTTTACTCATGATCCAACTTAAATATATCCTTTCACTTGAAAGAATCTTTGAAAGCGTGCTCTGGCGTAACCACTGCCGCCGTGGTGGTGTGAATTTTCTGATGCCCGACTTGCCTGCGCTCCTGACGGATATCGGCATAGCAATCCCTCCAGCGCCATCAGACGGCTGATGAAGTCCAGGCTCGACTCCTGATAGTGACGGATTATGGTGGAGATGATATTGACAGGGCAGGGAAACCGACAAAGTCACCGATCATCTAAAAAAAGAAAAGCTACGCGTACGCATGAATTTGTCCTGAATATCGAGTCAAAGATTAGACATTTTCTACATGGAATGTTGACAGGATGATTTCGAGGCAGCGTTTATTCGCCTCGAAGTGGTAATCATGATAGTTACGGTGTCTGCCAATCAGTTCTGCATAGCACCAGACTTTGCCCACGCTAAAAATATAGCACTGGTAAACAGCGCGCATTTCTTCCTCTGCGCTGAACATTTCCCCCCGGCATGTCCACAGTGTTTTTCCGAGGGATGGATTAAACTCATTTGGAATAGTAGCAAGTGCTTCAGTCTTAAGCGTAACGGCAGGTTCTCGATCGTGAAACCGTTTAATCGAAACGCTAAAAACATCCTGCGCGGTAAACAACATCTCCTGCGAAAAAAAGCAAAGATTAATGACACCGTAGTTAATGCCATCAAACGAGTGCTCGACCACCAGGCGCGTTTCTGTAAGGGGATTCACCTGCCAGGATTCCGGTACTTTAAATCCACTGCTGTTTTTAGCACTGAGGTTCACGGTCTTAAGCAGTTCAGCCAGAACCAAGTTACTACGATGCAGTAAATCCCAGTTCACTACAGTAAAGTAAATATCATTCGCCAGCGCAGGGTAGTCGCGAGCGGCACAGGCCGCTTTAATCAGGAAATAATTTCCGCCTCCTTCTTGCGGATTGTAATCTTTCTGTACGGTATAACGTGAAATGACCTCGTCGCCGGACGAGTGCGTTTTGAGAGTTAGCACATCTGCAAAAAGGCCACTACCGGAAGGATGCGCAATCAAGCGCTGATTCAACACTTTCTCGCCCATCAGTTCCAGTTTATTAAACAGCCAATCAGAGGGATTCATCTCCCACTGACAGCGTTCATAAGCGGCCCAAACTTCCATATAGGGCTGCGCATCATCGGTGGCATAGCGACCCAAGTTAGTCAAGCCGACCTCAGGAAGGTGCTGCGGGGTCAGTTCAGCTGGCTTAACACGATTTGGCAAAATCACCCAGTACTGAAGCATTTTTTTATCAGCAGAGGTATACAGGCATTTCCAGTAGTTCGCCTTAATCTCTTCATTGCTTGCGGTTGAGACGATGGGAAAAGCATAATTATTACCAGTGTTCATAAAACCTCTTCAACTCAGACAGTGCTGCCAAACCAGATACCATAGAACATTAAGATACAGCCTAACGAGGCTAGACACTTTACTACCAGGCGTAATTTTGCCCCATACTTACCAGATAGTGATAATAATTTTGTATAGTTTGCTGCAGTGTTATAGCGCTTGTGGAATCGCATAATAATATCGAAAATATTATTCAACATCACGACAAAAAACTTCGACAGAAGCACTGCCATAAAAGAAGCTGGTATTATTACTGATAATGACCGTGCAGTTTCTCTGGTAAGCAACGGGATGAACTTAGAAAAGCCAACCAAAACAATGACCAATACAAATGCACCAATCAGTACTGAAATGAATTTTATTCCAAAGCCACGCCATTCTTCTTTTGTATACAGATCTTTTCCATTCCAGATATAGATCAAAGTGATTAAAACAAAAATCGTTAAGCCAGCCCATTTCATTATTTCATTGTCCTCTCACATCCCTTAATCGCCTATCAAAACAGTAACACACCCGGTAATAATTGTCCCATCCCCGCTTTCTGTCGGAACAGAGGTGACGGCTGGCTCATCCTCTTCGCCATACAAATAGTCAAAGAAATCCAGTATAGGCTTAAATGCCACTTTCAGACTTGCATCACCCTTAAGCCCTACAAGCCCTGCAGCCCCACCAGTCACCCTGACGTTAACGGAATAATCTTTAGTGTCCCAGAAAGCGCTTCCACCTCCCGCGAGACCAGCAGACCCAAAGCTACCGTCGATTTTTGCTTCTCCGGAAACGATGCCCAGAATATCAAGGTTACCCGAAACTTCGCCTTTCACTCCTTTCGCTTCCGCACCGGCGTCAGCAGTCAAACCATACTTCCCATCATTGCCGGTATAAACTTCTAATACGGCTTTAGCTTCTGCTGTACCAATAGTTACATCCCCTGATACTCCACCATACAACGTTCCTTCTTTACCCGCAGCAACCGAACCACCGTATTGCTCACCTGTCGCAGCGGCATTCGCATTCAAGCCATAAATATCGTTGCCGCCACCATACAGAGACCCCGTCGCATTGGCGACGGCGAGTTTATTACGCATTTCTGCCCGTAGCAGATCCTTACTTTTCATATTCCCAATTGTAATATCCGCCAACGCAAAACCAGCTGAAGCGGTATCAAAATCACCGTTGAGGTTTTTATCTTCGAGGCTGGCGTACGCACCCAGAACGCGAGCATCAAAATGTTCGCCGTGCATCATCCCATCTTCGCCGGCATTTTTCGCCAGCGTTCCCCCCCAATATTGAGGTGCTGCTGCTTTCGGTATGGCAGGTGCCGGTGAGCCGCTAACATCACACTTCGTCTTGTCTCCTTGACGTGCAAGTGGCATACCGTTAACGAAGACAGTACCGGAGCCCCCCACAATAATACCGCTGCCGTGCGTCGAGCAGGATAACGTATCACCCTTTCGAGCGGCGGGAAAACCACCGATGATGACGTCCGGGCTTCCCGACTGTATTGGCCCCGAATGTGCGCTGACATCTATGGTCGCTCTGGCGGCAGGCTGTCCCATGTTCAAAAATCCTTCTACATATTAGCTGTTAATTTTAACAACAGCGCCTTTAATATCTGTCAGGTTTGTACCATTGAGATGAAGAGTATCATTAGCTTTCATCTCGGCATTTATTCCGCCGCCTAACTTCGTCAACTCCGTCCCTTTGAAGGATGCCACAGTAATACTCTCAGCCTTGAGTGTCCCTTCGGAAACGATAATTTCAATTGTCGATGGCGTGATAAGAATGTAGTTATCATTCACCTTTAACTTAATCGAGGTTGTCGCTTCCAGCAGAGCATTTCCCTCTTTATCCATAGTCAATACGGTTTGGTTTTTACCTACATTGAATTTGTGCTGATTACCCGTGTTGCTGGTTGAATTCGCCCCCACGTTCACGTCCCGGTTACGCTTAACCGTTACGTGCTCATCCCGGCCGATAATTTTTTTACGGTCTACCCCTACGTCATGTGTCTCGCAGTTCTCGATCTCGGTGTCCATGTTTTTTTCAGCATGAATCCAGATCTGCTCTTGCCCAGCCTTATCCTCGAATCGTAGGGCATTGGCATTATCTTTGTGGCCATCCTTACTGCGGCTCATAAAACCCATCTGCGTCGCCGCGGCAGGCAGCGCCCACGGCGGCATGCTCGCGTCGTTGTATACGCGACCGGTAATAATCGGCCGGTCCGGGTCGCCGTTGATAAAGTCCACCACCACCTCATCGCCGACGCGCGGGATCTGCACCCCGCCGTAGCCCTGGCCCGCCCACGCGCTCGACACGCGCACCCAGCAGGAGCTGGTGTCATCGCCCTTCGCCAGGCGGTCCCAGTGGAACTTCACCTTTACGCGGCCGTATTTGTCCGTCCAGATGCTCTCGCCGTTCGGCCCCACCACTTTCGCCGTCTGCGGGCCGTAGGTGCGCGGCCACGCCGTGGTCTGCGCCGGACGGTACACCACCGCCGAAGGGATCACCGTAAAATCGGTGCGGTGAATAGTTTCACCCTCGCCGCTGGCGTAGCGGTTCTCTTCGAGGTGGTAACCCGCCGCCGTGACCAGATACTCACCGTTGTCGCTGAAGAACGGCGCGTTGGTTAACGTGAAGGTGTGCCCTGGCGCAATA
>NZ_JAJNOG010000017.1:0-21953 GCF_027947695.1 Enterobacter sp. PI-10 | reverse complement strand
GAGGCGATTGCCCGCGTGGAGCAGCACTTTGCGATTCACGCGCTGGAAATTGACCGTACCGACGGCATCAGCATGGCGTTCCCGCAGTGGCGCTTTAACCTGCGCTCGTCCAATACCGAGCCGGTGGTGCGCCTGAACGTGGAGTCCCGTGCTGACACCGCGCTGATGGAAGCCCGAACGAAGGACATTCTGGCGCTGTTGAATCAGTAATACTTGCCCCTCCCGGTGGGAGGGGGAACCGAATACAGGAACAACGATGACGAATCTAAAAAAACGCGAACGAGCGAGAACGAATGCATCGTTAATCTCTATGGTGCAGCGTTTTTCTGATATCACCATCATGGTCGGTGGATTGTGGGCGGTGTGTCGGATCGGCGGGCTGCCGTTCTTATACATGCATCTGCTGATGGCCCTGATTGCGCTGGTCGTGTTTCAGATGATTGGCGGAATGACCGATTTCTACCGCTCGTGGCGCGGCGTGAAAATGACCACCGAACTGATGCTGCTGCTGCAGAACTGGACCCTCAGCCTGATCTTCAGCGCAGGCCTGGTGGCGTTCAGCCATGATTTTGATAATCGCCTCGTCACCTATCTCTGCTGGTATTTAATAAGCAGCGTCGGCATGGTGGTGTGCCGTTCTCTAATCCGCTTCGGTGCGGGCTGGCTGCGTAACCGCGGCTATAACCGTCGCTTCGTTGCCGTAGCAGGCGATCTGCCGGTTGGTAAGGTTCTGCTCGACAGCTTCCGCAAAGAGCCGTGGTTAGGGTTTGAAGTGGTCGGGATTTACCACGATGCGAAGCCGGGCGGCGTGCCGTCGGACTGGGCGGGCAATTACGAACAGCTTATTGAAGACGCGAAAGCCGGTAAAATTCACAACGTCTACATCGCCATGCAGATGAGAGACGAATCCCGCATTAAGCAGCTGATGCGCGAGCTGGCGGACACTACCTGTTCGGTGATCCTCATCCCGGACGTCTTTACCTTCAACATCCTCCATTCACGCATTGAAGAGGTGAACGGCGTGCCGGTGGTACCGCTGTACGACACCCCGCTGTCGGGCATTAACCGCGTGCTCAAGCGCGTGGAAGATATCGTCCTCTCCTCGCTGATTTTACTGCTTATCTCCCCGGTGCTGTGCTGCATTGCCCTGGCGGTGAAGCTGAGCTCTCCCGGCCCGGTTATTTTCCGCCAGACCCGCTACGGTATGGACGGTAAGCCGATTATGGTGTGGAAATTCCGCTCCATGAAGGTGATGGAAAATGACAAGGTGGTGACCCAGGCGACGCAGAACGATCCGCGCGTCACCCGCGTGGGGAACTTCCTGCGCCGTACCTCGCTGGATGAACTGCCGCAGTTTATCAACGTCTTTACCGGCGGAATGTCGATTGTTGGCCCGCGTCCGCACGCGGTGGCGCATAACGAGCAGTACCGCTCGCTGATTGAAGGCTACATGCTGCGCCATAAGGTGAAGCCTGGCATTACCGGTTGGGCGCAGATCAACGGCTGGCGCGGCGAAACCGACACGCTGGAAAAAATGGAAAAACGTATCGAATTCGATCTGGAGTACATCCGTGAATGGAGTATCTGGTTCGATATCAAGATTGTTTTTCTGACCATCTTCAAAGGTTTCGTGAACAAAGCGGCGTACTAAGATGAGCTTACGTGAAAAAACCATCAGCGGGGCGAAGTGGTCAGCGATGGCGACCATCGTCATCATTGGCCTCGGCCTGGTGCAGATGACCGTACTGGCGCGCATCATTGATAACCACCAGTTCGGCCTGCTGACCGTCTCGCTGGTGATTATCGCGCTGGCCGATACGCTGTCTGATTTTGGTATCGCCAACTCGATTATCCAGCGCAAAGAGATCAGCCATCTTGAGCTGACCACGCTCTACTGGCTGAACGTGGGGCTGGGGATTTTCGTGTTTGTGCTGGTGTTCCTGCTGAGCGACACCATCGCCAGCGTGCTGCACAACCCGGATCTCGCTCCGCTGATGCGCACGCTGTCCTTTGCGTTCGTGGTGATCCCGCACGGGCAGCAGTTCCGTGCGCTGATGCAGAAAGAGCTGGAGTTCAACAAGATCGGCATGATCGAGACCAGCGCCGTGCTGGCGGGCTTTACCTTTACCGTCGTGAGCGCCCATTTCTGGCCGCTGGCGATGACCGCAATCCTGGGATACCTGGTTAACTCTGCCGTGCGTACGCTGCTGTTCGGCTACTTTGGCCGCAAAATTTACCGTCCCGGGCTTCATTTCTCTCTTGCGTCCGTCTCGTCCAACCTGCGCTTTGGCGCGTGGCTGACGGCGGACAGCATCATCAACTATGTGAATACCAACCTGTCGACGCTGGTGCTGGCGCGTATTCTTGGCGCGAGCGTGGCGGGGGGCTATAACCTGGCCTACAACGTCGCGGTGGTGCCGCCGATGAAGCTGAACCCGATAATCACCCGCGTCCTGTTCCCGGCGTTTGCCAAGATTCAGGACGACACCGAGAAGCTGCGCGTCAACTTCTACAAACTGCTTTCCGTGGTGGGGATTATTAACTTCCCGGTGCTGCTGGGGCTGATGGTGGTGTCCAGCAACTTCGTGCCGCTGGTGTTTGGCGAGAAGTGGAACGGCATCATCCCGATCCTGCAGCTGCTGTGCGTGGTGGGGCTCCTGCGCTCCGTGGGGAATCCGATTGGTTCCCTGCTGATGGCAAAAGCGCGCGTGGATATCAGCTTTAAGTTCAACGTGTTCAAAACCTTCCTGTTTATTCCGGCGATTATCGTCGGCGGGCATATGGCGGGCGCCATCGGCGTCACGCTGGGCTTCCTGCTGGTGCAGATCGTCAATACCGTTCTGAGCTACTTCATCATGATCAAGCCGGTGCTGGGCTCCAGCTACCGTCAGTACATCCTGAGCCTGTGGCTGCCGTTCTATCTCTCGTTGCCGACCCTGGCGGTGAGCTACGGCCTGGGCATCATCCTCAGCGGTCACCTGCCGCTTGCCGCGCTGCTGGCGGTGCAGGTTGCCGCGGGCGCGCTGGCATTTGGCGTGATGATTGTGCTGTCACGCAATGCGCTGGTGGTGGAGATGAAGCGCCAGTTTTGCCGTAACGAAAAAATGAAAACGCTGCTTCGCGCAGGCTAGTTATTTAAGAGGCCATTATGAAATTATTAATTCTTGGCAACCATACCTGCGGCAACCGTGGCGACAGCGCCATTCTGCGCGGTTTACTGGATGCAATTAACACCCTTAAGCCTGAGACCGAAGTGGACGTGATGAGCCGTTATCCGGTTAGCTCATCCTGGTTACTGAACCGCCCGGTGATGGGCGACCCGCTCTACAGCCAGATGAAACAGCACAATAACGCCGCGGGCGTGATGGGCCGCGTGAAGAAAGTGCTGCGTCGTCGCTACCAGCACCAGGTGCTGCTTTCCCGCGTGACCGATACCGGCAAGCTGCGCAACATCGCGATCGCCCAGGGCTTCACCGACTTTGTTCGTCTGCTGTCCGGCTATGACGCTATTATCCAGGTTGGCGGTTCGTTCTTCGTCGATCTCTACGGCGTGCCGCAGTTTGAGCATGCGCTTTGCACCTTTATGGCGAAAAAGCCGCTGTTTATGATTGGCCACAGCGTGGGGCCATTCCAGGATCCGCAGTTTAACCAGCTGGCAAACTATGTCTTCGGCCACTGCGACGCGCTGATCCTGCGCGAGTCGGTCAGCCTCGACATGATGAAGCGCAGCGAAATAGACACCTCAAAAGTTGAGCACGGCGTGGACACCGCCTGGCTGGTGGATCACCAGGACGACAGCTTCCAGCCGAGCTACGCGGTGCAGCACTGGCTCGACGTGGCGGCGAAACAGAAAACCGTCGCGATTACCCTGCGCGAGCTGGCGCCCTTCGATAAACGTTTAGGCACGACGCAGGCGGCGTATGAGCAAGCGTTCGCCGACGTGGTGAACCGCGTGCTGGACAGCGGGTACCAGGTGCTGGCGCTGTCCACCTGTACCGGCATCGACAGCTACAACAAAGACGATCGTATGGTGGCGCTGAACCTGCGCAATCTGGTGAACGATCCGTCCCGCTATCATGTGGTGATGGATGAGTTGAACGACCTGGAGATGGGCAAGCTGCTCTCCGCCTGCGACCTGACCGTCGGCACGCGTCTGCACTCGGCGATTATCTCCATGAACTTTGGCACGCCTGCCATAGCCATCAACTACGAACACAAGTCCGCCGGGATCATGCAGCAGCTCGGTATGCCGGAAATGGCCGTGGATATTCGTCATCTGCTGGATGGTTCCCTTGGCGCGATGGTGGGGGATACGCTCGGCCAGCTGCCTGCGATCAACGAGCGTCTGGCCGTTGCGGTGAAAGCCGAGCGCGAAAAAGGCATTGGAATGGTGAAATCGGTACTTGACCGCGTGCGGGAGGGGAAATGAAGGTTGGTTTCTTCTTACTGAAATTTCCGCTGTCGTCTGAAACGTTTGTCCTGAACCAAATCACCGCTTTTATCGATATGGGATATGACGTGGAGATTATCGCCCTGCAAAAGGGCGATACCCAAAATACCCATGCGGCATATACCCAGTATGGGCTGGAGGCGAAAACCCGCTGGCTGCAGGATGAGCCGTCCGGGAAGCTGAGCAAGCTACGCCACCGGGCCAGCCAGACGTTGCGCGGGATCCACCGCGCGTCGACGTGGCGGGCGCTGAATATTTCCCGCTATGGGTCCGAATCCCGCAATTTGATCCTGTCGGCCATCTGCGGGCAAACGGCGCAGCCGTATCGTGCCGACGTGTTTATCGCCCACTTTGGCCCGGCAGGCGTCACCGCCGCGAAGCTGCGCGAACTGGGCGTGATTGACGGTAAAATTGCGACCATCTTCCACGGTATCGACATCTCCAGCCGCGAAGTGCTGAACCACTACACGCCGGAGTACCAGCAGCTTTTCCGGCGTGGCGACATGATGCTGCCCATCAGCGACCTGTGGGCCGGACGCCTGAAAAACATGGGCTGCCCGGGAGAGAAAATTGCCGTTTCGCGCATGGGCGTCGATTTAACGCGCTTTACCCGCCGTCCGGTGAAGGTGCCGGGCAAACCGCTGCAGATCATCTCCGTTGCCCGTCTGACCGAGAAGAAAGGCCTGCATGTGGCCATTGAAGCCTGCCGCCAGCTGAAAGCGCGCGGGGTGGATTTCCACTACCGCATTCTCGGGATTGGGCCGTGGGAGCGCCGCCTGCGCACGCTGATCGAACAGTATCAGCTGGAAGATGTCGTAGAGATGCCCGGCTTCAAGCCGAGCCACGAGGTCAAGGCCATGCTTGATGAGGCAGATGTATTTCTGCTGCCTTCCGTAACGGGTGCCGATGGCGACATGGAAGGCATTCCGGTGGCGCTGATGGAGGCGATGGCCGTCGGTATTCCGGTGGTATCGACTCTGCATAGCGGGATCCCGGAGCTGATTAAGTCTGACCATTCCGGCTGGCTGGTGCCGGAGAATAACGCGATGGCCCTTGCGGACCGATTAGCGGCCTTCAGCGATATTGACCAGCAGGCGCTGGAGCCCGTGCTCCATAACGCCCGACAAAAAGTTGAAACCGATTTTAACCAGCAGGTGATTAACCGCCAGCTAGCGAGCCTGCTGCAAACGTTGTAACGCCGAGGATGTATGCTGAAAAAGATTACCCGACGCACCTTTGTTTCTTCTCTCTCCGTTCTGGCGGCCACGCCGCTGCTGTCGTCCCGCATTGCGCGGGCGGCAAGCGGCAGAACGGTCTCTGTTAATCAGTACAATAACAACGACTGGATCGCCGCTTTTAAGCAGGCGTTTAATGACGGTGACACCGTCGTGGTCCCGGCCGGGCTCACCTGCGAAAACATCAATACGGGTATTTTCATTCCCGACGGTAAAACCTTGCTGATCCGCGGGGCGTTAACCGGCAACGGGCGCGGCCGCTTTGTTCTGCAGGAAGGCAGCAAAGTGATAGGCGAAGGTGCTGGTCGCACGGAGAACATTACGCTCGACGTTCGCGGCTCTGACTGCGTTATCAAAGGGCTGGCCATGAGCGGTTTTGGCCCGGTGACGCAGATCTATATCGGCGGCAAGAAACCCAGCGTGATGCGCAATCTGCTGATTGATAACATTAGCGTGAGCCAGGCCAACTACGCCATTCTGCGCCAGGGTTTCCATAACCAGGTGGATGGCGCCCGCATCACCAACAGCAAATTTAGCCATCTGCAGGGCGATGCAATCGAGTGGAACGTCGCCATCAACGATCGCAATATTCTGATCTCCGACCATGTTATCGACAACATCAACTGCACCAACGGCAAAATCAACTGGGGCATCGGCATTGGCCTCGCCGGCAGCACCTACGACAACGACTACCCGGAAAAACAAACCGTTAAGAACTTCGTGGTGGCAAACATCACCGGCAGCAACTGTCGCCAGCTGGTGCACGTTGAAAACGGTAAGCATTTTGTTATTCGTAATATCAAAGCCAAAAATATTACTCCCGACTTCAGTAAAAAAGCGGGAATAGACAACGCCACCGTGGCCATTTATGGCTGTGATAATTTCATTATTGATAATGTCGACATGGTTAACAGTGCCGGAATGTTGATCGGCTATGGGGTAATAAAAGGCGATTATTTGTCCATCCCGCAGAACTTCAAGCTCAATAATATTCACCTCGATAACCGCCAGCTTGCCTATAAATTGCGCGGAATACAGATTTCATCCGGTAACGCTACCTCGTTTGTGGCGATAACCAATGTGGAAATGCAGCGTGCAACGCTGGAACTGCACAACAAGCCGCAGCATCTTTTCTTACGCAATATCAATGTCATGCAGGAAGCCGCCGTGGGTCCTGCCCTGAAGATCAACTTCGACCTGCGCAAGGATGTGCGGGGCAAGTTTATGGCGAAAGACGAGACGTTGCTGTCGCTGGCGAACATAAAAGCTGTGAATGAGAAGGGGCAGAGTTCGGTGGATATTGACCGGGTCGACCAGCAGGTAGTGAATGTGGAAAGGCTGAACTTTGCGCTTCCTTCCTTCAGAAAGTAAGTATTGATGTCACATCTCATTGAGTGCGCGGTAACCCCTAAAATTTGTTACTGAACTCAGCGATTTTAGGGTTTATAATCCGTGCCACATTTTCGTCAGTTCTGTCTTATCTTTAGCGATACCTCAGGGAATACAGTGATTACCGGAGGTTTGCCAAACACACATAACGCACTGAGTGGTTTATGAACGATAAAGTTTTGTTTATTGGCGCGTCCGGTTTCGTTGGGACTCGTTTGATCGAGATTTCTAAGGCTGAGTTTGATGTTACCAACTTCGACAAGCAGCAAAGCCATTTCTACCCTGAGATTACTGTCTCCGGAGATGTACGCAATCAGGAGCAACTCGATCATGCTCTTGCCGGGTTCGACACGGTAGTATTACTCGCTGCCGAACATCGTGATGATGTTAGCCCAACCTCGCTTTACTACGATGTAAACGTTCAGGGAACGCGTAACGTACTGGCAGCTATGGAAAAAAATAATGTTAAGAACATCATTTTTACCAGCTCAGTTGCCGTTTATGGTCTAAATAAAGTCAATCCTGATGAATCTCACCCGCACGATCCTTTTAACCACTATGGTAAAAGTAAGTGGCAGGCGGAAGAGGTACTGCGCGAATGGTTCAACAAAGCTCCAGAAGAGCGATCTCTGACAATTGTTCGTCCAACGGTCATTTTTGGTGAACGCAATCGAGGCAATGTCTTCAATCTTCTTAAGCAAATTGCGGGTGGAAAATTCGCAATGGTAGGTGCCGGAACTAACTATAAGTCTATGGCTTATGTCGGTAATATTGTTGAGTTTATCAAATTCCGATTGAGCAACGTCAAACCTGGTTACGACGTATACAACTATGTAGATAAACCCGATCTGAATATGAATCAGCTCGTTGCCGAGGTAGAAAAGAGCCTTAGCAAAAAAATCCCATCAGTTCATCTCCCTTATCCTTTAGGGATGCTTGGTGGTTATTGCTTTGATATTCTTAGCAAAGTCACCGGAAAGAAGTATGCGATCAGTTCCGTGCGTGTCAAAAAATTCTGTGCCACCACTCAATTTGATGCGACGAAAGTGCACGCCTCAGGTTTTAAAGCGCCTTATACCTTATCTCAAGGGCTGGACCGTACGTTGAAGTATGAGTTCGTACATGAGAAGAAAGATGACATCACGTTCGTTTCGGAGTAATGACTTAGAATCTGGGATTTGTCGGAAACACGTTTTTCTTCTTCTTTATTGGTAGGGTTTCCGACGATTCTGGGTCACACTTATAGCGTAATGAGCTTTAGTAATCAGAGTTATGAGCCAAACGTGATTTGCATTCGACGAAGTAGACTTTCTTCTACAGGCATTTTTCCTGACACAGTTTATACTTCGTCAACCATATTAAGGTGGAAGAGATAATGATCAATTTGAAAGCAGTCATTCCGGTAGCAGGCCTGGGCATGCATATGCTGCCGGCCACAAAAGCCATTCCAAAAGAGATGCTGCCGATCGTCGACAAGCCAATGATTCAGTACATTGTCGACGAGATTGTTGCTGCAGGGATCAAAGAAATCGTCCTGGTTACTCACTCGTCCAAGAACGCGGTAGAAAACCACTTCGACACCTCTTACGAACTTGAGGCGCTGCTTGAGCAGCGCGTTAAGCGCCAACTGCTGGCGGAAGTACAGTCTATTTGTCCACCGGGCGTGACCATTATGAACGTCCGTCAGGCGCAGCCGCTGGGTCTGGGGCACTCTATTCTGTGTGCCCGTCCGGTTGTGGGTGATAACCCATTCATTGTTGTTCTTCCGGACATCATCATCGATACCGCTTCTGCCGATCCGTTGCGTTACAACCTGGCGGCAATGGTAGCACGTTTCAATGAAACCGGCCGTAGCCAGGTCCTGGCGAAACGCATGAAAGGCGATCTTTCTGAGTACTCCGTCATCCAGACCAAAGAACCGCTGGAGACGGAAGGGCAGGTGAGCCGCATCGTTGAGTTTATCGAAAAACCGGATCAACCACAGACGCTGGATTCAGATCTGATGGCCGTAGGCCGTTACGTTCTGAACGCAGATATCTGGGCAGAACTGGAAAAAACTGAGCCAGGCGCCTGGGATCGTATTCAGTTGACCGACGCGATTGCCGAACTGGCGAAGAAGCAGTCTGTCGACGCGATGTTAATGACCGGCGACAGCTACGACTGCGGTAAGAAAATGGGGTATATGCAGGCGTTCGTGAACTATGGCCTGCGTAACCTGAAGGAAGGGGCGAAGTTCAGAAGCCGCATTGAGAAGCTGCTGGCTAACGACTGATATTTCTGTCTCCGACCTGAGCAAGCGGCAGTCATTATTTTGGTGTGTTAATATCCAACCAAAATGATGACTGCCGTTTTTTGTTATAAATTCAATATTTACATAGAGTTATCCAGACCGCTCCTGGACCGCTTTGTAGCGATTTGTGCTTGTTTCTGAGGTCGTTTAGGACGACAATTAACGGCAGTTTTTTGTCTGTAAACAGACGAGAAAAATCATTTAATCAAACATCGCTCAGTGCACTGGTAGCTGTTAAGCCAGGGGCGGTAGCGTGCTCAATTTCTGAAACCGCTTATACAAGCTCAGGTTTCAGAACGCCAGTATCCAGACATATACACTAGACGGAACAGATAACGTGAAAATTCTTGTGACGGGGGGGGCCGGCTTTATCGGCTCAGCAGTTGTACGACATATTATTAAAAATACCCAAGACGATGTCGTCAATGTGGATAAGCTGACCTATGCCGGTAATCTTGAGTCGCTTAGTGAAGTCAGCGAAAGCGACCGCTATGCCTTTGAACATGCGGACATTTGTGATAAAGACGCTATAGATCGCATCTTCGCAAAGCATAAGCCTGATGCGGTGATGCACCTGGCCGCTGAAAGTCACGTCGATCGTTCTATTACCGGCCCGGCTGCGTTTATCGAAACCAATATCGTCGGCACGTATGTGCTGCTGGAAGCCGCTCGTGCGTATTGGTCAACGCTGGAGGAACAGGCGAAGAAAGCGTTTCGTTTCCATCATATCTCTACCGACGAAGTGTATGGTGATTTGCCACATCCTGATGAGCATCCGGCATCAACTAAGCTGCCGCTCTTCACCGAAACCACGGCTTATGCACCTAGCAGCCCGTATTCAGCGTCGAAAGCCTCAAGCGACCATCTTGTTCGTGCCTGGTTGCGTACCTATGGTTTCCCAACTATTGTCACCAACTGTTCGAATAACTACGGTCCGTACCACTTCCCTGAAAAGCTGATCCCGTTGGTTATTCTGAATGCGCTGGAAGGTAAAGCTCTGCCAATTTACGGTAAAGGCGATCAGATCCGTGACTGGTTGTATGTCGAAGATCATGCGCGCGCACTGTACACCGTTGTCACTCAGGGGAAACCGGGTGAAACGTACAATATCGGCGGTCATAACGAGAAGCAGAACCTCGAGGTGGTGCATACGATTTGCGACCTGCTGGATGAAATTGTGCCTAAAGAAGGATCTTATCGCGATCAGATTACTTATGTTAAGGATCGGCCTGGGCACGATCGTCGTTATGCAATCGATGCAACTAAAATTGGCAATGCGCTTGGTTGGCATCCTCAAGAAACTTTCGAGAGTGGTATTCGTAAAACAGTTATGTGGTATTTATCTAATGAATCGTGGGTAAATAATGTAAAAAGTGGAGCATATGCTTCATGGCTTTCAAAACAATATGGGGATAATAATTAATGAAAGGCATTATTCTTGCGGGCGGTTCTGGTTCGCGTTTGCATCCGATTACATTGGGTACGTCTAAGCAGTTATTACCTATTTATGACAAACCTATGATTTATTATCCTCTGTCGGTGCTGATGCTGGCCGGGATTCGCGACATTTTATTGATTACGACGCCGGAAGATCAGGCAAGCTTTAAACGTATTCTTGGCAATGGTAATCAGTTTGGTATCAATTTACAGTATCAGGTTCAACCTACTCCAGATGGGCTCGCCCAGGCATTTATTTTGGGTGAAGATTTCATCGGTGATGATAGTGTTTGCCTGGTGCTAGGTGACAACATTTTCTTTGGTCAGTCTTTTGGAAAACAACTTAAACATGCAGTCGAAAATCTTAATGGTGCGACAGTGTTTGGTTACAAAGTTATGGATCCTGAACGTTTTGGGGTCGTTGAATTTGATAAAGATTTTAATGCAATATCCATAGAAGAGAAACCAAAAGCGCCAAAATCAAATTGGGCCGTTACGGGCCTTTATTTTTATGATAATCGTGTTGTTGATATTGCTAAGAAAGTACAGCCTTCGGAGCGGGGCGAGCTTGAAATAACTAGTGTTAACCAAAAATATCTCGAAATGGGTGAGCTGAAAGTTGAGCAACTAGGTCGTGGTTTCGCATGGCTGGATACCGGTACGCATGATTCGTTACTTGAGGCATCACAATTTGTGCAAACTGTCGAGAAACGGCAAGGTTTTAAAATTGCGTGCCTCGAAGAAATTGCATACAACCAAGGGTGGTTAGATAAAGAAATGGTCAAGTCTATTGGCAACACTTTATCTAAAACTGGTTACGGTAACTACTTGTTAAATCTCGTAAAATAAGAGTCCATTTCATCATGAACGTTATTAAAACAAAGTTGGAAGGTGTACTGGTTATTGAGCCTCGAGTTTTCGGCGATGAACGTGGGTTCTTTTATGAGACATTTCATGCAAAACGCTACAAAGACGCGGGTATTAAGGAGGAATTTGTTCAGGATAACCGCTCTCGTTCAACAGGAGGCGTATTACGAGGACTCCATTTCCAGAAAACGAAACCCCAAGGAAAATTGGTAACAGTCACTCAGGGCGAAGTTTTCGATGTCGCGGTTGATCTCCGATTTGGTTCTGCGACATTTGGCCAGTATGAATCTATTGTGTTAACCGGAGAGAATAAAATTCAGTTTTACATTCCCCCGGGGTTTGCTCATGGCTTTTGTGTGTTAAGTGATAGTGCTGATTTTCAATATAAATGCACAGATTTCTACGATCCATCTGATGAAGGCGGATTAATCTGGAGCGACTCAATTGTGAATATTGATTGGCCAATTAAAGATCCAATTCTATCTGAGAAAGACAAAATTCTTCCTTCATTAGAACAAATAACTAAAAATATTAAGGAGGGATGGTAAAATGGCCCAGTATACAGTAATTGGAGGACGGGGATTCATTGGTAACGAGATCGTCGAACAGTTAAAAGAACTAAAACACGATGTTTGGGTTCCACAACGAGACGAGCAAACCCTCTTTACAAAAGACTTGGGCACCGTCATTTATTGTGCCGGCAATGGTGATTGTCAAAACACACCATTTAATGTCTTCCAGGCTAACTGCGCACTTCTGTCTGAAGTTTTGCAGCGTTCGAAATTTAATCGCTTGGTGTTTATGTCTTCTACTCGTGTTTACATGAATGGCAGTGATACAGGAGAAAATGCCGATTTGGTTGTTAGTGAGGATGATGCTCGTCGGTTATTTAATCTGACAAAACTTGTATCAGAAGAGCTATGCCTTAAAAGCGGAAAAGATATTGTTATTGTCAGACCAAGTAATGTTTATGGGGTAGCTTTGAATAGCCCGCTATTTTTACCATCAATTACACGTAATGCAATTAATAATGGTCATATCGACATGTTCATTGATCGACATTATGAAAAAGATTATGTGTCGGTCGAGGATGTGGCGGAAGCTTGCATCAACTTATCACAGAATAAGAATACATCTGGGAATATTTATAATATAGCTGCTGGATATAATATTTCTGCAGAGCAGATTGCTGATGTACTGATTCAAACAACAAATTGTACAGTAACCTGGCACGAGCGTAACTTCCCAAGAGAAGTATTTCCCGTTAACGACATCAGTATTCTTAAATCTGTTATGCCAGAATATAATCCAAGAAACGTACTTGATGATATCGAAAATATGGTGACTCGTTTCCGAGCTGAGATGGTAAACTACCAATGAGTGGGTTTAATCGACTCATAAAAAATGCCATATCAAATGTAATAAATGGGTTTTCAAATGTAATTTTGGGGATAATTATATCCCCTTTATTGATTAAAATACTATCAATAAATGATTTTGCCATTTGGTCTTTGGCTTTGCAAGTTGGTGCATTTTTTTCATTAATTGGTTTTACTGGACAATTATCAGTTGCACGTTACGTAACATTGGCGAAAGCACAGCAGAATGAACTACAAGTTCGTCGTGTAATAAATTTCGGATTAATCATATCCTTGCTTGGTGTGCTGGTATCAGTTACTGTTCTCTGTTTTAGCTATTATAATTTTTATGAAATCTTTAATGCTATAAAGCAGGATGATTCTCCTTTTGCTCCTGTTGTTTTTTTTATTGTTTCTCTCTCTTTTATTTTAGGATTAATTACCAGTTCATATAATGGTTATTTTACCGGGGTTGAGAAAAACGAAATACCAGCATATATAAACTTAACTTCACGCATAATTCTTGGGGTGGGGATATATTTATCAGCAAGAAACAGTATGCTTACGATGGCATGTGTATTTTTATTGATAAATATTTTTTCCTATATAATAACTTACCTTTTATATAGGAAAGCTAGCGTTTTAAAAACTATTGGGAATACGCAAGCTAAAAATTCAATAAGTAATTTTAAATTCAGTGAGTTTGTTAATTATTGTTTGGGTGTCTTCATTTTTAATCTATCCACATTCTTAATTGTAAACCTAAATAGTGTTATGATTGGCAAGTTTGCATTCAAAGAATATGCATATTATGCATTGTCGATTACATTAGTAACTGCTGTGGTTGGTTTTTTGAATGCAGCAATTACTCCAGTATTGCAGCCTTTGATTAAAATGGTTCATCGGGACGATAAAAATTCGCTTGATCGCTTTGTGTTTTTGTTATCACAAACACTTTTATATCTTTCTTTCTTTATCCTAATCGCTAATTTCTGTATTGGTAAATATGTAATGGAATTATGGGTAGGGTATGATGTGGCGATACGGACATACCCCATTTTTTCATTCTTACTGTTGACTAACTTAACTCGATTGATTGGTTCCCCGCTGGGACTCGTTTACCTGGCAAAGGGCAAACAAAATGAGATTATGTATTTACCATTACTCGAAGGAGTAGTAAGTGTGGTTCTTACATATGTGTTTGTTAGCAAGTACGGTATATATGCTTCTGCAATATCCTTGGCAATATCAACAGCCCTTATCATGCTTATATATTCATTCAAACTAATAGGAATCTCTGCTCAGAAAGGAAGTAGGCTTCGCTATAGGTTACTGCTGGCAGGTGGACCATTAGTTTTGTTTACGGTAATCCTTTCGATTATGAAGGTAAAAATGAACATAACAGATGGAACAGAATATATACTTTTTTCCACGTCTATGTTTGTACTTTTAGTGTTGACTGCAATATTTATTTTAAAAAACACAATAAAAATAAAACATATATTAGGGAGGTAATGTGCTAAGCAGAATATTAAACGTATATTACAAAATAAAATATTTATACTTTACGGATCGCAGAGTTAATATCGATAAATCAGCATTTATTCATCATGGCGCAACGTTCATCATCCGTGATAATTCGCAAGCTTCAATAGAGATTGCGTCCGGCGTTTATATCGGTCGATATGCTAATATTCATACAAATTCAAAAATTGTCATTGGTGAGAACTCGGTACTAAGCGATTATGTTTTTTTAAGCACATTGGCGCATGGAATGGCGCCTTCCGCTGGTCCAATTCTTTCCCAGAAAGATATTGATAAAGGGGAAATAGTGCTTAAGGATAATGTATTCCTTGGGTTTGGTGCAAAAGTTCTACCTGGGGTAGTCTTGGGTAGTTGGACTATCGTTGGGACAGGCGCTGTTGTGACAAAATCTTTTCCCGATGGTTTTGTTATGATTGCTGGTAATCCGGCACGTATAATTAAACACTACAATAAAAATACCGGTGAATGGGTTGCGCCATGATATTAAAAAAAATCTGTAATAAGATTATGTATTTTATCGATCTTATACGATATCGGATTATCATGGCTAAATTTGGCAATGGGAGTCGTATAATAAAACCATTACTTATGGTGAATACTTCGCGTGTTGCGATAGGTCGAAATGTTCTTATTCGCAATGGTGCCAGAATTGAGGTTTTGAATAGTGGCAAGGGAGTTGTTATTGATATCGGTGATAATGTTAATATCGAACAGTATGTACATATCGTAGCAAAAGACCATATAAAAATTGGAAATAATGTTTCTATCACAGGTTGTTGCTCTATTGTTGATATCATCCATCCTTTCGATGAGCAATACGAAATAGAAAAAATTGGTAATCGTATTTCTAATAAAGTATTGCCGGTCTCAATCGGTGATAATAGTTTCATCGGTTTTGGCTCACATATCAACCCTGGCGTTAAAATAGGTAAAAATTGCGTAGTCGGGGCACGATCGGTTGTTACAAAAGATATACCGGATAATTGCGTAGTGGCTGGTAATCCTGCACGAATTATAAAATCATTGAATTTAAAGAGTAACACATGGGAAAGCTATAAATATGAATAACCCTAAAATTGGGCTGGTGACTGTTTTATATAATTCACCCGATGTTTTATCAGATTTCTTTTCCAGCCTTGCTCTTCAAAACTATAATAATTATTTCTTATATGTAGTAGATAACAGCTCATCGCCGGAGCCTATAGAGTTAGCCAAAAAATTAAGTGCAGATTTTAATATTCCAACCCATTTTATTGATAATCATGGAGTGAATGTTGGTGTCGCAGCTGGAAATAATCAAGGGGCGAAGGCGGCATATATTCACGAATGTGATTACATCGTTTTTCTTAATAATGATTTGATATTTGAAGATCCAAATATATTGCAAAGACTAGTTTTTGAAGCTGAGACAAAAAAACTAGATATGGTTGGGCCAACAATTTTAAATTATCCTGAAAAAAAGATATGGTATTGCGGCGGTTATTTCGATGAATATAAAGCGTTAGCACCACATAATAATATCGATAAAGAATATAATATATCTGATTATCAAGAAATTCACCAGCATACCTATGCGCCTACATGTTTCTTAATGATATCCCGTCGACTTTGGGAAGCAGTCGGTGAAATGGATGAGAAATATTTTGCTTATTATGATGATACAGACTTCCTTTTCCGTGCTTATAAAGCAGGTTTTATAGTGAACGTTATTTCATCACTTATTATTTATCATAAAGTTGGTGCTAGTACCGGTGGAGATCTTTCTTATTTCGGAATGTATCATTTAACGCGTAATCGTCTTTATTTTATTCGAAAAAATTTGAAGGGATTCAAAAGATATATTGCCTTAAGTTTTGTACTCCTTACTAGAATCTATATTGTGTTGATGACCTCTAATACTCAGAAAAAAGCAATTTGCAAAGGTCTCATTGATGGTTTAAAAATGAAATGAAAATTCGATTGAATGTTATCAATTTGTCCCTGATGGCTTCCATGGTAATATTTTTACCTTCATTACTAATGATACTAGCGCATCAGTCTTCATTCACAATAGGAATAGTAATAAGTTCACTTGTTATTATTTTTTTGCGAGTTCTGGTTAATAAGCAAAAAATTGTATTTAGTAATAAGGATGTAATGGTCGTTCTGCTGTTAGTATCCTTTTTCTTTTTTATCGTTCTGCATTTTACTCTAGTGAATTTAATATTTGGTGGAGAGTTAGCTCAACCCGACTTTCCTAAGTTCCTCTTGAGTTTCATCTTTATTATTATATCAGCAAGTGCTGCTTATGTTGTTAAAAACGCAATTAATGACACATCGGAAATAGATATCCATTCTACTGTTTTATTCATATTATATGTTATTATTTTCAATGCGATGATTAGCCTTACAAAGATAGATTTTTTCAATACGATGTTGGAAAAACCTACCTTCTTATTCCAGGAACCTTCGCATTTTGCTCTGGTCTGTGCACCCTTACTCATATATTTTTCATTTAGCAATATTAGAAGCCCGTTACGATTAATTTTGCTATTAATATTTGGGCTTTGGGGAGTATATATTCAGAATTTCACTATGATTCTTGCAGTGGTATTAGCCTACGTAATTTCAGCAAAACATCTTTTACCAGCATTTGTCATTTTTTGTTTGTTTGCGATCCTTGTTTATATATTTATCGAAAGTGATTTTTTTGTCTATTATCGAGAACGGCTGGATTTATCCAGTGATACTAATAATTTATCTGCACTTGTTCTCATGCAGGGATGGGATAATGCATTTTTGACCTTGCACCAGAGTCCAATCGGTGCAGGTTTTCAGCAATATGGTATATCCACTATATACGGGAATATATCTAATAAAATTTTCGAAATGCTTAATATTTATATTAATCAGTTCGATGGCGGTGCAACTGCGCCAAAGATTATTGGTGAGTTTGGGTTTTTTGGTATTCTCATCGTAATGCTATATCTTGTGGGATGGGTCAGGGTTTTTATAGCAGTGAGACGAGAACGCTTTAATATAGATAAAAAGACATTGCTTTTTTCTGGTTTTTATTTAGCAAGCTTCCTTGAATTCTTTATTCGAGGGGCTGGTTATTTTACACCTGGGATGTTCTTTTTAATTGTTTCGGTTTTATATTTCATAACTAATAAAGTTGTGCGAAAAGAGATTTCTTATGAAACTAGTCATTGATGGAATCATTGAGAACCTACAAAATGGCGGTGGTTGTACGGTTTATTTTGAGCAGATATTATCGTTTTATCAAAAAGATAATCATAAATTAAACTATATAAGATATAATAACAGTCATGAGAATATAACGCTAAGCGGTAATGATACTCATGTTTCTCATCGCACTTTACGTATTCAAGAACGCTGGCGTGAAGTTAATATTAATGAATTTGATCAAGACGCGATATTTCATTCTACCCATTATCGTTTGCCAGTAAATAAGAAACAGTCAAAAATAATTACGACGGTTCATGATTTTACCTATGAGCTTTTCCGTAGTGGCCCAGCTCAATGGATGCATACTTGGCAGAAAAATCGAGCGATTAGGAATAGCGATCTCATCCTTTGTGTCTCTCAAAATACCGCCAATGATTTAATGAGATTTTGTCCTGTATCTGAAAATAAAATCCGTATTGTCCATAATGGTGTTTCGGAAAAATATTATCCAATAGATAACACTATTAAAACTAACGAAGTGTTGTTTGTTGGTGCCAGAGGTGGTTATAAAAACTTCTCCATGGCTGTCGATGCTCTCGCGCTTTCTCCTTCACTTGTATTGAGTATTGTTGGTGGCGGACAGCTAACAAGTGACGAAATAGCGCTTCTCGAAAGTAAAATCCCTGGACGCTACCGACATCTTGGTCGTGTCACTGATGAAGAACTCAATGGAATTTATAACCGTGTGTTCTGTTTACTTTATCCTTCGTTATATGAAGGTTTTGGCATACCTGTAATTGAAGCGATGCGCAGCGGGTGTGTCGTAATCGCTGTTAATGTTTCCTCTATTCCAGAAGTTGCTGGAAATGCTGCTGTTTTACTGGAACAGCCTAACCCAGCCACAATTTCTCAAGCTCTTAACGATATACAAAATACGGCGCTCTACCATCAATTACGTAATGAAGGCTTTATTCAAGCGAAAAAGTTTTCCTGGGAAAAATGTTATAATGATACCTTATCTGCTTATAAGGAGCTCTTGTAATAATGTCTTTTTTACGTCGGTACGGTATATTCGGTGTTTTACGTTTATTTATAGATAAATTATTAACTTTTCTAATTTGTCGTGATGCTCGCATTATCCGGCATCCTTTTGATATCCGCGGTAAAGATAAGATCATAATAGGTAGCGGTTTTACAACCGGACGTTACTGCCGTCTTGAAGCACATGGTGAAAAGCAAACACCTGCTTTGATTATTGGTACTGATTGTCAAATCAATGATTCAGTCCATATTGTTGCAGGGGAATGTGTCAGTCTTGGAGAAAACGTATTGATTGCAAGTAGGGTATTTATTACAGACTTAAATCATGGTCAATATGCCGGCAACAATCATTCGCATCCCGATACAATCTGTAGAGAAAGAGAGTTACATACCGATCCAGTATATATTGAATCAAATGTATGGCTAGGTGAAGGGGTTGTAGTTTTACCTGGGGTACGTATTGGTAAGTCTTCAATCATAGGGGCCAATTCGGTAGTTACTAAAAGTATTCCCGAATATTCAATTGCTGTTGGTAACCCTGTTAAAATTATAAAGCAATATGATTTTGATAAAAACGAATGGGTTAAGTATGATGGCAAAAATTAATTCTGTGTTGTTTATCTGCCCCAATTTTTTTGATTATAAAAAATTGATAGAAGAGGAGTTAAGCAAACATTTCGATAAAGTCCATAGCTTTTCTGACAGGCCTGTATGTTCATCAATTTCCAAAGCTCTTTTTAAATATAACTTTCCAATCTATGCTTCTAGACTCTCAGAAAAATATTGCAGGGATATCTATGATTCTGTAGTCAATGATTTATCTTCCATATCTGAAGTTATAATAATAAAAGGAACTTGTATTACTCCTTCTTTCTTACAAAAACTCCGAAGTAGTAATCATAACATTAATATAACGACTTACACCTGGGATTCTATATCCAATATTAAAACGTTTATTACACTTTCAAAATTATCTAACTATACTTATACTTTTGATTTGAAAGATAGTCAAAAATATAAAATACCATACTTACCTCTATTTTATAATTCATGTCATCATGATGAACAACATGATCACGATAAAAAAATAATATTCGACTATTGCTTCATTGGTAGCTATCATGGTGATCGTGTAAATGTGCTTTCTCGTTTTTTAGGTCCTAAAAAAACAATCAAGTCTTATGTTAAGATATATTTCCAAAGTCGATTGCAGTACATTTTTTATTACCTCTTAAATCCCGCATTGCGTTCTTGTCCAAAAGAATGGGTAACTTTTAAACCAATCTCAAGAAAAAAACTAGAAGAAATTACTGCTGTAAGTCATCATACTATTGATATCCATCATCAGAAACAAACGGGTCTGACGATGCGTACATGGGAAACACTCCAAAGTAATAGCAAGCTCGTGACAACTAACCCAACAGTGCTGGCACATATTAATAGCCATAATGTTACGGTTATTGATCGAGATACAGGGCTTGAGTGGTCTACCGAGCAATGTGATAAATATATTAAAAATCTTATTAGTGAAGATGAACGTGTTAAAATTTCAGGATGTTTATCTTTATCTGAATGGGTTGATGCGTTGTTAACAAAGGGTTGATTATATATGAGTCTTTTTCCAGTAATTATGGCTGGGGGAGCAGGTAGTAGGTTGTGGCCGCGTTCTCGTGAGCTTTATCCGAAACAGTTTCTTTGTCTAACAGGGGAGCTGACTATGCTGCAAACAACCATTAATCGTCTTAATGGTATTGCATGTGAAAACCCGATTGTGATTTGTAACGAGCATCACCGTTTTATTGTTGCTGAGCAGTTGCGTCAGCTTGATAAACTAACTCAGAATATCATTCTTGAACCAACAGGAAGAAATACTGCTCCTGCTATAGCATTAGCTGCTCTAACCATTTTACGTACTACGCAGTCTGAGGATTCTCTTATTCTTGTTCTTGCTGCAGATCATGTCATCAAGAATGAAGATGCTTTTCGTCAAGCTGTTAGTAGTGCAATACCTCTTGCAGAGATGGGAAAGTTAGTCACATTTGGTATTGTTCCTAATCAACCTGAAACGGGGTACGGTTATATTCGTCGTGGTACATGCGTATCTGAAAATAACTTTAAATTTGCCTTTGATGTAGCTCAATTTGTTGAAAAACCCGATTTGGTTACGGCTAAGGAATATATTGCCAGTGGTGATTATTACTGGAATAGTGGCATGTTTTTGTTCAGCGCATCACGTTATTTGGAAGAGTTGGCGAAATTCCGACCTGATATATTGGCCGCTTGCGAAGAGGCAATCGCTGGCGTTGACCCTGATCTGGATTTTGTCAGGGTAGACGAACAGGCATTTCTGGCCTGTCCTGACGAGTCAATTGATTATGCCGTTATGGAAAAAACTGCTGATGCGGTGGTCGTGCCAATGAATGCAGGCTGGAGCGATGTTGGCTCCTGGTCTTCATTATGGGATATCAGTGATAAAGATCTCAGCGGCAATGTTCATCATGGCGATGTCATCAGCTACGCAACGGAAAATAGCTACGTCTACGCTGAGTCTGGCCTGGTGACTACGGTTGGGGTGAAAGATCTGGTGGTTGTCCAGACCAAAGACGCTGTGCTGATTGCCGATCGTAACGCCGTGCAGGACGTTAAAAAAGTGGTGGAGAAGATCAAGGCGGATGGCCGCCACGAGCACCACATTCACCGCGAAGTATACCGTCCGTGGGGCAAGTATGACTCGATCGATACGGGTAATGGGTATCAAGTGAAAAGACTGACTGTGAAGCCAGGTGAAGGATTGTCTTTACAGATGCATCATCACCGAGCTGAGCATTGGATTGTGGTTTCAGGTACTGCCCAGGTAACTTTGGGTGAGGAAGTGAAATTGCTCCGAGAAAATGAGTCTATCTATATCCCTCAGGGAGTTCGTCACTGCCTCGAAAATCCAGGAATAATACCTCTTAATATCATTGAAGTGCGTTCCGGAACGTATCTTGGAGAAGATGATATCGTTCGTTTTAAAGATCGCTACGGGCGAATCTGATTACCATTAATCCATGCCATTAACTACATATTTGAAATGGACATGATTCTCCGAAGGAGCGAAGCCTATGAAAAAATTAACCTGTTTTAAAGCCTACGATATTCGCGGCAGGCTGGGCGAAGAGCTGAATGAAGAC
>NZ_JAJNOG010000016.1:0-26079 GCF_027947695.1 Enterobacter sp. PI-10 | reverse complement strand
CGGCCGTACCGTTGGCGCGGGCGTTGTTGCTAAAGTTCTGGGCTAATTAATTATCCCCGAATAAAAAAGGACGCTTCGGCGTCCTTTTTTGTTTTCTGCCGCTCAGGTATTTGTCACAAAATTTCGCATTTTTTGCCTGCTCCCGCCCCGCATTCTGGCGTTTGTGCTATTGTAATCATAACCATTCTCACTTACACTTTGCGCATAATTTGAACGGGAGTTTATATGTACGTTTGTTTATGTAATGGTGTAAGCGACAAAAAAATACGTCAGGCCGTTCGCCAGTTCCAGCCCCAGTCATTCCAGCAGCTTCGCAAATTTGTTCCGGTGGGAAATCAATGCGGTAAATGTGTACGTGCTGCGCGAGAGATCATGCAGGACGAACTGATGCAGATCCCGGAATACAAAGAGATCGCGTAAGCGCCCATCTTTTTTTTGACATCCCTGTAGCCCGATCTACGCTTCAATGAGTGGAAGCGGAGGGACTATATAATGAAAGGTGATGTTAAAATCATAAGTTATCTCAATAAATTATTGGGAAATGAGCTTGTCGCAATCAACCAGTACTTTCTTCACGCGAGAATGTTCAAAAACTGGGGACTCAAACGTTTAAACGACGTTGAGTACCATGAATCTATAGATGAGATGAAACACGCTGATAAATATATCGAGCGTATTTTATTCCTTGAAGGCATTCCAAACCTGCAGGATCTCGGCAAGCTGGGCATCGGAGAAGATGTCGAAGAGATGCTGCGTTCCGACCTCAGGCTGGAGCTTGAAGGCGCCAAAGATCTCCGTGAAGCCATTGCCTATGCTGACAGCGTACATGACTACGTCAGTCGCGATATGATGATCCAGATCCTGGCCGATGAAGAAGGCCATATTGACTGGCTGGAAACGGAGCTGGATCTGATTGCTAAAATCGGCCTGCAAAACTATCTTCAGTCACAGATTAAAGTGGAAGAATAAGCAACGTCTTCCAGCCAACGCATAAACCCGCTGCTGCCAGAAATGGCCCAAAAGGCAGCGGGTTTTTTATTGCCTTCTTATCAGGGCGGATTAACGAAAAAACAATAATGCAAAGAAGCGCCATCAGCGCCGCGAGTAGCGCCAGCGTAGGCAGTACGCACCAGCCGTGCCATGCGCCAAGCGCAGCCAGGTATTTTACATCGCCATATCCCATACCTTCACGTCGGCGGATAAACCAGTAGCCCCAGTAAATAACGGCAAAACCGATATATCCAGCCATCGCACCCACCACCGCACGTGGCAGAAAATCCGGATGGATACAGAGCTGAAAGAGCAGGCCCGCCCATAGCAGCGGGCAGAGAAATTTATCGGGAAGCAGACCGTAGCGAATATCGGCATGTACCAGTAAGGCAGTCAGCGAAAGATAGATCAGCAGAAAGGGGAGGGTGGTTAGCATGAAAAAGGCCTCAAGCGGGTTTGCGCGCATACTCGTTATAATCGGCCTTGCCGGCAACGCATAAAAAAAGGAGATGCGTAGCGGCTCGAAACAAAGCATCGACGCAGATTACATTGCATAAAATGTTGCGCGCTCTTATGAATACTGCGCCTCTGGCGCTTAATTTCTAAACGGCACTTGCGTCTTGCCCAGATTTACGTATAATGCGCGGGCTTGTCGTAATTGACGGCGGGTTCAATCAGAACCAGAGTAGCTCATTTTGTTACTCAACAATGCTCCCAATTGGGGAGCTACGTAAGAACGGTTACACTCTCCCATCAATCGTAATGGGTTTGAGGAGTAATCATTTTCGTTTATAAAATAATTGGAGCTCTGGTCTCATGCAGAACCAAAGAATCCGTATCCGCCTTAAAGCGTTTGATCATCGTCTGATCGATCAATCAACCGCGGAAATCGTCGAGACTGCTAAGCGCACTGGTGCGCAAGTCCGTGGTCCGATCCCGCTGCCGACCCGCAAAGAGCGCTTCACCGTTCTGATCTCTCCGCACGTTAACAAAGACGCGCGCGATCAGTACGAAATCCGCACTCACAAGCGTCTGGTTGACATCGTTGAGCCAACTGAGAAAACCGTTGATGCTCTGATGCGTCTGGATCTGGCTGCCGGTGTAGACGTGCAGATCAGCCTGGGTTAATCAGGTCATCGAGCGATTGAGAGGTTGAAACAATGATTGGTTTAGTCGGTAAAAAAGTGGGTATGACCCGCATCTTCACTGAAGATGGCGTTTCTATCCCAGTAACCGTAATCGAAGTTGAAGCAAACCGCGTTACTCAGGTTAAAGATCTGGCTAACGATGGCTACCGCGCTATTCAGGTTACCACTGGTGCTAAAAAAGCTAACCGTGTAACCAAACCAGAAGCGGGTCACTTCGCTAAAGCTGGCGTAGAAGCTGGCCGTGGTCTGTGGGAATTCCGTCTTGCTGAAGGCGAAGAGTTCACCGTAGGTCAGGACATTAGCGTTGAGCTGTTTGCTGACGTTAAAAAAGTTGACGTAACCGGTACCTCTAAAGGTAAAGGTTTTGCTGGTACCGTTAAGCGCTGGAACTTCCGTACCCAGGACGCTACTCACGGTAACTCCTTGTCTCACCGCGTTCCGGGTTCTATCGGTCAGAACCAGACTCCGGGCAAAGTGTTCAAAGGCAAGAAAATGGCAGGTCAGCTGGGTAACGAACGTGTAACCGTTCAGAGCCTGGACGTAGTACGTGTTGACGCTGAGCGCAACCTGCTGCTGGTTAAAGGTGCAGTTCCGGGTGCAACCGGTAGCGACCTGATCGTTAAACCAGCTGTGAAGGCGTAAGGGGATAGCAATGGAATTAGTATTGAAAGACGCGCAGAGCGCGCTGACTGTTTCCGAAACTACCTTCGGTCGTGATTTCAACGAAGCGCTGGTTCACCAGGTTGTTGTTGCTTATGCAGCTGGTGCTCGTCAGGGTACTCGTGCTCAGAAGACTCGTGCTGAAGTAACTGGTTCTGGCAAAAAGCCATGGCGCCAGAAAGGTACCGGCCGTGCGCGTTCAGGTTCTATCAAGAGCCCGATCTGGCGTTCAGGTGGCGTGACCTTCGCTGCGCGTCCACAGGACCACAGTCAAAAAGTTAACAAAAAGATGTACCGCGGCGCGCTGAAAAGCATCCTGTCCGAACTGGTACGTCAGGATCGTCTGATCGTTGTCGAGAAGTTCTCTGTTGAAGCGCCTAAAACTAAGCTGCTGGCACAGAAACTGAAAGACATGGCTCTGGAAGATGTGCTGATCATCACCGGTGAGCTGGACGAGAACCTGTTCCTGGCCGCACGTAACCTGCACAAGGTTGACGTACGCGATGCGACTGGTATCGACCCGGTTAGCCTGATCGCCTTCGACAAAGTCGTAATGACTGCTGATGCTGTTAAGCAAGTTGAGGAGATGCTGGCATGATTCGTGAAGAACGTCTGCTGAAGGTGCTTCGCGCACCGCACGTTTCTGAAAAAGCGTCTACTGCGATGGAAAAAACAAACACCATCGTTCTCAAAGTTGCTAAAGACGCGACCAAAGCAGAGATCAAAGCTGCTGTGCAGAAACTGTTTGAAGTCGAAGTCGAAGTCGTTAACACCCTGGTAGTTAAAGGGAAAGTTAAACGTCACGGACAGCGTATCGGTCGTCGTAGCGACTGGAAAAAAGCTTACGTCACCCTGAAAGAAGGCCAGAATCTGGACTTCGTTGGCGGCGCTGAGTAAGTCGGAGGAGTAATACAATGGCAGTTGTTAAATGTAAACCGACATCTCCGGGTCGTCGCCACGTAGTTAAAGTGGTTAACCCTGAGCTGCACAAGGGCAAACCTTTTGCTCCGTTGCTGGAAAAAAACAGCAAATCCGGTGGTCGTAACAACAATGGCCGTATCACCACTCGTCACATCGGTGGTGGCCACAAGCAGGCTTATCGTATTGTTGACTTCAAACGCAACAAAGACGGTATCCCAGCAGTTGTTGAACGTCTTGAGTACGATCCGAACCGTTCCGCGAACATCGCGCTGGTTCTGTACAAAGACGGCGAACGCCGTTACATCCTGGCCCCTAAAGGCCTGAAAGCTGGCGACCAGATTCAGTCTGGCGTTGATGCTGCAATCAAAGCAGGCAACACCCTGCCGATGCGCAATATCCCGGTTGGTTCTACCGTTCATAACGTAGAAATGAAACCAGGTAAAGGCGGTCAGCTGGCACGTTCCGCTGGTACTTACGTTCAGATCGTTGCTCGTGATGGTGCTTATGTCACTCTGCGTCTGCGTTCTGGTGAAATGCGTAAAGTCGAAGCAGACTGCCGCGCTACTCTGGGCGAAGTTGGCAATGCTGAGCATATGCTGCGCGTTCTGGGTAAAGCAGGTGCTGCACGCTGGCGTGGTGTTCGTCCTACCGTTCGCGGTACTGCGATGAACCCAGTCGATCACCCACATGGTGGTGGTGAAGGTCGTAACTTTGGTAAGCACCCGGTATCTCCGTGGGGCGTTCAGACCAAAGGTAAGAAGACCCGCAGCAACAAGCGTACTGATAAATTTATCGTACGTCGCCGTAGCAAATAATTTTAGAGGATAAGCCATGCCACGTTCTCTCAAGAAAGGTCCTTTTATTGACCTGCACTTGCTGAAGAAGGTAGAGAAAGCGGTGGAAAGCGGAGACAAGAAGCCCCTGCGCACTTGGTCCCGTCGTTCAACGATCTTTCCTAACATGATCGGTTTGACCATCGCTGTCCATAATGGTCGTCAGCACGTTCCAGTCTTTGTTACCGACGAAATGGTTGGTCACAAACTGGGTGAATTCGCACCGACTCGTACTTATCGCGGCCACGCTGCTGATAAAAAAGCGAAGAAGAAATAAGGTAGGAGGAAGAGATGGAAACTTTAGCTCAACATCGCCATGCTCGTTCTTCTGCTCAGAAGGTTCGCCTTGTTGCTGACCTGATTCGCGGTAAGAAAGTGTCGCAGGCCCTGGACATTCTGACCTATACCAACAAGAAAGCTGCGGTATTGGTCAAGAAAGTACTGGAATCTGCCATTGCTAACGCTGAACACAACGATGGCGCTGACATCGACGATCTGAAAGTTGCGAAAATTTTCGTAGATGAAGGCCCAAGCATGAAGCGCATTATGCCGCGTGCGAAAGGTCGTGCAGATCGCATCCTGAAGCGCACCAGCCACATTACTGTGGTTGTGTCCGATCGCTGAGACTCTGGAGACTAGCAATGGGTCAGAAAGTACATCCTAATGGTATTCGCCTGGGTATTGTAAAACCATGGAACTCTACCTGGTTTGCGAACACCAAAGAATTCGCTGACAACCTGGACAGCGATTTTAAAGTACGTCAGTACCTGACTAAGGAACTGGCTAAAGCGTCTGTATCTCGTATCGTTATCGAGCGTCCAGCGAAGAGCATCCGTGTGACTATTCACACTGCTCGTCCTGGCATCGTTATCGGTAAGAAAGGCGAAGACGTAGAAAAACTGCGCAAGGTCGTAGCGGATATCGCTGGCGTTCCTGCACAGATCAATATCGCTGAAGTTCGTAAGCCTGAACTGGACGCTAAATTGGTTGCTGACAGCATCACTTCACAGCTGGAACGTCGTGTTATGTTCCGTCGTGCTATGAAGCGTGCTGTACAGAACGCAATGCGTCTGGGCGCTAAAGGTATCAAAGTTGAAGTTAGCGGCCGTCTGGGCGGCGCGGAAATCGCACGTACCGAATGGTACCGTGAAGGTCGCGTACCGCTGCACACTCTGCGTGCTGACATCGACTACAACACCTCTGAAGCGCACACCACTTACGGTGTAATCGGCGTTAAGGTATGGATCTTCAAAGGTGAGATCCTGGGTGGTATGGCTGCTGTTGAACAACCGGAAAAACCGGCTGCTCAACCTAAAAAGCAGCAGCGTAAAGGCCGTAAATAAGGAGCGTCGCTGATGTTACAACCAAAGCGTACAAAATTCCGTAAAGTGCACAAAGGCCGCAACCGTGGTCTGGCGCAGGGTACGGATGTTAGCTTCGGCACTTTCGGTCTGAAAGCTGTTGGCCGTGGTCGTCTGACTGCACGTCAGATCGAAGCAGCACGTCGTGCAATGACCCGTGCAGTTAAGCGTCAAGGTAAGATCTGGATCCGTGTATTCCCGGACAAACCGATCACCGAGAAGCCGCTGGAAGTTCGTATGGGTAAAGGTAAAGGTAACGTGGAGTACTGGGTTGCCTTGATCCAACCGGGCAAAGTCCTTTATGAAATGGACGGTGTTCCGGAAGAGCTGGCCCGTGAAGCCTTCGGCCTGGCAGCAGCGAAACTGCCTATCAAAACCACCTTTGTAACTAAGACGGTGATGTAATGAAAGCAAAAGAGCTGCGTGAAAAAAGCGTTGAAGAGCTGAACGCTGAGCTGCTGAACCTGCTGCGTGAGCAGTTCAACCTGCGTATGCAGGCTGCAAGTGGCCAGCTGCAACAGACTCACCTGCTGAAGCAAGTGCGTCGCAATGTTGCGCGCGTTAAGACTTTACTGACTCAGAAGGCGGGTGCGTAATGACCGATAAAATCCGTACTCTGCAAGGTCGTGTTGTTAGCGACAAAATGGAGAAATCCATTGTTGTAGCTATCGAACGTATTGTGAAACACCCGATCTACGGTAAATTCATCAAGCGTACGACCAAACTGCACGTACATGACGAGAACAACGAATGTGGTATCGGCGACAAGGTTGAAATCCGTGAATGCCGCCCACTGTCCAAGACTAAGTCCTGGACGCTGGTTCGCGTTGTAGAGAAAGCGGTTCTGTAATACAGTACGCCTTCTCAATACGAATAAACGGCTCAGCGATGAGCCGTTTATTTTTTCTACCCATATTGCAGAAGCGGTGTTATAATGCCGCGCCCTCGATATGGGGCTTTTTAACGGCTCTGATTTTAGAGTCTCAGGTAGTAGTTGACATTAGCGGAGCACTAAAATGATCCAAGAACAGACTATGCTGAACGTCGCCGACAACTCCGGTGCACGTCGCGTAATGTGTATCAAGGTTCTGGGTGGCTCGCACCGTCGCTACGCAGGCGTAGGCGACATCATCAAGATCACCATCAAGGAAGCAATTCCACGTGGTAAGGTCAAAAAAGGTGATGTGCTGAAGGCGGTAGTGGTGCGCACCAAGAAGGGTGTTCGTCGCCCTGACGGTTCTGTCATTCGCTTCGATGGTAATGCATGCGTTATTTTAAACAATAACAGCGAGCAGCCTATCGGCACGCGTATCTTTGGGCCGGTAACTCGTGAACTTCGTACTGAGAAGTTCATGAAAATTATCTCTCTGGCACCAGAAGTACTCTAAGGAGCGAATCATGGCAGCGAAAATCCGTCGTGATGACGAAGTTATCGTGTTAACCGGTAAAGATAAAGGTAAACGCGGTAAAGTAAAAAATGTTCTGTCTTCCGGCAAACTTGTCGTTGAAGGTATCAACCTGGTTAAGAAACATCAGAAGCCGGTTCCGGCCCTGAACCAACCAGGTGGCATCGTTGAAAAAGAAGCTGCTATTCAGGTTTCTAACGTTGCAATCTTCAATGCGGCTACCGGCAAGGCTGACCGTGTAGGCTTTAGATTCGAAGACGGCAAAAAAGTCCGTTTCTTCAAGTCTAACAGCGAAACTATCAAGTAATTTGGAGTAGTACGATGGCGAAACTGCATGATTACTACAAAGACGAAGTAGTTAAAAAACTCATGACCGAGTTTAACTACAATTCTGTCATGCAAGTCCCTCGGGTCGAGAAGATCACCCTGAACATGGGTGTTGGTGAAGCGATCGCTGACAAGAAACTGCTGGATAACGCAGCAGCTGACCTGACAGCAATCTCCGGTCAAAAACCGCTGATCACCAAAGCACGCAAATCTGTTGCAGGCTTCAAAATCCGTCAGGGCTATCCGATCGGCTGTAAAGTAACTCTGCGTGGCGAACGCATGTGGGAGTTCTTTGAGCGCCTGATCACTATTGCTGTTCCACGTATCCGTGACTTCCGTGGCTTGTCCGCTAAGTCTTTCGACGGTCGTGGTAACTACAGCATGGGTGTCCGTGAGCAGATCATCTTCCCAGAAATCGACTACGATAAAGTCGACCGCGTGCGTGGTTTGGATATTACCATTACCACTACTGCGAAATCTGACGAAGAAGGCCGTGCTCTGCTGGCTGCCTTTGACTTCCCGTTCCGCAAGTAAGGTAGGGTTACTGAATGGCTAAGCAATCAATGAAAGCACGCGAAGTAAAGCGCGTAGCTTTAGCTGATAAATTCTTCGCTAAACGCGCTGAACTGAAAGCGATCATTTCTGATGTGAACGCTTCCGACGAAGATCGTTGGAATGCGGTTCTCAAGCTGCAGTCTCTGCCGCGTGATTCCAGCCCGTCTCGTCAGCGTAACCGCTGTCGTCAAACAGGTCGTCCACATGGTTATGTGGGCAAGTTTGGGTTGAGCCGTATCAAACTGCGTGAAGCCGCCATGCGCGGTGAAGTGCCAGGCTTGAAAAAGGCTAGCTGGTAATTACCAATTGAATCACGGGAGTAAAGACAGATGAGCATGCAAGATCCGATCGCGGATATGCTGACCCGTATCCGTAACGGTCAGGCCGCGAACAAAGTTGCGGTCACCATGCCTTCCGCCAAGCTGAAAGTGGCAATTGCCAACGTGCTGAAGGAAGAAGGTTTTATCGAAGATTTTAAAGTTGAAGGCGACACCAAGCCGGAACTGGAACTTACTCTCAAGTATTTCCAGGGTAAAGCTGTTGTAGAAAGCATTCAGCGTGTCAGCCGCCCAGGCCTGCGCATCTATAAGAAAAAAGATGAGCTGCCAAAAGTTATGGCTGGTCTTGGTATCGCAGTTGTTTCTACCTCTAAAGGTGTTATGACTGATCGTGCAGCGCGCCAGGCTGGTCTTGGTGGCGAAATTATCTGCTACGTAGCCTAATCGGAGGAAAGAATGTCTCGTGTTGCTAAAGCACCGGTCGTTATTCCTGCCGGCGTTGATGTAAAAATCGACGGTCAGGTTATTACGATCAAAGGTAAAAACGGCGAGCTGACTCGTACCCTCAACAAAGCTGTTGAAGTTAAACATGCAGATAACGCTCTGACCTTCGGTCCACGTGATGGTTTCGTGGATGGATGGGCTCAGGCTGGTACCGCGCGTGCCCTGCTGAACTCAATGGTTGTTGGTGTTACCGAAGGCTTCACTAAAAAGCTTCAGCTGGTTGGTGTAGGTTATCGTGCAGCTATCAAAGGGAATGCAGTAGGCCTGTCTCTGGGCTTCTCACACCCTGTTGAGCATCCGCTGCCGGCCGGTATCACTGCAGAATGCCCGACTCAGACTGAAATCGTGCTGAAAGGCGCTGATAAACAGCTGATCGGTCAGGTTGCAGCAGATCTGCGCGCCTACCGTCGTCCTGAGCCTTACAAAGGCAAGGGTGTTCGTTACGCCGACGAAGTCGTGCGTACCAAAGAGGCTAAGAAGAAGTAAGGTAACACTATGGATAAGAAATCTGCTCGTATCCGTCGTGCGACCCGCGCACGCCGCAAGCTCAAAGAGCTGGGTGCAACTCGCCTGGTGGTACATCGTACCCCGCGTCATATTTACGCACAGGTAATTGCACCGAACGGTTCTGAAGTTCTGGTAGCTGCTTCTACTGTAGAAAAAGCTATCTCAGAACAATTGAAGTACACCGGTAACAAAGACGCCGCTGCAGCTGTAGGTAAAGCTGTTGCTGAACGCGCTCTGGAAAAAGGCATCAGCAATGTTTCCTTTGACCGTTCCGGGTTCCAATATCATGGTCGTGTCCAGGCACTGGCAGATGCTGCCCGTGAAGCTGGCCTTCAGTTCTAAGGTAGAGGTGTAAGATGGCTCACATCGAAAAACAGGCTGGCGAACTGCAGGAAAAGCTGATCGCGGTAAACCGCGTATCTAAAACCGTTAAAGGTGGTCGTATTTTCTCCTTCACAGCTCTGACTGTAGTAGGCGATGGTAACGGTCGCGTTGGTTTTGGTTACGGTAAAGCGCGTGAAGTTCCAGCAGCGATCCAGAAAGCGATGGAAAAAGCCCGTCGCAACATGATTAACGTCGCGCTGAACAACGGCACCCTGCAGCACCCAGTTAAAGGTGTTCACACGGGTTCTCGTGTATTCATGCAGCCAGCTTCAGAAGGTACCGGTATCATCGCCGGTGGTGCAATGCGCGCCGTTCTGGAAGTTGCTGGGGTTCATAACGTTCTGGCTAAAGCATATGGTTCCACCAACCCGATCAACGTGGTTCGTGCAACTATTGATGGCCTGGAAAATATGAATTCTCCAGAAATGGTCGCTGCCAAGCGTGGTAAATCCGTTGAAGAAATTCTGGGGTAATTGACCATGGCAAAGACTATTAAAATCACTCAAACCCGCAGTGCAATCGGTCGTCTGCCGAAACACAAGGCAACGCTGCTTGGCCTGGGTCTGCGTCGTATTGGTCATACCGTTGAGCGCGAGGATACTCCTGCTGTTCGTGGTATGGTCAACGCGGTTTACTTCATGGTTAAAGTTGAGGAGTAAGAGATGCGTTTAAATACTCTGTCTCCGGCCGAAGGCTCTAAAAAGGCGGGTAAACGCCTGGGTCGTGGTATCGGTTCTGGCCTCGGTAAAACCGGTGGTCGTGGTCACAAAGGTCAGAACTCTCGTTCTGGCGGTGGCGTACGTCGCGGTTTCGAGGGTGGCCAGATGCCACTGTACCGTCGTCTGCCGAAGTTCGGCTTCACCTCTCGCAAAGCAGCGATCACAGCGGAAATCCGTCTGTCTGACCTGGCGAAAGTTGAAGGCGGCGTTGTAGACCTGAACACGCTGAAAGCAGCAAACATTATCGGTATCCAGATCGAGTTCGCGAAAGTGATCCTGGCTGGTGAAGTTTCTACTCCGGTAACTGTTCGTGGCCTGCGTGTTACTAAAGGTGCTCGTGCTGCTATCGAAGCTGCTGGCGGTAAAATTGAGGAATAAGTAGCAGATGGCTAAGCAACCGGGATTAGATTTTCAAAGTGCCAAAGGTGGATTTGGCGAGCTGAAACGCAGACTGCTGTTTGTTATCGGCGCGCTGATTGTGTTCCGTATTGGCTCTTTTATTCCGATCCCTGGTATCGATGCCGCTGTACTTGCCAAACTGCTTGAGCAACAGCGAGGCACCATCATTGAAATGTTCAACATGTTCTCTGGTGGTGCTCTCAGCCGTGCTTCTATCTTTGCATTGGGTATTATGCCGTACATTTCGGCATCTATTATTATCCAGCTGCTGACGGTCGTTCATCCGGCCCTGGCAGAGTTGAAGAAAGAAGGGGAGTCTGGACGTCGTAAGATTAGTCAGTACACCCGTTACGGTACTCTGGTGCTGGCAATATTCCAGTCGATCGGTATTGCTACCGGTCTGCCGAATATGCCTGGTATGCAGGGCCTGGTGTTAAACCCGGGCTTTGCATTCTACTTCACCGCTGTTGTAAGTCTGGTCACAGGGACAATGTTCCTGATGTGGCTCGGCGAACAGATTACTGAGCGTGGTATCGGTAACGGTATCTCAATCATCATCTTCGCCGGTATTGTTGCGGGCCTCCCGCCAGCCATCGCCCATACTATCGAGCAAGCGCGTCAAGGCGACCTGCACTTCCTCCTGTTGCTGTTGGTTGCAGTATTAGTATTTGCAGTGACGTTCTTTGTTGTCTTCGTTGAACGTGGTCAACGCCGCATTGTGGTGAACTACGCTAAACGTCAGCAAGGTCGTCGTGTCTATGCTGCACAGAGCACACATTTACCGCTGAAAGTGAACATGGCGGGGGTTATCCCGGCTATCTTCGCTTCCAGTATTATTCTGTTCCCGGCGACCATCGCGTCATGGTTCGGGGGCGGTACTGGTTGGAACTGGCTGACAACAATTTCGCTGTATTTGCAGCCTGGGCAACCACTTTATGTGTTACTCTATGCGTCTGCGATCATCTTCTTCTGTTTCTTCTACACGGCGTTGGTCTTCAACCCGCGTGAAACAGCAGATAACCTGAAGAAGTCCGGTGCATTTGTACCAGGAATTCGTCCGGGAGAGCAAACGGCGAAGTATATCGATAAAGTAATGACCCGCCTGACTTTGGTTGGTGCGCTCTATATTACTTTTATCTGCCTGATCCCGGAGTTCATGCGTGATGCAATGAAAGTACCGTTCTACTTCGGTGGGACCTCACTGCTTATCGTTGTTGTCGTGATTATGGACTTTATGGCTCAAGTGCAAACTCTGATGATGTCCAGTCAGTATGAGTCTGCATTGAAGAAGGCGAACCTGAAAGGCTACGGCCGCTAATTGGTCGCCTGAGAAGTTACGGAGAGTAAAAATGAAAGTTCGTGCTTCCGTCAAGAAATTATGCCGTAACTGCAAAATCGTTAAGCGTGATGGTGTCATCCGTGTGATTTGCAGTGCCGAGCCGAAGCATAAACAGCGCCAAGGCTGATTATTTCGCATATTTTTCTTGCAAAGTTGGGTTGAGCTGGCTAGATTAGCCAGCCAATCTTTTGTATGTCTGTACGTTTCCATTTGAGTATCCTGAAAACGGGCTTTTCAGCATGGTGCGTACATATTAAATAGTAGGAGTGCATAGTGGCCCGTATAGCAGGCATTAACATTCCTGATCAGAAACATGCTGTGATCGCATTAACTTCGATCTACGGCGTCGGCAAGACCCGTTCTAAAGCCATTCTGGCTGCAGCGGGTATCGCTGAAGATGTTAAGATCAGTGAGCTGTCTGAAGAACAAATCGACACGCTGCGTGACGAAGTTGCCAAATTTGTCGTTGAAGGTGATCTGCGCCGTGAAATCAGCATGAGCATCAAGCGCCTGATGGATCTTGGTTGCTATCGCGGTTTGCGTCATCGTCGTGGTCTGCCAGTGCGCGGTCAGCGTACTAAGACCAACGCACGTACCCGTAAGGGTCCGCGCAAACCGATCAAGAAATAATCGGGGTGATTGAATAATGGCAAAGGCACCAGTTCGTGCACGTAAACGTGTAAGAAAACAAGTCTCTGACGGCGTGGCTCATATCCATGCTTCTTTCAACAACACCATCGTTACTATTACTGATCGTCAGGGTAACGCATTGGGTTGGGCAACAGCCGGTGGTTCCGGTTTCCGTGGTTCTCGCAAATCCACTCCGTTCGCAGCTCAGGTTGCAGCAGAGCGTTGCGCTGAAGCCGTAAAAGAATACGGTATCAAGAATCTGGAAGTTATGGTTAAAGGTCCGGGTCCGGGTCGTGAATCTACTGTTCGCGCTCTGAACGCCGCTGGTTTCCGCATCACGAATATTACTGATGTGACTCCGATCCCTCATAACGGTTGTCGTCCGCCGAAAAAACGTCGCGTATAACGCTCCGTTTTTTAGGTTAGTTGGAGATAGAAAATGGCAAGATATTTGGGTCCTAAGCTCAAGCTGAGCCGTCGTGAGGGCACCGACTTATTCCTTAAGTCTGGCGTTCGCGCGATCGATACCAAGTGTAAAATTGAACAAGCTCCTGGCCAGCACGGTGCGCGTAAACCGCGTCTGTCTGACTATGGTGTGCAGTTGCGTGAAAAGCAAAAAGTTCGCCGTATGTACGGTGTGCTGGAGCGTCAGTTCCGTAACTACTATAAAGAAGCAGCACGTCTGAAAGGCAACACAGGTGAAAACCTGTTGGCTCTGCTGGAAGGTCGTCTGGACAACGTTGTATACCGTATGGGCTTCGGCGCTACTCGTGCTGAATCACGTCAGCTGGTTAGCCACAAAGCAATCATGGTAAACGGTCGTGTTGTTAACATCGCTTCTTATCAGGTTAAAGCGAATGACGTTGTTAGCATTCGTGAGAAAGCGAAAAAGCAATCTCGCGTGAAGGCCGCTCTGGAGCTGGCTGAGCAGCGTGAAAAGCCAACCTGGCTGGAAGTTGATGCTGGCAAGATGGAAGGTACGTTCAAGCGTCAGCCAGAACGTTCTGATCTGTCTGCGGACATTAACGAACACCTGATCGTCGAGCTTTACTCCAAGTAAAGCTTAGTACCAAAGAGAGGACACAATGCAGGGTTCTGTGACAGAGTTTCTAAAACCGCGCCTGGTAGATATCGAGCAAGTGAGTTCGACGCACGCCAAGGTGACCCTTGAGCCTTTAGAGCGTGGCTTTGGCCATACTCTGGGTAACGCACTGCGCCGTATTCTGCTCTCATCGATGCCGGGTTGCGCGGTGACCGAGGTTGAGATTGATGGTGTACTTCATGAGTACAGCACCAAAGAAGGCGTTCAGGAAGATATCCTTGAAATCCTGCTCAACCTGAAAGGGCTGGCGGTGAGAGTTCAGGGTAAAGATGAAGTTATTCTTACTCTGAATAAATCTGGCATTGGCCCTGTGACTGCAGCCGACATCACCCACGACGGTGATGTTGAAATCGTCAAGCCGCAGCACGTGATCTGCCACCTGACCGATGAGAACGCAGCGATTAGCATGCGTATCAAAGTTCAGCGCGGTCGTGGTTATGTGCCGGCTTCTGCCCGAATTCATTCGGAAGAAGATGAGCGCCCAATCGGCCGTCTGCTGGTCGACGCATGCTACAGCCCTGTAGAGCGTATTGCCTACAATGTTGAAGCAGCGCGTGTAGAACAGCGTACCGACCTGGACAAGCTGGTCATCGAAATGGAAACCAACGGCACAATCGATCCTGAAGAGGCGATTCGTCGTGCGGCAACCATCCTGGCAGAACAACTGGAAGCTTTCGTTGACTTACGTGATGTACGTCAGCCGGAAGTGAAAGAAGAGAAACCAGAATTCGATCCGATCCTGCTGCGCCCTGTTGACGATCTCGAGTTGACTGTCCGCTCTGCTAACTGCCTCAAGGCAGAAGCTATCCACTATATCGGTGATCTGGTACAGCGTACCGAGGTTGAGTTGCTGAAAACGCCGAACCTGGGTAAAAAATCTCTTACTGAGATTAAAGACGTGCTGGCTTCTCGTGGTCTGTCTCTGGGCATGCGCCTGGAAAACTGGCCACCGGCAAGCATTGCTGACGAGTAACCGGATCACAGGTTAAGGTTTTACTGAGAAGGATAAGGTCATGCGCCATCGTAAGAGTGGTCGTCAACTGAACCGCAACAGCAGCCATCGCCAGGCTATGTTCCGCAACATGGCAGGTTCACTGGTTCGTCATGAGATCATCAAGACGACCCTGCCTAAAGCGAAAGAGCTGCGTCGCGTAGTTGAGCCGCTGATTACTCTTGCCAAGACTGACAGCGTTGCTAATCGTCGTCTGGCATTCGCCCGTACTCGTGATAACGAGATCGTGGCAAAACTGTTTAACGAACTGGGCCCGCGTTTCGCGAGCCGTGCCGGTGGTTACACTCGCATTCTGAAGTGTGGTTTCCGTGCAGGCGACAACGCGCCGATGGCTTACATCGAGCTGGTTGATCGTTCAGAGAAAGCAGAAGCTGCTGCAGAGTAATCTGCAGTAACGTAAAAAAACCCGCTCCGGCGGGTTTTTTTATATCCGTGATATCCCCACTTCTCTACAATGTCTGTATCAATTCTGTTCATCCTTGGAGCTGGTAATGTGGTTGCTCGACCAGTGGGCAGAACGCCATATTCGTGATGCCCAAAAAAAAGGCGAATTCGACGATCTTCCAGGAAGCGGCGAACCTCTTGTGCTTGAAGACGATTCCCACATCTCGCCTGAATTACGGGCTGGATACCGTTTACTGAAAAATGCAGGCTGTCTCCCTCCGGAGCTTGAACAGCGCAGAGAGGCTGTTGAACTGGCCGATCTGCTTAAAGGCCTCCGTCAGGACGATCCGCGACATTCTGAACTTAGCCGTCGTCTCACCCTGCTTGAACTCAAGCTTCGCCAGGCAGGAATGAACACTGACTTTCTGCACGGTGAATACGGTGTAAGATTGATGCAGAAATTAAATGAGGAGTAGCTATGTACCGTATCGGTGAACTTGCGAAGCTCGCTAACGTCACGCCGGATACCATTCGATATTACGAAAAGCAGCAGATGATCGATCATGAGGTTCGTACTGAAGGTGGCTTTCGACTTTATACCGATAACGATCTGCAGCGCCTGCGGTTTATTCGTTATGCGCGCCAGCTCGGTTTCACATTAGACTCGATCCGCGAACTTTTATCGATCCGCATCGATCCGGCACATCACACCTGCCAGGAGTCTAAAAGCATTGTGCAGGCTCGTCTGGATGAAGTGGAAGCACGCATTCAGGAGCTGCAAACCATGCAGCGCTCTCTGCAAAGGCTGAATGATGCCTGCTGCGGTACGGCCCACAGCAGTATTTATTGTTCCATTCTGGAAGCTCTTGAACAGGGAGCGAGTGGAGAAACGCAGGGCTGTTGATTTTTAGTTCATCCGGGTCTAGACTCCCGTCGTCATAAACCATGCTCAGGAGAATTTATGAGCCGCTATCAGCACACGAAAGGTCAGATCAAAGACAATGCCATTGAGGCACTACTTCACGACCCGCTATTCAGACAGCGTGTTGAGAAGAATAAAAAAGGGAAAGGAAGTTATCTGCGTAAAGACAAGCATGAAAAACGGGGTAACTGGGAGGCCAGTGGCAAGCAAGCGAATCGCTTATTTACCACTGGCCTTCCTGCTTTAAGCTTTTGATTAAACGCGGTTGTTCTGCTCTTTTAACAGATCGCGGATCTCACTCAGCAGCACTTCTTCTTTCGTTGGTGCAGGTGCTGCAGCTGGCTCTTCTTTCTTACGATTGAGCCTGTTGATCAGCTTGATAGCCATAAAAATGGCAAACGCGACAATCACAAAATCAAATACGTTCTGAATGAATACGCCGTAGTGCATCACGACCGCCGGCACATCACCCTGTGCTTCACGCAGCGTGAAAGCGAACTGTTTGAAATCTATGCCCCCGATTAACAACCCTAAAGGTGGCATGATAATGTCGGCCACTAATGATGAAACAATCTTGCCGAATGCCGCACCAATAATGACACCCACAGCTAAATCCACCACGTTCCCGCGCATCGCAAATTCGCGAAATTCTTTAATAAAACTCATTGTTCTCTCCTTGTGCCAGCTGACGAGTTTAAGTTTAACAAATGATTAGCCAATTGCCATTCGGGATAATTAAACATTATGAAAAATAAAAGGCACAGAAATGAAAAGGATAAAGTAAGGGTGCTTTTTCTGGAGCACCCAATTCTTTAAAGGAAGAATGGACTTGGCTGGAATAAACGTTCGACGTCAGTAATAAACTTTTTATCGGTAAGGAACATAATAACGTGATCGCCTTGCTCAATTCGTAAATTATCATTGGCAATCATGACATCATTTCCGCGCACAACGGCGCCGATGATCGTGCCTGGTGGAAGCTTAATTTCATCGATTGACCGACCCACTACGCGTGACGTGGTTTCATCTCCGTGAGCAACAGCTTCAATGGCTTCCGCCACGCCACGGCGGAGCGATGACACACCGACAATATCCGCTTTACGAACATGGCTCAGAAGCGCTGAAATTGTTGCCTGCTGAGGCGAAATGGCAATATCAATAACGCTGCCCTGAACCAGATCGACATACGCCTTGCGCTGGATAAGCACCATGACTTTTTTTGCCCCCATGCGCTTCGCGAGCATGGCGGACATTATATTTGCCTCGTCATCGTTGGTGACGGCAATAAAGAGATCGACTTGATCAATATGCTCTTCAGCCAGTAGCTCCTGATCGGACGCATCACCATAAAATACGATCGTATTTTGAAGTTTTTCCGCCAGTTCAGCAGCACGCTGTTGATCGCGCTCGATCAACTTCACGCTGTAATCTTTTTCTAACCGATGTGCCAGACCTGCACCGATATTGCCGCCGCCGACCAGCATAATGCGTTTATAGGGTTTTTCGAGACGCTGTAGTTCACTCATCACCGCACGAATATGCTGTGAGGCCGCAATAAAGAAGACCTCATCACCGGCTTCGACAATCGTGGAGCCCTGCGGGCGAATGGGTCTGTCGTGACGGAAAATGGCTGCGACGCGCGTATCGATATGCGGCATGTGCTCGCGCATGGTGGAAAGCGCATTGCCAATCAATGGTCCGCCGTAATAGGCCTTAACCACTGCCAGACTCACTTTGCCCTCGGCAAAGTTTACCACCTGCAGGGCACCCGGATATTCGATCAGGCGGTAGATATTGTCGATAACCAGCTGTTCTGGCGCGATAAGGTGGTCGATGGGGACCGCTTCGGAATTAAACAGTTTTTCAGCATCGCGGACATAGTCCGGAGAGCGAATACGCGCAATTCGGTTTGGTGTGTTGAAAAGCGAGTAGGCCACCTGACAGGCAACCATATTGGTTTCGTCAGAACTGGTTACCGCAACCAGCATGTCGGCATCGTCGGCGCCTGCCTCACGAAGAACACGTGGGTGCGAACCATGACCCTGCACCACGCGCAGGTCAAATTTGTCCTGTAAAACACGCAGGCGATCGCCGTTGGTATCAACTATGGTGATGTCGTTGTTTTCCCCAACCAGGTTTTCCGCCAGCGTTCCGCCAACCTGTCCTGCGCCCAGAATGATAATCTTCATATCTCGTGACCTGTTCTCAACATCACTCTTTGATTAGCTTAGCGTAAAAGAAGCCATCACCCTCTTCTGCACCCGGCAGATTCTGCTGACCCGGGCATTCAGGCGTTCCCGTATCGCGCAGCGCTGCATCCGGGGTACGTTTAAGGAAGGCCGCGATTTGCTGACTGTTTTCTTCCGGCAGCACTGAGCAGGTCGCATAGACCAGCGTGCCGCCGGGTTTAAGATGTGGCCAGATGGCGTCGAGAATGTCGGATTGCAGTTGGGCAAGCTCGTTAATATCACGATCGCGACGCAGCCACTTGATATCAGGATGACGACGAATCACGCCGGTGGCAGAGCAGGGGGCATCCAGCAAAATGCGATCGAATTGTGTTTCGCCACACCATTCTGCTGGTTTGCGTCCATCGCCTTGCTTAACCTGTGCCTTCATGCCCAGGCGCTTGAGGTTGTCGTAGACGCGTGAAAGACGCTGCTCATCAACGTCCACTGCCATCACGCTGGCCTGCGGAGCCACTTCAAGAATATGCGTCGTTTTGCCCCCTGGTGCGGCGCAGAGATCGAGGATCTGCTCACCGTTTTGGGGTTCAAGCCAGGTCATGCAACCCTGAGCCGAGGCATCCTGTACCGTTACCCAACCGTCTTCAAAGCCGGGCAATGCATGTACCGGTGCAGGCGATGCTAAGCGCACGGCATCAGGGTATGCGTCATGGGTGAAGCCGCTCATTCCAGCTTCTTCAAGTAATGCCAGCCATGCGTCACGGGTGTGGTGATTACGATTCACGCGTAACCACATTGGTGGACGCTGGTTGTTAGCATCGGCAATGTCCTGCCATTGCTGCGGATAAGCTTTTTTCAGGCGCTTCAACAGCCAGTCCGGATGCAGGAAGCGCGCTTCGCTTTGGGCAAATTCAGCCAGAAGCTCTTCCTGCTGTCTCTGGAACTGACGCAGTACGCCGTTGATCAGCCCTTTCAACTGAGGACGTTTAATCGCAACGGCACCTTCCACCGTCTCTGCCAGCGCGGCATGGGGTGGGATGCGGGTATGAAGAAGCTGATAAAAACCCACCATAATCAAATAGTGTACGGTGCGCTGTTTGCCTGTCATTGGGCGTGACATCAGCTTATTAATCAACCACTCAAGTTGAGAAAGCGTGCGCAGGACGCCAAAGCAGAGCTCCTGAAGCAGGGCTTTATCCTTATCAGAGACTTTTTGCTGCAGGGGAGGCAGGACATTGCTCAATGACTGGCCCTGCTCAATAACCTGCTCGACGGCCTGAGCCGCCATACTGCGTAGATTTTGTTTTTTCATAACCGTAAAAATAAAAATGCCCGGAAACACCGGGCCTTAAGAATAAATTTGCTCAGGCAAGACGGTTGCCCGGGATAAACCATTCGCGACGGGAATTTAACAGATCCTGAGCGCTCATGGCTTTCTTACCGGCCGGTTGGAGCGATTCAAGATTCAATATCCCTTGCCCAGTCGCCACCTGGATGCCGTTCTTGTTGGCGTCAACAATCGTACCGGGTTCAGCCGTAGTAGTACCGCTAATGACGGAGGCTTTCCACACTTTCACCGGCTGCTCATCAATCTCCATCCAGCTCATCGGCCATGGATTGAAAGCGCGAATGCAGCGTTCAAGCTGAGCGGCCGACAGGGACCAGTCGATCCGCGCTTCTTCTTTGCTCAGCTTTTCGGCATAAGTCACCAGCGCGTCATCCTGAACTTCCGGTTTCGACGTATTGTCAGCAAGCTGCTGGAGCGTCTCGATAAGCCCTTGTGGACCGAGGTCTGCCAGTTTGTCATACAGCGTGGCGCTGGTATCGTCTGACGTAATGGGGCAGGCCAGTTTATACAGCATATCGCCGGTGTCTAAACCTACGTCCATCTTCATAATGGTAACGCCCGTTTCGGCATCACCTGCCCACAGCGAGCGCTGAATAGGTGCAGCACCACGCCAGCGCGGGAGCAAAGACCCATGCACGTTGATGCAACCCAGGCGAGGCATATCGAGCACAGCTTTTGGCAGGATTAAACCGTAAGCCACCACCACCATTACGTCGGCTTTCAGGTCAGCGACCAGCTGCTGATTTTCCTGTGGGCGTAACGATGCGGGCTGGAAAACGGGTAGCCCATGCTCTTCTGCCAGCACTTTTACCGGGCTGGGCATCATTTTTTTGCCGCGACCAGCAGGACGGTCCGGCTGGGTAAAGACGCCAACAACCTTGTGACCGGAAGATAACAGCGCGTCAAGATGACGCGCTGCAAAATCAGGGGTTCCCGCGAAGATAATTCGTAGTGTTTTAGACACGATGATCCTTGTATCCGGGGGGCGTTATGCGCGAGAACGCAAACGATCCAGTTTTTCTACTTTCTGACGAATACGCTGCTGTTTCAGCGGTGAGAGGTAATCGATAAACAGTTTACCGACAAGGTGATCCATCTCATGCTGAATACAAATCGCCAGCAGGTCATCTGCTTCCAGTTCGAACGGATTACCGTCACGATCCAGGGCGCGAATTTTCACCTTTTCAGCTCGCGGCACTAACGCACGCTGTTCAGGAATAGACAGACAGCCTTCCTCAATACCGGTTTCGCCACTCTTTTCGAGCAGTTCAGGGTTGATCAGCACCAGGCGGCCATCGCGATTTTCAGAAACATCAATCACGATAATACGCTTATGAATGTCCACCTGTGTCGCCGCCAGGCCAATGCCTTCTTCGGCGTACATGGTATCGAACATATCATCAACGATACGCTGGATTTCTGCATTCACTTCTTTGACCGGTTCAGCGACGATGCGAAGGCGCTCGTCCGGAATATGTAACACTTGCAAAACTGCCATAAATTTCCAGAGTCGTGTTCAGGAGTTGATAAGAATACTACCTCTATTCTAGACAAATCCCTCATCGATTGACAGCATCAGTGACCAATCGCAATGATTGCGGAGGCCGCTTATGGCAGGGGAAAGGATGACGTTGACCGAGATATGGCTACGGCTAATACACACAGGGTCTCTGTGTGGTGATGTAATGCTGGAAGCGGCTGCACGACTGCAGAAGCAGGAAGGCATCGACACGCTTGTCTTAAGAAATGCTGGACTGACAGCAAAGCAGGCTGAACGGTTCTTTGCGTTCAATGAGAGTGAGCTGGAACGTAGCCTGCTATGGCTTGAGCAGCCGGGGCATCATTTATTAACGGCCAACCATCCCCTTTATCCCCCTTTGCTTCGCACGATCCCTGATTATCCCGGTGCATTATTCATAAAAGGTAACCCAGAGACGCTTAATACCGTTCAGCTGGCGGTGGTAGGCAGTCGTGCGCCGTCATGGTACGGCGAGCGATGGGGGAAAATCCTGTGCGAACAGCTTACACAAAGTGGTTTCACGATTACCAGCGGGCTGGCCTGCGGTATTGACGGCGTTGCCCACAGCGCGGCACTGTCAGCTAAAGGACAAAGTGTCGCGGTCCTGGGGAACGGTCTTTTTAGCATTTATCCACGCCGACATCAGGCATTGGCGATGCGGCTTATTGAATCTGACGGCGCGATAGTCTCTGAGTTTCCGCTTTCCGCGCAGCCCAGGCCGGCAAACTTTCCGCGTCGTAATCGAATTATCAGCGGGCTTAGCAAAGGCGTGCTGGTAGTTGAAGCTGCGCGGCGAAGCGGTTCGCTGGTCACGGCACGATGCGCGCTCGAACAGGGGAGAGAGGTCTTTGCCTTGCCCGGCCCGATAGGTAACCCCGGATGCGAGGGGCCCCACTGGCTGATTAAACAAGGGGCCACACCGGTAACGGAAGTAGGGGATATTCTTGAAAATTTGCAATATGGGCTGCAATGGCTGCAGGAAGATCCCGAAAAGCGACAATATTCATCAGATCAGGGAAAGGTGGCATTGCCATTTCCCAAGCTCCTGGCTAACGTAGGAGATGAGGTAACACCTGTTGACGTTGTCGCTGAACGTGCCGGCCAACCTGTGCCAGTAACGGTAGCACAGCTACTCGAACTGGAGTTAGCAGGGTGGATCGCAGCTGTACCCGGCGGCTATGTCCGATTGAGGAGGGCATGCCATGTTCGACGTACTGATGTATTTGTTTGAGACTTACATCCATAACGAAGCAGAAATGCGAGTGGATCAGGACAAATTGACACAGGATCTTACCGATGCGGGGTTTGAGCGGGAAGACATCTATAATGCGTTGATGTGGTTGGAAAAACTGGCTGATTATCAGGAAGGCCTGGCCGAACCGATGCAGCTTGCTTCTGATCCATTGTCAGTACGCATTTATACCTCAGAAGAGTGTGAAAGGCTGGACGCCAGCTGTCGGGGATTCATCTTATTCCTTGAGCAGATTCAGGTGCTGAACCTCGAAACGAGAGAAATGGTGATAGAGCGCGTCATGGCGCTGGATACAGCAGAATTCGAACTGGAAGATCTCAAATGGGTGATCCTGATGGTTCTGTTTAATATTCCGGGCTGTGAAAATGCCTATCAGCAAATGGAAGAATTACTCTTTGAAGTGAATGAAGGTATGCTGCACTAATTCAATGTGCAGCACCAAGAGTTGTTATGGCCAAATCAGCACTATTCACGGTGCATAAAAACGAGCCCTGCCCGCAGTGCGGGGCTGAACTTGTTATTCGGTCTGGGAAACACGGCCCGTTTCTCGGTTGTTCACACTATCCGGAATGTGATTATGTTCGTCCTCTGAAAAGCCAGGCGGATGGACATATCGTTAAAATTCTGGAGGGTCAGTATTGTCCCGTGTGCGGTGGTGAATTAGCCCTGCGGCAGGGGCGTTTCGGCATGTTTATTGGATGTAGCCGCTATCCAGAATGTGAGCATACGGAACAAATTGATAAGCCTGATGAAACGGCAATTGCGTGCCCTCAGTGTCAGCGCGGTCAGCTGGTACAGCGCCGTTCCCGTTATGGTAAGACCTTCCATTCGTGCGATCGCTATCCTGAATGCCAGTTCGTCATCAATTTTAAACCGGTAGCGGGAACCTGCCCTCATTGCAATTATCCGCTACTGATAGAGAAGAAAACCGCGCAAGGCATGAAACGCTTCTGCGCCAGTAAACAATGTGGAAAGCCGGTTACGGCGGATCAAAATAGTGAATAATAACCTGCCATCAGGCTCCATTGCGCATGCAGTGGACGTACTGAAAAATGAAGAAGTCATCGCCTATCCAACTGAAGCTGTTTTTGGGGTCGGTTGCGATCCTGACAGCGAGACGGCTGTGAGCCGTCTGCTTGCCCTGAAACAAAGACCCGTCGAGAAAGGACTGATTTTGATCGCTGCGAATTACGAGCAGCTTAAACCTTATATCGATGACTCTATGCTGACGCCGGCGCAGCGCGAGACTATCTTCTCCGCGTGGCCGGGACCGGTGACCTTCGTCTTCCCGGCGCAGCCGACAACCCCGCGTTGGTTAACCGGACGCTTTGATTCCCTCGCCGTTCGCGTAACTGACCATCCGCTGGTGGTTGAGCTTTGTCTGGCATTTGGTAAACCGCTAGTCTCAACAAGTGCTAACCTGACCGGATTGCCGCCTTGTCGGACAACCGAAGAAGTGCTGGCGCAGTTCGGGAATGACTTCCCTGTTGCTGTCGGTGAAACGGGAGGGCGCCTGAATCCGTCTGAAATTCGCGACGCTTTGACCGGCGAACGTTTTCGCCAGGGGTAATCTCATGGAAACCTATGCTGTTTTTGGCAATCCCATTGCACACAGCAAATCACCGTTGATCCATCAGCAATTCGCGGAGCAGCTGGAGATTGATCATCCCTACGGCCGCATACTGGCGCCAGTGGATGCTTTTATCCCAACGCTGGAAGCCTTTTTCGCCGCGGGGGGCAAAGGCGCGAATGTGACGGTGCCTTTTAAAGAGGAAGCCTTCGAACGTGCGGATGAGCTAACCGAACGAGCTTCTCTGGCTGGTGCAGTCAATACTCTAAAACGGCTTGAGGATGGACGCCTTTTGGGTGACAACACCGACGGAATTGGTTTACTCAGCGATCTGGAAAGACTCTCCTTTATCAAGCCCGGATTCCGGATCCTGCTGATTGGCGCGGGTGGCGCATCGCGGGGCGTTCTGTTGCCTCTGCTTTCACTGGACTGTTCGGTGACCGTTACTAACAGAACCTTTTCCCGGGCAGAAGCGCTGGCGGCGTTGTTTGCGCATACCGGCAGCGTGAGCGCGGCAGCTCTTGACGATCTTGCCGATCGTGAGTTCGATCTTGTCATTAATGCCACATCCAGCGGCATTAGTGGTGAGATCCCGGCGATCCCCGCTTCGCTGGTCAGTGCGCATATGTATTTCTATGACATGTTTTATCAGAAAGGGAAGACGCCTTTCCTTTACTGGTGTGAACAACACGGTGCGAAAAAGTTAGCCGATGGACTCGGCATGCTGGTGGGGCAGGCTGCGCATGCGGTGCTTCTCTGGCACGGGGTGTTGCCTGCAGTCGAGCCGGTCATTGAAAAGTTAAAGCAGGAGCTTTCGGCGTGAATCAGGCTATTCATTTTCCGGACAGAGAGAGCTGGGATGAAAGTAAGCAAGCGGTCTGTTTCCCGGTTCTGGTACACGGCATGCAACTGACCTGTGCCATTCATGGGGAAACGCTGTTGCGTCGTTTTGGCGGTTCAGATCCGATAGCGGTATTTTGCGAAAATCGCTGGGATCTGGAAGAGGAAGCCAGCGATTTAATCCGCGAAGAGCAGGAAGACGATCAGGGTTGGGTTTGGCTATCCTGATCCAAATAATCATTTTTCCATTTTACGTAGTTGTTCGCCGAGTATTTTAATCCTTCGATCTCTGCCTCCTTAAGGGGGCGGATCTGTTTTACCGGACTTCCCAGATAAAGATAGCCGCTCTCCAGCCGTTTGTTCTGCGGGACCAGGCTACCGGCTCCAATCATCACGTCATCTTCTACTATGACACCATCCAGCAAAATCGACCCCATGCCAACAAGTACGCGATTTCCGATAGTGCAGCCGTGAAGCATCACTTTATGGCCGACGGTAACCTCTTCTCCAATGATGAGAGGATTACCTTCCGGGTTATAGGAGGATTTGTGCGTGACGTGCAGGACGCTACCGTCCTGAATATTGGTACGTGCACCAATCGACACATAGTTAACATCACCCCTGATGGCGACGAGTGGCCAGATACTGACATCGTCGGCCATTCGGACATCACCAATCACCACGCTGCTGGCATCGATCATCACGCGATCGCCTTTTTGGGGGAACAGATCTTTATAAGGACGTAATACTGCGGGCATATCTACCTCTAACAATGAGCGCTATACAGAAGACTTTGATCGTATTAATGGATCGAGGCAAGGCAAAATACGTCAATATTTAAGCAGATCGGGCGGGATTTCAGCGAAAAGCGCGGAAAATCAGCAGTCGGAAAAAAAGATCTAAAAAATACTTGTGCTAAAAAATGGGATCCCTATAATGCGCCTCCATCGACACGGCGGATGTGAAACACTTCACAGACAACG
>NZ_JAJNOG010000015.1:0-28768 GCF_027947695.1 Enterobacter sp. PI-10 | reverse complement strand
GCGATGCGAAAAAGTGAAAATGTGCGAGCGTTGCGCAAACGTTTTCGTTAAAATGCTCGCGCTTAACAAGGATGCCTCGTCAGGTGTGTTAGATGAGTTTTTCGCAGGAAAATTCATCTAACGCTCTCTGTAATCGTGAAATCCAGGGGATTTACCATGCAACAACGTCGTCCAGTCCGCCGCGCTCTGCTCAGTGTTTCTGATAAAGCCGGTATCGTCGAATTCGCTCAGGCACTTTCTGCACGCGGTGTAGAACTGCTTTCTACAGGCGGTACCGCTCGTCTGTTAGCAGATAAAGGTCTGCCGGTAACCGAAGTGTCCGATTACACCGGTTTCCCGGAAATGATGGATGGACGCGTCAAAACCCTGCACCCGAAAGTGCACGGCGGTATTCTTGGCCGTCGCGGTCAGGACGACGCTATTATGGAACAGCATGATATCGCCCCAATCGACATGGTTGTCGTTAACCTCTACCCGTTTGCCCAGACCGTTGCCCGCGAAGGCTGTTCTCTGGAAGATGCCGTAGAGAATATTGATATCGGCGGCCCAACCATGGTGCGCTCAGCAGCCAAGAACCATAAAGATGTGGCTATCGTGGTGAAGAGCAGCGATTACGAGACCATTATTAATGAGATGGATGCCAACGAAGGGTCACTGACTCTGGATACCCGTTTCGACCTCGCCATTAAAGCTTTCGAGCACACCGCGGCGTATGACAGCATGATCGCCAACTACTTCGGTAGCCTGGTGCCGGCTTACCACGGTGAAAGCAAAGATCCTTCTGGCCGCTTCCCGCGTACCCTGAATCTGAACTTCATTAAGAAACAAGATATGCGTTACGGTGAGAACAGCCACCAGCAGGCTGCCTTCTATATAGAAGAAGAGGTAAAAGAAGCCTCTGTTGCGACCGCTCAGCAGGTTCAGGGCAAAGCGCTCTCCTATAACAACATTGCCGACACCGACGCGGCGCTGGAATGCGTGAAAGAGTTCAGCGAGCCGGCCTGCGTTATCGTCAAGCACGCCAACCCATGCGGCGTGGCGGTAAGCACCTCTATTCTGGATGCCTACGATCGCGCCTACAAAACCGACCCGACCTCCGCGTTCGGCGGCATTATCGCCTTCAACCGCGAACTGGATGCTGAAACCGCACAGGCCATTATCTCCCGCCAGTTTGTCGAAGTGATTATCGCGCCATCGGCCTCCGAAGAAGCGCTGAAAATCACCGCGGCAAAACAGAACGTGCGCGTACTGATTTGCGGCCAGTGGGCAGAACGCGTGCCGGGCCTGGACTTCAAACGCGTAAACGGCGGCCTGCTGGTTCAGGACCGCGATCTGGGCATGGTGACAGAAGCCGACCTGCGCGTGGTGACCAAACGCCAGCCGACCGAACAGGAACTGCGTGACGCGCTGTTCTGCTGGAAGGTCGCGAAGTTCGTGAAATCCAACGCCATCGTCTACGCGAAAGAGAACATGACCATCGGGATAGGCGCAGGCCAGATGAGCCGCGTTTACTCTGCGAAAATCGCGGGTATTAAAGCAGGTGACGAAGGTCTGGAAGTCAAAGGCTCCGCCATGGCCTCTGACGCCTTCTTCCCGTTCCGTGACGGTATCGACGCCGCAGCCGCTGTGGGCATCACCTGCGTGATCCAGCCAGGCGGTTCAATCCGCGACGACGAAGTGATTGCCGCTGCCGACGAACACGGCATCGCGATGATCTTCACCGACATGCGCCACTTCCGCCATTAATTTCCGGAGCTGAAAATGAAAGTATTAGTGATTGGTAACGGCGGGCGCGAGCACGCGCTGGCGTGGAAAGCGGCGCAGTCTCCGCTGGTGAAAACGGTCTTCGTGGCACCGGGCAACGCCGGTACCGCACTGGAACCCGCGCTGCAGAACGTGGCTATCGGCGTGACCGACATTCCGGCGCTGCTGAGTTTTGCCCAGAGCGAGAAAATCGACCTGACCATCGTCGGCCCGGAAGCGCCGCTGGTGATTGGCGTCGTTGACGCATTCCGTGCAGCGGGCCTGACAATCTTCGGCCCAACGGAAGGCGCCGCGCAGCTGGAAGGCTCCAAAGCCTTCACCAAAGATTTCCTCGCGCGTCATAACATCCCGACGGCGGAATATCAGAATTTCACTGAAGTGGAGCCTGCTCTGGCCTACTTACGTGAGAAGGGCGCGCCGATTGTTATCAAGGCCGACGGTCTGGCCGCCGGTAAAGGCGTGATCGTCGCGATGACTCTCGACGAAGCCGAAGCCGCAGTTCAGGATATGCTGGCGGGCAATGCTTTCGGTGATGCGGGCCACCGCATCGTGATCGAAGAGTTCCTCGACGGTGAAGAAGCAAGCTTCATCGTGATGGTAGACGGCGAGCACGTTCTGCCGATGGCCACCAGCCAGGACCACAAGCGTGTGGGCAATGGCGATACCGGCCCGAATACCGGTGGAATGGGCGCTTACTCCCCCGCTCCGGTAGTGACTGACGAAGTTCACCAGCGCACCATGGATCGCATCATCTGGCCTACCGTGAAGGGAATGGCGGCAGAAGGGAATACCTACACCGGTTTCCTTTACGCAGGTCTGATGATCGACAAGCAGGGTAACCCTAAGGTCATCGAATTCAACTGCCGCTTTGGCGATCCGGAAACGCAGCCAATCATGCTGCGCATGAAATCCGATCTGGTGGATCTGTGCCTGGCAGCCTGCGATGGCAAGCTGGACGAGAAAACCTCCGAGTGGGACGAGCGTGCGTCTCTCGGCGTGGTGATTGCTGCGGGTGGTTATCCGGGCAACTACAGCACCGGTGATGAAATCCACGGCCTGCCGCTGGAAGAGATTGAAGGTGCGAAGGTGTTCCACGCGGGTACGAAGCTGGATGGCGACGATCGCGTCCTCACCAACGGCGGCCGCGTACTGTGTGCAACCGCGCTGGGCCATACCGTGGCAGAAGCGCAGAAACGCGCCTATGCGCTGATGGCAGATATTCACTGGAACGGTAGCTTTAGCCGTCAGGATATCGGCTATCGCGCGATTGCGCGCGAGCAGGGGAAGTAACGGAACCGTCTGTTCCCCCTCACCCTGACCCTCTCCCTCAAGGGAGAGGGGATTTACCTCAGAAACTCTTCTCCGTCGGCTGCCAGGTGCAGAAGTCTTCGTTCGCCACCAGCAGCAGCTGAGAGCCTTCCGGCGCCTCAAGCCACGCCACACTCACTTCCATTGATGAATGACGCTGACGGCGTTGAATGTGTTCGGTTGCCCAGGATTCGAGCTCAGGCTTGACCGTCTGCCCTTCGCAGGTTGTCACCGACCCATCGGCATGCCAGCGCCCCTGGCGCAGCACGACGCGTCCCAGACGAAGCGCATCGCTGGTCTGGCGGATTTGTTCGGCACGGTAACGGTAGAGGGCAATTTGATCGCTGGAAAGCTGCTGTTTTTGACCGCTGACTTCGCGCTGCATAAAGCTTAGCTCGCCATGGTCGTCAAAACGCACTTTCACGTGTTCGGGGGTCTTGCTGTAGACGTTCAGCTCAATCAGCGACAGGTCATCTCCCTGCCAGCGATACTCCGCCGTCGACGTATTGCCGCTATGCCACGGGCTGAAGGCAGAAAGCAGATGCACTTCGCCGCCGGAATCTTTACGCCAGATCCTGACCGCGCCCTGGTTGTCCGCGTAGCCGCTGGCGGTAAACGGCGGCAGGGAGGTGTCGTGGCTACAGGCTGACAGCAGCAGCATGCCTGCCAGCGCGAGCGTTCCGCGCCAGAAAGACAAAAGGGGCGTTGCCGCCCCTTCGCTAAAACTGTTCACTGCCACGCGTCTTACTTAACAGCGTCTTTCAGTGCTTTACCAGAAACAAATGCCGGCACGTTAGCTGCGGCGATTTTGATTTCTTTACCGGTCTGCGGGTTGCGGCCAGTACGCTCAGCGCGGTGGTTCACTTTGAAGGTACCGAAACCAACCAGTTGTACAGCATCACCTTCTTTCAGAGACTCAGTAATAGCAGCCAGGGTAGATTCCAGAGCAGCTTTAGCCTGCACTTTAGACAGATCAGCCTTGTCCGCAATTACATCAATCAGTTGAGTCTTGTTCATAAGTTATCCTTTCAATGTGTTTATCGCTTGCTAAGCATCGAGTGCGACGAAAATGCCAAAAAAGCACTCTCCTGCATACACGCACCGATAGCCACTTTTTTTCGCCCCCCAAATGTAGACCAGACAAGGGGCGAAAGGGAAGAGTCGAGGAGCGACAAAACGGGCGTTATCTCAAGATTTATTGTCTCATTGGTTAAAAATTATACCAATATTGCTCTCGCCAGCCTCTCGTAAGTCAGCGCGCAGCCCTTTTATCAGCTCAATATCGCGTTCTTCACACTCTGCTAACAGGCGGAAAATTTCCCACTGAATGTCCCATTCTTGCTCAACCGCCGGGTTCGCACGCAGCTCTTCGTCGGTCATTTCCCGACCTTCCTGGGTCATTTCCAGCATCGCGACGGTCGTAATAGATGCCTTACTGACTTCAATAGCGTGCTCCAGCGTTTCACCGCTCAGACGGGAGTGAAGCAGTTCGCTTAACGCCACGCAGGCATCAATTGCCGGGTAGACGCCGTACAGGTCAAAATCATCCGCCACCGGGATCGCCTCTTCCAGCTTTTCGAGCTGAGAGTCGAAATTCACCTTCGCGTCTTTCACCGTCAGCGTTTCCCAGATCAGATCCAGAATGCGACGGTAGATATGGCCATCACCAAAGCCCGTCTGCTTGCAGAACGCGGCATAGTTGGGATACATGCGCTCGCACAGGCAAGCCATGAAGGTGACGTGCTGCCAGCTTTCCAGCTTTTCAAGGCGCAGGTGAATCGGGTTTTGTAGCATGATGATCTCTCGAATCGATAATTAGGCGCAGTTTACCTGAATCATCGCTGAATTTCCTGCCAACGAACAAAAGCCGGACGCGAAGACGCCACGGCGTCTGCCCAGCGCGTCGGCTCCGGCAAGCGGTAGCCCTTCATACAGCGCTGCACCCACGCCAGGGCACTGTCCATGCTCACCCGGTGCCCGGTGGCGATAAAGAGCGGGTTACAGCGCGCCTTGCTGCGCCAGACCCACGCCAGCTGCTCACCTTTATGGATAAGCGGCGCCAGCGCGCCCGGCTCGGCAGAAAGAGGTTCAAACGCGCCGCACAGGCGTTTCTTGGCAACGCCAATGGTCGGCACATCCACCAGCAGCCCAAAGTGGCTGGCAACGCCTAAACGGCGCGGGTGTGAAATACCGTGTCCATCGACAAACAGCAGGTCAGGTTTTTGCGAGAGCTGCTCCCACGCTGCCAGCAGCGCGGGATATTCGCGAAAGGAGAGAAAGCCCGGAATGTACGGCATGGTGGTCGCGATACGCGCTACCTTGTACTCCACCAGCTCAAGCGACGGGTACTTCAGTACCACCATCGCCGCTCGCGTCACTTCCCCACCCTGCTCAAATCCGACATCTGCTCCTCCAATGTACTGCGGAGGATCCTTATCCAGACGATCCTCGCGGATCACCGATGAGGCTAGTTCGATTTGCTGAGCGCGTAGCGACGCGAGATCCATAACCACTCCTTACTTGTGATACTGGGCAGAAAGCCGATGCACCGCCTCCACAAATACGCCTGCGTGTTCTGGCGGCACATCCTGATGAATGCCGTGGCCGAGGTTAAAGACGTGGCCTTCCCCCTGGCCGAAACCAGACAGTATAGTCGAGACTTCTTCTTCAATGCGGGCTGGCGGCGCATAGAGCATGGACGGGTCCATATTGCCCTGCAGCGCCACTTTGTCGCCCACGCGACGGCGCGCATCGGCAATATCGGTGGTCCAGTCAAGCCCCAGCGCGTCGCAGCCGGTTGCCGCCATCGCTTCCAGCCACTGGCCGCCACCTTTGGTGAACAGCGTCACCGGCACGCGACGGCCTTCGTTTTCACGCAGCAGGCCGTCAACGATTTTATGCATGTAGTACAGGGAGAACTGCTGATAATCGCGCCCGGTCAGCACGCCGCCCCAGGTGTCGAAAATCATCACCGACTGCGCACCCGCCTTAATCTGCGCGTTGAGGTAGAGCGTGACGCTCTTCGCCAGCTTGTCGAGCAGCGCATGCAGGGCCAGCGGCTCGGCGTACATCATCTTTTTAATCAGGGTGAAGGCTTTGCTGCTACCCCCTTCCACCATGTAGGTCGCCAGCGTCCAGGGGCTGCCGGAGAAACCAATCAGCGGCACTTCGCCTTTCAGCTCGCGGCGAATGGTGCGCACGGCATTCATCACGTAGCCCAGCTCGCCTTCCGGATCGGGGATCGGCAGCTTGTCCACGTCGGCTTTGCTTTTGATTGGGGAGGTGAAACGCGGACCTTCACCGGTTTCGAAGTACAGGCCAAGGCCCATCGCATCCGGAATGGTCAGAATATCCGAGAAGAGGATCGCCGCATCCAGCGGGAAGCGGCGCAGCGGCTGGAGCGTCACTTCACAGGCCAGCTCGGCGTTTTTGCAAAGCGACATAAAATCGCCCGCCTGCGCGCGCGTGGCTTTGTACTCTGGCAGATAGCGTCCCGCCTGGCGCATCATCCACACCGGGGTGACATCAACGGGCTGGCGCAGCAGCGCACGCAGATAACGATCGTTCTTCAGTTCGGTCATTTTTGCAGTTCCTTAAGCGTCATGGCCTCAGTGTAACACTACTCATACTCGGCCCGACACATCGCCACGGTATCTTCTATCAGCCGACGCGCCACGGTACCCGGCGGTGGTAACAGCGGTAAATCGTCGTAGCGATACCAGTTCGCATCCAGCAGCTCTTTCCGATCGATAACGATCTCGCCGCTGTCATATTCGGCCATAAAGGCCGTCATCAGCGACTGCGGGAACGGCCACGGCTGGGAGGTGACGTAGCGCAGGTTCTTCACTTTGATGCCGCTCTCCTCCATTACCTCGCGCGCCACCGCCTGCTCCAGCGTTTCGCCCACCTCGACGAAGCCGGCCAGCACGGTGTGTACGCCGTTGCGATGACGTGTATGCTGCGCCAGCAGAATGGAATCATCCCGGCGGATAGCGACGATAATGCACGGCGCAATCTGCGGATAGTAGCGCTCGCGGCAGTGGCTGCAGAGCATCGCCCACTCGGTTTTGCTCGGGTGCATGGTATGACCGCAGTAGCCGCAGTATTTGTGCGAGCGATAAAACTCCGCCAACTGCACGCCGCGCCCCGCCAGCTGGAACAGGCCCACGTCCAGATCCAACACCTGGCGAACGGATCCCATATCCTGACGACGCGCTTGCTGGATCAACCACACAGGCTCACCCTGCCACTCGCCGATCTCTAGCGCAGGCTGGCCCACGAGATCGAACGTTTCCGCCGCACCGTAGGGCAGTTCTCCACCGGGCAACCATAATTTTTGTTCGTGGCTGACGATCCACCAACCCAGATCTGATTTTTCAATAATACGATCCATATCTATTGCACTACCTTCGCTTCACTGACATGTTGTTAGCATTGTGGTTACATTCTGGATGAGCAGATTCAATCCTACACTTTGCGGAGTCGACCATGTTAAACCAGCTAGAAAGCCTGACTGAGCGCGTTAGAGGAAGTAACAAACTGGTGGATCGCTGGCTGCATGTGCGCAAGCATCTACTCGTGGCTTATTACAATCTGGTCGGCATTAAGCCTGGCAAAGAATCGTTTATGCGGCTGAACGAAAAAGCGCTGGATGATTTTTGTCAGGGCCTGGTCGACTATCTGTCCGACGGCCATTTCAATATTTATGAACGCATTATCCGCGAAATGGAAGGGACAACGCCGTATTTAGCGGCCAGCAAGCTCTATCCGCTGCTGGAAGCCAATACCCAGCAGATCATGGATTACTATGATTCCGCGCTCGAGAATGCCATCGATCACGATAACTATCTTGAGTTCCAGAAAGCGCTATCCGACCTCGGCGAAGCGCTGGAGGAGCGATTCACGCTGGAAGATAAGCTGATCTCTCTCGCCCTGGACAATGATTTGAACATCAGTAACGAAGAGAACGTCGCGCGCCCTGCTTGAGTTCTTAATCGTTAACGAGTAATTTACAACCATTCGCCCCTCTCACGAGGGGGATTTTTCTTGTCGGAGTGCCCAGAGCGAAAGCCGGGCTGAGACCGTTAATTCGGGATCCGCGGAACCTGATCAGGCTAATACCTGCGAAGGGAACAAGAGTCACACTGCTGTTGTATCGCCCCCCGGGCGATCCTCTCTTGCTTCATCCGTCGTCTGACAAGCCATGTCCTTCACTTTTGGAATGAGCTATGTCTACTGCAAAACTGACCCGCCGCGAACAGCGCGCACAGGCCCAACACTTCATCGATACCCTGGAAGGCACCGCTTTCCCCAACTCGAAACGCATCTACATTTCCGGCTCGCAGGCCGATATCCGCGTCCCGATGCGCGAAATCCAGCTCAGCCCGACGCTTATCGGCGGCAGCAAAGAGAATCCACAGTATGAAGACAACGAAGCCGTACCGGTGTATGACACCTCCGGCCCATACGGCGATCCTGATGTTGCCATCAACGTCCAGCAGGGGCTGGCAAAGCTGCGCCAGCCGTGGATTGACGCGCGTAACGACTGCGAAGAGCTGAGCGTGCTCAGCTCTGCGTACACCAAAGAGCGCCTGGCCGACGACGGTCTGGACGAGTTGCGCTTTACCGGCCTGCTGACGCCAAAACGTGCTAAAGCGGGTAAATGCGTGACCCAGCTGCACTACGCCCGCCAGGGTATCGTCACGCCGGAGATGGAGTTCATCGCCATCCGTGAAAACATGGGTCGCGAGCGTATCCGCAGCGAAGTGCTGCGCTATCAGCATCCTGGTGAAGGCTTTGGCGCGCGCCTGCCGGAGAACATCACGCCGGAATTTGTACGTGACGAAGTGGCCGCCGGCCGCGCGATTATCCCCGCCAACATTAACCACCCGGAATCCGAGCCGATGATTATCGGCCGCAACTTCCTGGTGAAGGTCAACGCTAACATCGGTAACTCGGCCGTCACCTCCTCCATCGAAGAAGAGGTGGAAAAGCTGGTCTGGTCCACGCGCTGGGGTGCGGACACGGTAATGGATCTCTCCACCGGCCGCTATATTCACGAAACCCGCGAATGGATCCTGCGTAACAGCCCGGTACCGATTGGCACCGTCCCGATTTATCAGGCGCTGGAGAAGGTCAACGGCATTGCCGAAGACCTCACCTGGGAAGCGTTCCGCGACACCCTGCTGGAGCAGGCCGAGCAAGGCGTGGACTACTTCACCATTCACGCGGGCGTGCTGCTGCGCTATGTGCCGATGACCGCGAAGCGTCTGACCGGCATCGTCTCGCGCGGCGGCTCCATCATGGCGAAGTGGTGCCTCTCCCACCACCAGGAGAACTTCCTCTACGAACACTTCCGCGAGATCTGCGAAATCTGCGCCGCCTATGACGTCTCCCTGTCGCTGGGCGACGGCCTGCGCCCGGGTTCCATCCGTGACGCCAACGACGAAGCGCAGTTTGCCGAGCTCCACACGCTGGGCGAACTGACCAAAATCGCCTGGGAGTATGACGTGCAGGTAATGATTGAAGGCCCGGGACACGTGCCGATGCAGATGATCCGCCGCAACATGACCGAAGAGCTGGAGCACTGCCATGAGGCCCCGTTCTATACCCTGGGACCGTTGACCACCGATATTGCGCCGGGCTATGACCACTTCACCTCAGGCATTGGCGCGGCGATGATCGGCTGGTTCGGCTGCGCCATGCTCTGCTACGTGACGCCGAAAGAGCACCTCGGCCTGCCAAACAAAGAGGACGTGAAGCAGGGGCTGATTACCTACAAAATTGCCGCCCACGCGGCGGATCTGGCCAAGGGCCATCCGGGCGCGCAAATCCGCGATAACGCCATGTCGAAGGCGCGCTTTGAATTCCGCTGGGAAGACCAGTTCAACCTGGCGCTGGACCCGTTCACCGCCCGCGCCTATCACGACGAAACCCTGCCGCAGGAATCAGGCAAAGTCGCGCACTTCTGCTCCATGTGCGGGCCAAAATTCTGCTCGATGAAAATCAGCCAGGAGGTGCGCGACTACGCCGCCACGCAAACCATCGAAGTCGGTATGGCCGACATGTCTGAAACCTTTCGCGCCAAAGGCGGCGAAATCTACCTCAAAAAAGAGGAGGCGTAATGTACCAGCCTGATTTCCCACCCGTCCCCTTCCGTTTAGGGCTCTATCCGGTGGTGGACAGCGTGGCGTGGATAGAGCGCCTGCTGGAGACAGGCGTTCGAACGATCCAGCTGCGCATCAAGGATAAACGCGATGACGAGGTGGAAGCCGATGTGGTTGCCGCCATTGCGCTGGGGCGCCGGTATAACGCCCGCCTGTTTATCAACGACTACTGGCGGCTGGCCGTTAAGCACCGGGCGTACGGCGTGCATCTGGGCCAGGAGGACCTGGAAACAACGGATCTGAGCGCAATCCGTGAAACCGGGTTGCGTCTGGGCGTGTCAACGCACGATGACATGGAGATTGACGTGGCCCTGGCGGCCCGTCCCTCTTACATCGCGCTCGGTCACGTCTTCCCGACGCAAACCAAGCAGATGCCCTCCGCTCCGCAGGGTCTGACGCAGCTGGCAAGTCACGTTAAACGCCTTGCCGATTACCCCACCGTCGCCATCGGCGGAATCAGCCTTGAACGTGCCCCGGCGGTGCTGGAGACCGGCGTCGGCAGTATCGCCGTCGTCAGTGCCATCACCCAGGCCGCAGACTGGCGGTCCGCCACCGAACAGCTGTTACAGCTGGTAGGAGCTGGTGATGAACGATCGTGATTTTATGCGCTATAGCCGTCAGATCCTGCTGGAAGATATCGCCATCGACGGACAGCAAAAGCTGCTCGCCAGCCGGGTGCTGATTGTTGGACTCGGGGGATTAGGCGCACCCGCCGCGCTTTATCTGGCAGGCGCAGGTATCGGTACGCTGGTGCTGGCGGACGACGATGAGGTCCACCTCAGCAATCTGCAGCGGCAAATCCTCTTTACTACCGACGATATCAGCCAGCCGAAAGCGCAAATCACCCGGCAGCGCCTGGCGCAGCTCAACCCGGATATCGAGCTGATTGCCTTACAGGAGCGGCTTAGCGGTGAAAGCCTGCGCCGTGAAGTCGCCCTTGCTGACGTGGTGCTGGACTGTACCGACAACATGGCGACGCGCCAGGCGATTAACGCCGCCTGCGTGGCAAATCATACGCCGCTCATTACCGCCAGCGCGGTGGGGTTCGGCGGGCAAATGATGGTCCTGACCCCGCCTTGGACGCAGGGCTGCTATCGCTGCCTGTGGCCAGACGATACCGAGCCGACGCGCAACTGCCGTACGGCGGGCATTCTTGGCCCGGTGGTCGGGGTGATGGGCACCATGCAGGCGCTGGAGGCCATCAAGCTGCTCAGCGGCATGGAGACGGAACGCAATACGCTGCGGCTGTTTGATGCCCGCTCCAGCAGCTGGCGCCAGCTGGCGTTACGCCGCGCCAGCCGCTGCCCGGTATGTGGAGACCGCGATGCGCATTCTGTTTAACGATGAGCCGATGAGATGCGACGACGGGCTTACCGTTGCCGCACTGCTCGACAAGCTGCGTCAGCTCAAGCCGGGAACGGCGCTGGCGCTCAATCAACAGATCCTGCCGCGCGAGCAGTGGGAACATCAGCAGGTCAATGAAGGCGACCAGATCCTGCTGTTTCAGGTTATCGCAGGGGGCTGAGATGTTACGTATTGCCGATAAGGTTTTTGATTCGCATCTGTTTACCGGAACCGGAAAATTCGCCTCGCCGCAGCTGATGGTGGATGCCATTCGCGAAAGCGGCAGCCAGCTGGTGACGCTGGCGCTCAAGCGCGTGGATCTGCGCCACCACAGCGATGCCATTCTGGCTCCGTTGCTGGAAGCAGGCGTCACGCTGTTGCCCAACACCTCCGGCGCCAAAACGGCCGAAGAGGCGATTTTTGCCGCGCAGCTGGCCCGCGAGGCGCTCGGCACCCGCTGGCTAAAGCTGGAAATCCATCCGGATGCCCGCTGGCTGCTGCCCGACCCGATTGAAACGCTGAAAGCGGCTGAAAAGCTGGTGCAGCAAGGGTTTACCGTTCTGCCTTACTGCGGCGCTGACCCTGTTCTGTGCAAACGTCTCGAAGAGGTCGGATGCGCTGCCGTCATGCCGCTGGGGGCCCCCATTGGCTCCAACCAGGGGCTGGAAACCCGCGCGATGCTGGAGATCATCATCGAGCAGGCCACCGTGCCGGTGGTCGTTGATGCGGGCATTGGCGTGCCCAGCCATGCCGCGCAAGCGCTGGAGATGGGCGCCGACGCGGTGCTGGTCAACACGGCCATCTCGGTTGCCGACGACCCGGTCATGATGGCGCGTGCATTCCGCATGGCCGTAGAGGCTGGCCTGCTGGCAAGGGGAGCCGGCCCCGGTTCGCGCAGTTTCCAGGCGCAGGCCACCAGCCCGCTGACCGGTTTTCTGGAGGCGATCTCATGAGCACGTTTACCGAGCGCTGGCGGCAGCTTAACTGGGACGACATTGCCCTGCGCATCAACAGCAAAACGGCGGCTGACGTGGAGCGCGCGCTGCATGCCCGCCATCTGACCCGCGAGGATCTGATGGCCCTGCTCTCCCCCGCGGCGAGCGCGTACCTCGAACCGATGGCCCAGCGAGCACAGCGGCTCACCCGCCAGCGTTTTGGCAACACGGTGAGCTTCTACGTGCCGCTCTATCTCTCCAACCTGTGCGCCAATGACTGCACCTACTGCGGTTTTTCCATGAGCAACCGCATCAAGCGTAAAACGCTCGATGAAGATGAGATTTCCCGGGAGTGTGCGGCCATTCGTGAAATGGGCTTTGAACATCTTCTGCTGGTCACGGGCGAACATCAGGGAAAAGTGGGAATGGACTATTTCCGTCAGCACCTTCCCGCCATTCGTCGTCAGTTTTCGTCGTTGCAGATGGAAGTGCAGCCCCTGTCGCAGGAGGAGTACGCAGAGCTCAAAAACCTCGGGCTGGACGGGGTCATGGTCTACCAGGAAACCTATCATGAGGCGACGTACGCCCGGCACCACCTGAAGGGTAAGAAACAGGATTTCTTTTTCCGGCTGGAAACGCCGGACAGGCTCGGCCGCGCGGGTATCGACAAAATCGGTCTGGGTGCGCTGATCGGGCTCTCCGACAGCTGGCGGGTGGATTGTTATATGGTGGCGGAACATTTGCTGTGGCTCCAGCAGCACTACTGGCAGAGCCGTTATTCCATCTCCTTCCCGCGCCTGCGCCCCTGTGCGGGAGGGATCGAACCGGCTTCGCTAATGGATGAACGCCAGCTGGTGCAGACGATCTGCGCGTTTCGCCTGCTCGCCCCGGAAGTTGAATTATCGCTCTCAACGCGTGAGTCCCCGGCGTTTCGCGATCGCGTTATCCCGCTTGCAATTAACAACGTCAGCGCATTTTCCAAAACGCAGCCTGGCGGCTACGCCGACGATCGTCCGGAGCTGGAGCAGTTTGTGCCGCATGACGGGCGACGTCCGGAAGCGGTCGCCGCAGCCCTGACGGCGCAGGGCCTTCAGCCTGTCTGGAAAGACTGGGACAGCTGGCTGGGAAGAGCCTCGCAATGACGTTGAAACGCACAGCAACATCATAGAAATTTGTCGAGACGCTACGAAAAGGCAAAACCGGATGATTGTCATCGATCGTCCGGTTTTTTATTGTCACAAGGTCAGCAACGGATGCTGACCGGGGCGAAAAGCTTCTTCCTCGTTTCGCCCTGCCTCTGATTCATTTCACAAACTGCCCCCGGCAAATGAATAAGTATTTTCTTAATGGTTCTTAAGATAAATCATCTCGTCAGAAATCGTGCACCGTATAATTCACCGCTAACCGCAGGACAGCGACTATGCTGAGAGGATATCGGCAGACGAAAAATATTCACCATCAGGAACGATGTACAGCTCATGGCACTTCACAGCAAAAAGCTCTCTTTTACACGGCCAATCATGCTCAGCTTTGCGGGGATCCTCTGCAGTTTTGCGGTGATCGCGATCGCGGTAACGCTTTCGCAACGAAAGGATTTTCTTGAGGATTATCATAAGATCAATAGCAACTTCACGCATAACCTGGCGGTGAACTACACCGAATCTATCCTGCGTGAAAACGACTATATCCTGGGCCGTTCCGCGATGTACTTTGCCCGCGACGACAGGCTAAACGAGACGCTCAACGTCAACCCGACGCAAGGGCTGCAGATGATGATGCATTTGCAGAACCTGATGCCGACCGTCTCCTCCATCTCGCTGGCGGACACGCAGGGGCATTATCTTCGCGCACCAGAGGTGCTCCCCACGGAGACGAGTAAAACCTTCGATCCCCGGACACGCCCGTGGTTCGTCGCTCAGGCGGAAGCCAGTATCTTCAGTCACTACACCCGTCCCTACATGGACTACTTCACTGGCCATCCGACGGTAACACTCTATAAGCCTTTGATTTCGCCTGAAGGGAGACTGAAGGGAACGCTCGCTTTCCATCTCGATTTGACGTCTATGGGCTTCACCCTGCGCCAGATGGTGGCGCCCGTTCAGGGGGAATTCTTCGTCGTCGAACGCGATGGTGCCGTGGTGCTGCATCCGGATACCGGCGCGCTGTTCAAACAGTACGTGAGCGAAGCGCTGATGGACAAAATGACCAGCGGCGAAGGTCATCTTTACGACAAGAAAAGCAACGCCTGGTATTACTACTACTCGTTTACCAACCCGGACTGGTTTGTCATCTACCGGGTCTCTGGCGAGACGCTCACAGATATTACCCGTCACGAAACAACAATCGTTGGCTGGGGGTTTGCGCTGGCCGCCATCATCATCATCCTCTTCGGCTTATACCTCCGCCACGCCTCGCGTTCAGTGCTGATGCACATTATCAATGCCATCAAAACTGGCGATGTTAGCGAGGCGCCGCGCCTGGAAGCGATGCTGAGCCACACGATTCAGTCCAACAAAGAGCGTGAAATGGCGTATGTTCGCCAGGCCACTCACGATGCGCTGACGGGCTGTAAAAACCGCCGCGCGTTCGACAGCGATGTCGCGGAGCTGCTGAATGCCCAGCAGCCTTTCGCGATGGCGCTGGTAGACATTGATAACTTCAAGTCAATTAACGACACGCTGGGCCACCTGACCGGTGATATTGTTCTGCGTAACGTGGCTCGCGAAGGGATTCAGATCATGCAGCCACATCACATCTCAATTTACCGTTATGGTGGAGAGGAGTTCGCGGTAATCTTTCAGGCTGAGCAGATGTCTTCCGCGCTCTCATTGCTGGAAGCGTGGCGTACCGCCGTTGAAAAGCGCGTCTGGCGGGAAGAAAACCTGCGGGTTACGTTCAGCGGCGGTCTTGGAGAGTGGCATTTTGAACCGCTGGAGCAATTTGTCGGGAGCGTTGATAATGCCCTCTACAGCGCCAAACAGCAGGGCAAAAACCGCATTAACCGAACGTCCATCAGCTAATCCTGCCTCTTTCACCCTGCCCGTTTCCACGGGCCGGGTGCCCGACAATGCAAAATTGTAACCGGTTTCAGAAAATCACCGGTTTCTTTGTGATGCCTGACACACAATCGCGGTAAAGCGGTTGTTGAAGCGGTCTGCACGGGATAATTATCAATAAACACATGTAGATCGAGGCTGATTATGAAGAACATCGTTTTATGCTGTGCAGCGGGAATGTCAACCAGCATGCTGGTTCAACGTATGAAAGACGCCGCGCAGAAAAAAGGAGTTGAAGTCACCATTAAAGCCGTTCCGGTTGCGGAGTTTAAAGACAACATCGCGACGGCCGACATCGTATTGCTGGGGCCACAGGTTAAATACGAGCAGGCTAAACTTCAGGCGCAGGCCGAGCCGCTGGGTAAAAAGGTCGCGGTGATCGACATGATGGATTACGGCATGATGAAAGGGGATGCCGTCCTGGAAAAAGCGCTCAAACTTCTGGAGTCATAATGGAAGACTTAGAAACAACGATTATGGAACTGCTGGTCAACGCAGGCGCGGCGCGCAGTGCGGCCCTGACGGCGTTACAGATGGCGCGTAAAGGTGAGTTTGACGAAGCAGAAAAAGCGATGGAAGAGTCGCGCGAATATGTGAAGCATGCGCACACGATCCAGACGCAGCTTATCGGTCTTGATGAGGGGACCGGGAAGCTTCCGGTTAACCTGATCACCGTCCACTCGCAGGATCACCTGATGAACGCCATGGTCATTCAGGATCTGGCGGGCGATATGATTGAGCTTTATCGTCGGATCCCGTTGGTGAATTGAATACATGCAGATGTAAAAAAACCCGCCGAGGCGGGTTTTTTATTTACGGCATCAACGATTACTCGTTGTCGGAACCGCCCAGACCTGCGTTCAGCAGTTCTGCCAGGCTCGCGGATGCATCTTCAGCAGTCACCTGCGGTGCAGCTGGCAGTTCGCCCGCAGCACGACGACGCATACGATCCTGATGGTACGCATAACCGGTACCAGCCGGGATCAGACGACCCACGATGACGTTCTCTTTCAGACCGCGCAGTTCATCACGTTTACCTGCAACAGCGGCTTCGGTCAGGACACGAGTCGTTTCCTGGAACGATGCTGCAGAGATGAAGGACTCGGTTGCCAGAGACGCTTTGGTGATACCCAGCAGATCGCGCGAGAAGGTCGCACCGATTTTGCCGTTCGCTTCCAGTTCGCGGTTAGCGATCTTGACGCGTGAGTATTCAACCTGCTCGCCTTCCAGGAACTCGGAGCTTCCTGCGTTTTCGATGGTTGCTTTACGCAGCATCTGACGAACGATAACTTCGATGTGCTTATCGTTAATCTTAACGCCCTGCAGACGGTAAACGTCCTGTACTTCGTTGGTGATGTAACGCGTTACTGCGTGTACGCCACGAAGACGCAGAATGTCGTGCGGAGCTTCTGGACCATCGGAAACCACGTCACCACGTTCTACACGTTCACCTTCGAACACGTTGAGCTGACGCCACTTAGGAATCATCTCTTCGTACGGTTCGCTGCCATCTACTGGAGTGATAACCAGACGGCGCTTCCCTTTGGTCTCTTTACCGAAGGAGATGATACCGCTGATTTCAGCCAGGATTGCAGGCTCTTTCGGACGACGTGCTTCGAACAGGTCCGCAACGCGTGGCAGACCACCGGTGATGTCCTTGGTACCGCTGGATTCCTGTGGAATACGCGCCAGAGCATCACCCGCACCGATCTGAATGCCATCTTCCAGCTGAACGATCGCTTTACCCGGCAGGAAGTACTGCGCAGGCATGTCGGTACCCGGGATCAGAACGTCGTTACCCTGAGCATCAACGATTTTCAGTGCAGGACGCAGATCTTTACCACCGGTAGTACGTTCAGCAGAATCCAGAACCACCAGAGAAGACAGACCGGTCAGCTCGTCCGTCTGACGAGTAATGGTCTGGCCGTCGATCATGTCAGTGAAGCGGATGAAACCACTTACTTCGGTGATAACCGGCATGGTGTGTGGATCCCAGTTTGCAACGGTTTCACCGCCGGCAACCTGCTCGCCATCACCTTTCGCCATAACCGCACCGTAAGGCACTTTATAGCTCTCTTTGGTACGACCGAATTCGTCGATCAGCTTCAGCTCGGTGTTACGAGAGGTCACAACCAGCTTGCCAGCGGAGTTAACAACTGACTTCGCGTTGCTGAGCTTGATGCTACCTTTGTTTTTCACCTGGATGCTGGATTCAGCAGCCGCACGAGATGCCGCACCACCGATGTGGAACGTACGCATCGTCAGCTGTGTACCCGGCTCACCGATGGACTGTGCCGCGATAACGCCGATTGCTTCACCTTTGTTGATGATGTGGCCACGCGCCAGGTCACGACCATAGCAGTGCGCACATACACCAAAGTCGGTGTCACAGGATACAACGGAACGTACTTTCACGGAGTCAACAGAGTTCGCTTCCAGCAGGTCACACCAGTGCTCGTGCAGCAGCGTGTTGCGTGGAACCAGAATGTCTGCAGTACCCGGCTTCAGAATGTCTTCCGCGGTTACACGACCCAGAACGCGATCGCGCAGTGGCTCTTTAACATCACCGCCCTCGATAACCGGGGTCATGGTGATACCTTCGAGGGTGCCACAATCGTCTTCGGTCACAACCAGATCCTGCGCAACGTCAACCAGACGACGCGTCAGATAACCGGAGTTCGCAGTTTTCAGTGCGGTATCCGCCAGACCCTTACGAGCACCGTGCGTGGAGATGAAGTACTGGAGTACGTTCAGACCTTCACGGAAGTTCGCGGTGATTGGCGTTTCGATGATGGAGCCATCTGGCTTCGCCATCAGACCACGCATACCTGCCAGCTGACGAATCTGTGCTGCGGAACCACGCGCACCGGAGTCGGCCATCATGTAGATGCTGTTGAAGGAAACCTGCTGCTCTTCTACGCCGTCACGGTTAATCACGGTTTCGGTCTGCAGGTTATCCATCATCGCTTTGGATACACGATCGTTCGCCGCTGCCCAGATATCGATAACTTTGTTATAGCGTTCGCCCGCGGTAACCAGACCAGACTGGAACTGCTCCTGGATCTCAGCAACTTCGGCTTCCGCTTCAGAGATGATCTCGTGTTTCTTCTCTGGGATGACCATGTCATCGATACCAACAGATGCACCTGAACGCGCTGCGTAAGCAAAGCCGGTATACATTGTCTGGTCAGCGAAGATAACGGTCGGCTTCAGACCCAGAATGCGGTAACAGGTGTTCAGCATTTTGGAGATCGCTTTCTTGCCCAGCGCCTGGTTGACGATGGAGAAAGGCAGACCTTTCGGTACGATCATCCACAGAATGGCACGGCCAACGGTCGTGTCTTTCAGGCTGGTTTTCGCAACGAATTCGCCGTTTTCATCTTTTTCGTATTCGGTGATACGCACTTTAACGCGCGCATGCAGAGAGGCCAGGCCAGCGCGATAAATACGCTCAGCTTCTTTCGGGCCAGTCAGCACCATGCCTTCGCCTTTGGCGTTAACACAGTCACGGGTCATGTAGTACAGACCCAGTACAACGTCCTGAGAAGGAACGATAATTGGTTCACCGTTCGCTGGGGACAGGATGTTGTTGGTAGACATCATCAGCGCACGCGCTTCGAGCTGGGCTTCCAGCGTCAGCGGTACGTGAACAGCCATCTGGTCACCATCGAAGTCGGCGTTATAGGCCGCACAAACCAGCGGGTGCAGCTGGATAGCTTTACCTTCGATCAGGACTGGCTCAAATGCCTGGATACCCAAACGGTGCAGAGTTGGTGCACGGTTCAGCAGTACCGGGTGTTCGCGGATCACTTCGTCCAGGATATCCCAAACGACAGCTTCTTCACGCTCAACCATTTTCTTAGCGGCTTTGATGGTGGTGGCGAGGCCACGCAGTTCCAGCTTGCCGTAGATGAACGGTTTGAACAGCTCCAGTGCCATTTTCTTCGGCAGACCGCACTGATGCAGACGCAGGTATGGACCTACGGTGATTACAGAACGACCGGAGTAGTCAACACGCTTACCGAGCAGGTTCTGACGGAAACGACCCTGTTTACCTTTGATCATGTCGGCCAAAGATTTCAGAGGACGTTTGTTAGAACCGGTGATCGCACGACCGCGACGACCGTTATCCAGCAGGGCATCTACCGCTTCCTGCAGCATACGTTTTTCGTTGCGTACGATAATGTCCGGCGCAGCCAGATCCAGCAGACGTTTCAGACGGTTGTTACGGTTGATAACGCGACGATACAGATCGTTCAGATCGGACGTTGCGAAACGACCACCATCCAGCGGAACCAGTGGACGCAGATCTGGCGGCAGAACCGGCAGAACGGTCAGGATCATCCACTCTGGTTTGTTACCAGACTGAACGAACGCTTCCAGCAGTTTGATACGCTTGGTCAGCTTTTTACGTTTGGTTTCGGAGTTGGTTTCGTTCAGCTCTTCACGCAGCTGCTCGCACTCTTGCTCCAGATCCATGCTCTTCAGCAGGGCCTGAATAGCTTCCGCACCCATCTTCGCGTCGAATTCGTCACCGAACTCTTCCAGCGCGTCCAGATACTGCTCTTCAGTCAGGATCTGATGACGTTCCAGGTTCGTCATCCCGCCTTCGATAACCACATAAGATTCGAAGTACAGAACACGTTCGATATCGCGCAGCGGCATATCCAGCAGCAGACCGATACGGGACGGCAGAGATTTCAGGAACCAGATGTGAGCGGTCGGAGACGCCAGCTCGATGTGGCCCATGCGCTCACGACGCACTTTGGTCTGGGTCACTTCAACGCCGCACTTCTCACAGATCACACCACGGTGTTTCAGGCGCTTGTACTTACCGCACAGGCACTCGTAATCTTTTACTGGCCCGAAAATACGCGCACAGAAAAGGCCGTCACGTTCAGGTTTGAACGTACGGTAGTTGATGGTTTCCGGCTTTTTAACTTCACCGAAAGACCATGAACGGATCATGTCTGGCGAAGCCAGAGCAATTTTGATCGCATCAAACTCTTCGGTTTTAGTCTGCGCTTTCAGAAACTTTAATAAATCTTTCACGGATTTGCTCCCGTCGGAGTTAGCACAATCTGGTGCCGGGGGTTAACCCGGCACCAGTGACCTGTTTGAGCGAGAATTACTCGTCTTCCAGTTCGATGTTGATACCCAGCGAACGAATCTCTTTCAACAGTACGTTGAAGGATTCTGGCATGCCCGGCTCCATCTGATGGTTGCCGTCCACGATGTTTTTATACATCTTGGTACGACCGTTCACGTCATCAGACTTAACGGTGAGCATTTCCTGCAGGGTGTATGCCGCGCCGTATGCTTCCAGCGCCCACACTTCCATCTCCCCGAAGCGCTGACCACCGAACTGTGCCTTACCACCCAGCGGCTGCTGAGTAACCAGGCTGTAAGAACCGGTAGAACGAGCGTGCATCTTGTCGTCGACCAGGTGGTTCAGTTTCAGCATGTACATGTAACCTACGGTTACCGGACGTTCGAACTGTTCACCAGTACGGCCGTCAAACAGCGTAATCTGACCAGACGTTGGCAGACCACCCAGTTGCAGCAGCTCTTTAATTTCAGCTTCTTTTGCACCGTCGAATACCGGCGTTGCAATTGGCATACCTTTGCGCAGGTTCTCTGCCAGACGCAGCACTTCTTCATCGCTGAAGGTGTTCAGGTCGACTTTCTGACGCACGTCGGTACCCAGATCGTAGGCACGCTGGATGAATTCGCGCAGTTTCGCGACTTCCTGCTGCTGTTTCAGCATGGCGTTAATCTTATCGCCGATGCCTTTCGCAGCCATACCCAGGTGAGTTTCCAGGATCTGACCAATGTTCATACGAGACGGTACGCCCAGCGGGTTCAGTACGATATCTACCGGCGTACCGTTAGCATCGTGCGGCATATCTTCGATCGGGTTGATCTTAGAGATAACACCCTTGTTACCGTGACGACCTGCCATCTTATCACCAGGCTGGATCTGACGTTTAACAGCCAGATACACCTTAACAATCTTCAGCACGCCTGGTGCCAGATCGTCGCCCTGAGTGATTTTGCGGCGTTTCGCTTCGAGTTTTTTCTCGAACTCGTGTTTCAGTTCGTCATACTGCTCAGCCAGCTGTTCCAGCTGATTCTGTTTCTCTTCGTCGGTCAGGCCCAGTTCCAGCCAGCGATCGCGAGGCAGTTTGTCGAGCTTCTCAGCTTCAACGCCACCGGCAACCAGCACCGCATAGATACGGCTGAACAGACCCGCTTCGAGGATTTGCAGTTCTTCAGACAGGTCTTTCTTAGCCTGTTTGAGCTGCATCTCTTCGATTTCCAGCGCACGCTTATCTTTCTCAACGCCGTCACGAGTGAAGACCTGAACATCGATAACCGTACCGGAAACACCGTTTGGTACGCGCAGAGAAGAGTCTTTAACGTCAGACGCTTTCTCACCGAAGATTGCACGCAGCAGTTTCTCTTCTGGCGTCAGCTGGGTTTCACCTTTAGGCGTAACCTTACCAACCAGAATGTCGCCGCCGGTCACTTCCGCACCGATGTAAACGATACCGGATTCATCCAGTTTGGAGAGCGCAGCTTCACCCACGTTAGGGATGTCAGCGGTGATCTCTTCTGGCCCCAGCTTGGTGTCACGGGACACACATGCCAGTTCCTGAATATGAATGGTGGTGAAACGATCTTCCTGAACCACACGCTCGGAGACGAGGATGGAGTCTTCGAAGTTGTAACCGTTCCACGGCATGAACGCTACGCGCATGTTCTGACCGAGCGCCAGTTCACCGAGGTCGGTGGACGGACCGTCTGCCAGCACGTCGCCGCGCTCAACTGGCTCACCCAGAGACACGCAAGGCATCTGGTTGATACAGGTGTTCTGGTTAGAACGGGTATATTTGGTCAGGTTATAAATGTCGATACCTGCTTCGCCCGGATACATCTCGTCTTCGTTAACTTTGATAACGATACGGGATGCATCGACGTACTGAACAGTACCGCCACGTTTAGCAACTGCAGTAACACCGGAGTCAACGGCAACAGCACGCTCCATACCGGTACCAACCAGCGGCTTATCAGCGCGCAGAGTTGGAACGGCCTGACGTTGCATGTTCGCACCCATCAATGCACGGTTGGCGTCATCGTGTTCCAGGAACGGGATCAGGGACGCACCGACGGATACCACCTGCTGGGTGGATACGTCCATGTAGTCAACCTGGTCGCGGCTGAACAAGCTGGATTCGCCTTTGCTACGGCAGGTAACCAGATCTTCTACAAAGTGGCCTTCGTCATCCAGGTTGGAGTTCGCCTGAGCGATAACGTAGTTACCTTCTTCAATAGCAGACAGGTAATGAATTTCATCGGTTACAACACCGTCGGTCACTTTACGGTACGGGGTCTCAAGGAAACCGTATTCGTTAGTCTGTGCGTACACGGACAGGGAGTTGATCAGACCGATGTTTGGACCTTCAGGCGTTTCGATTGGACATACGCGACCGTAGTGCGTCGGGTGTACGTCTCGAACTTCAAAGCCTGCACGTTCACGGGTCAGACCGCCTGGGCCGAGTGCAGAGATACGACGTTTGTGCGTAATCTCAGACAGCGGGTTGTTCTGGTCCATGAACTGAGACAGCTGGCTTGAACCGAAGAACTCTTTCACTGCTGCAGAAATCGGCTTGGCGTTGATCATATCCTGAGGCATCAGGGTATCCAGATCGCCCAGAGACAGACGCTCTTTCACCGCACGCTCTACACGTACCAGGCCAACGCGGAACTGGTTTTCCGCCATTTCGCCTACGGAACGGATACGACGGTTGCCGAGGTGGTCGATATCGTCCACTTCGCCTTTACCGTTACGGATATCGATGAGCTTCTTCATCACTTCGATGATGTCGTCTTTGCTCAGGATACCGGAACCTTCGATTTCGTCGCGCAGCAGAGAACGGTTGAACTTCATACGACCAACCGCAGACAGATCGTAGCGGTCTTCGGAGAAGAACAGGTTCTCGAACAGGCTTTCCGCCGCTTCGCGAGTTGGTGGCTCACCAGGACGCATCATGCGGTAGATTTCTACCAGCGCGCTCAGACGATCGGTGGTTGGGTCGACGCGAATAGTCTCAGAGATATACGCACCGTGGTCCAGATCGTTGGTGAACAGCGTTTCGATACGTTTGTGGCCAGACTGGCTCAGCTTAGCCAGCAGATCCAGGCTCAGCTCCATGTTCGCCGGGCAGATCAGCTCGCCAGTTGATTCATCAACGTAATCTTTCGCGGCTACTTTTCCTGCAATGTATTCAACCGGAACTTCGATGTGTTTGATATCATCTTTTTCCAGCTGGCGGATGTGGCGCGCGGTGATACGGCGACCTTTTTCCACATACACTTTGCCGTCGGCTTCGATGTCGAACGACGCGGTCTCACCACGCAGACGTTCCGGCACCAGCTCCATCTGCAGCTTGTTGTCGCGGATTTCAAAGATCACTTTCTCAAAGAACAGGTCCAGGATCTGCTCAGTGGTATAGTTCAGTGCACGCAGAATGATGGTTGCAGGCAGCTTACGACGACGGTCGATACGGACAAAGAGGTTGTCTTTCGGATCGAACTCAAAGTCCAGCCATGAACCACGGTAAGGAATGATGCGTGCGTTATACAGTACTTTACCGGAAGAGTGTGTTTTACCTTTATCGCTGTCGAAGAAGACGCCCGGGCTACGATGCAGCTGGGAAACGATAACACGCTCAGTACCGTTGATTACGAAAGTACCGTTGTCTGTCATGAGTGGAATTTCACCCATGTAGACTTCTTGTTCTTTAATGTCTTTTACGGTGCCTTCCGGAGCTTCGCGCTCGTAGATCACCAGACGCAGTTTTACGCGCAGCGGTGCGGAATAGGTCACGCCACGGATCTGACATTCCTGAACGTCAAACACCGGTTCGCCAAGGCGGTAGCTGACGTACTGCAGCTCGGAGTTACCGCTATAGCTCTGAATCGGGAACACGGAGCGGAAGGCTGCTTCCAGACCGTACTGCCCTTCAGGATCTTGCTCGATAAACTTCTGGAACGAGTCAAGCTGGATAGAAAGGAGATATGGAATGTCCAGAACTTGTGGACGTTTACCAAAATCCTTACGAATACGTTTTTTCTCGGTATAGGAGTAAACCATAGGGTTCCTCAGCTCGCTGACAAGTCGACCCATCTGTCCGACGAAGGGACAGTTTGTGCAACACCATTTTGTGGACCGGAAAATTGAATACTTTCCGCAATACCTGTTGCTATCACGCTTAAATCATTTCGTCGCGATTTACACAGAGCGAGCACCCTGTCGCAATATATTAAGTCGTCGATAGAAACATGCATTGTCAGGACAATCAGCAGTCAAACAGTGTGAAATGCTACTGATGCCTTACAGCGCAAAAAGGCTGGTGACTAAAAAGTCACCAGCCATCAGCCTAATTACTCAGGCTGCAACCAGAAAAGTTGGCTTATTTAACTTCAACTTCAGCGCCAGCTTCTTCCAGAGATTTTTTCAGTGCTTCTGCGTCGTCTTTGCTCACGCCTTCTTTCAGCGCAGCTGGAGCAGATTCTACCAGGTCTTTAGCTTCTTTCAGACCCAGGCCAGTTGCGCCACGTACTGCTTTGATAACAGCAACTTTGTTAGCGCCAGCAGCTTTCAGAATTACGTCGAATTCAGTTTTTTCTTCAGCAGCTTCAGCCGGGCCCGCAGCTACAGCTACAGCAGCAGCAGCAGAAACACCGAATTTTTCTTCCATTGCAGAAACCAGCTCTACAACGTCCATTACGGACATAGCTGCTACTGCTTCAATGATTTGATCTTTAGTGATAGACATTTAAATTGTTCCTGAAAATCAGAATAAGTTTATACGTAAGCAAATGCTTTATAAAGATAACTGCGATTAAGCAGCTTCTTTCGCATCGCGTACAGCAGCCAGAGTGCGAACCAGTTTGCCAGCCGCAGCTTCTTTCATGGTTGCCATCAGGCGTGCAATTGCTTCTTCGTAGGTCGGCAGGGTTGCCAGGCGATCGATTTGCGATGCCGGGATCAACTCACCTTCAAAGGCTGCAGCTTTGACCTCAAATTTTGCATTCGCTTTCGCGAACTCTTTGAACAGACGAGCAGCAGCGCCCGGGTGTTCCATAGAGTATGCAATCAGGGTCGGACCAACAAACGTGTCTTTCAGGCACTCGAACTGAGTACCTTCAACTACGCGGCGCAGCAGGGTGTTACGAACAACACGCATGTATACGCCAGCTTCACGACCTGCTTTACGCAGTTCAGTCATTTTGTCTACAGTAACGCCACGGGAATCCGCAACTACTGCAGACAGCGCGCCTTTGGCTACTTCGCTGACTTCAGCAACAATCGCTTGTTTGTCTTGAAGATTTAAAGCCATTAGCTTTGCTCCTGGATGTTTGCCGGAACTCATGTTCCGGAACTCACTTCACTCTCCCCAACGGAAAGAGCGTCTTAATACGGTGAGCAGAAACAAGCCAGAGTATCCAAAAATAATCTTAGCGTTCTGTCACCGTCTACGCAGGGGATTAAGTCTCTTGCGAAACACCTGCGGTCTTCGACGGAGGCCTGGATTAGGCCAGGCTCCAACGAACAAATCTTTTAGCCGCTAACTTTTGTTAGCAAACGTGGGGGTAAGATTGTAGACAAAATCACCGCCCACGTAAAGGCATTAGTTTGCAGCAGCGCTCAGGCCAGCCTGGTCAACTGCAACACCTGCACCCATAGTGGTGGAGATGCTAACTTTCTTGATGTACACGCCTTTCGCCTGAGTTGGTTTCGCTTTTTTCAGCGCAACCAGCAGAGCTTCCAGGTTTTCTTTCAGTTTGTCAGCGTCAAAGTCCACTTTACCGATGGTGGTGTGGATGATGCCGTTTTTGTCGTTACGATAACGAACCTGACCTGCTTTAGCGTTCTTAACCGCTTCAGCAACGTTAGGGGTTACAGTACCAACTTTCGGGTTTGGCATCAGGCCGCGTGGACCCAGAACTTGGCCCAGCTGGCCAACAACGCGCATTGCATCTGGAGAAGCAATAACAACGTCAAAGTTCATTTCGCCTTTCTTGATCTGATCAGCCAGATCTTCCATACCTACCAGTTCAGCGCCGGCAGCTTTAGCAGCTTCAGCGTTCGCACCCTGAGCAAATACAGCTACGCGAACGGAACGGCCAGTACCGTGTGGCAGTACAGTTGCGCCACGAACGTTCTGATCGGATTTACGCGCGTCGATGCCGAGGTTAACGGCAACGTCAACGCTTTCAACGAACTTAGCAGTTGCCAGTTCTTTCAGCAGAGCGATAGCTTCGTTGATGTCGTACTGTTTGGTCGCATCAACTTTGTCACGGATCACGGACATGCGCTTGGTCAGTTTAGCCATTTCTTAGTCCTCCACTACCAGGCCCATGGAACGTGCAGTACCTTCGATTGAGCGAGTCATCGCTTCAATGTCGGCACCAGTCATGTCGGCAGCTTTGGTCTGCGCGATTTCCTGCAGCTGAGCGCGGGAAATTTTACCCACTTTGTCTTTGTTCGGTTTACCGGAACCAGACTTGATACCAGCCGCTTTCTTCAGCAGAACAGCTGCTGGAGGGGTTTTGGTAACGAAAGTGAAAGAACGGTCAGCGTAAACAGTGATTACGACTGGGATTGGCAGACCTTTTTCCAGGGATTCAGTTTTTGCGTTGAACGCTTTACAGAATTCCATGATGTTCACACCCTGCTGACCCAGAGCTGGACCAACTGGTGGACTTGGGTTCGCCATACCAGCTGCAACCTGCAGCTTGACGTAGGCTTGTACTTTCTTAGCCATTCTAAAATCCTCTGATTGGGTGATAGCGCCTCAGGGAGGCTCCCCGTGAATAAAATTCGTTTTACGGGCCGGGGCCCATAAAAACAAAAGGCGCGAAATTGTATTCCAATCTCGCGCCCTGTGCAACGATTAAATCGCCGCTTTTTTGATCGCTGCTTAGGCTTTTTCGACCTGCGCAAAGTCCAGTTCTACCGGGGTCGCACGACCGAAGATAGAAACAGAAACTTTCAGGCGGGACTTCTCGTAGTCCACTTCTTCAACGACGCCATTAAAGTCAGCAAACGGACCGTCGCTAACACGAACCATTTCACCCGGTTCAAACAGCGTTTTCGGACGCGGCTTATCACCCACCTGCTGCAGGCGGTTCATAATCGCATCAACTTCTTTATCGCTGATTGGCGCCGGACGGTCAGACGTGCCGCCGATAAAGCCCATCACGCGCGGTACGCTGCGCACCAGGTGCCAGCTCGCATCGTTCATCACCATCTGAACCAGCACGTAACCCGGGAAGAATTTACGCTCGCTTTTGCGACGTTGGCCGCCACGGATCTCAACCACTTCTTCGGTCGGAACCATAACTTCGCCAAATAACTCTTCCATGTTGTGTAATTTGATATGCTCACGCAGCGACGTTGCTACGCGGCCTTCAAAACCGGAAAACGCCTGAACGACGTACCAACGCTTTTTAGGGGCTTCAGACATCTTAGAACCTCAGGCCAGTAATAAAGGAAACCAGGCGAACCAGAATACCATCCAGTCCCCACAGGATCAGTGACATTACCGCAGTCACTGCAGCCACGATCAGCGTGGTGTGCAATGTTTCCTGGCGAGTCGGCCAAATGACCTTGCGGACTTCGGTACGTGCTTCACGAGCGAAAGCAACGGTCGCTTTACCCTTAGTCGTCAACAGCGCGACACCGCCCGCTGCAGCAATCAGAATCACCACTGCCAGCGCGCGGAGCGGCAGCATCATGTCACGATAAAGATAGTTGCCAACGATTGCCACAATCAGCAGCACGGCAACAGCGACCCACTTCATCGCTTCCAGGCCGCGCCCGCTCCCTTGAGCTTCGGTATTCGCACTCATAAACCAACCTGTCAGAAGAATTCTACAAATAATTTCACCCCGCGATTGCGAGGCGAGCCAAATCGAAACGCTAATCCCTTTATGGATTATACGCTCTCTGCAGAGCCTGTCTCAGCAATGATTATGACAAAAATAATCACTGATGAGCCAGGTTCTGATGTGAAAGCGTGCAAAAAGGGCATCAAATGATGCCCTTTTCATGCGCATTGCGTCAAATGTTATCAGCGATTAGCCGAGAACTTTAGCAACCACGCCCGCGCCAACGGTACGGCCA
>NZ_JAJNOG010000014.1:0-39036 GCF_027947695.1 Enterobacter sp. PI-10 | reverse complement strand
CGTCGGGTAAAATTGTCGGGTGGCGGCTTCGCCTTACCCGCCCTACGGGACTCGTGTGTCCCCGCACTATGCCTTTACATGCCAAGCTTCACCGGCATCCCGGACCGCCGTTCCAGTTCGGCTCCTGCCCCCTCGTTTATCAGCTGCGTTCGCTGCGCGGCTGAAATGGGCAGCGGCACTTTACTGGTCGATTCAAACTCCGCGCGGTTGCGTGATAATGGCTCGTGAACTTCCACCCAGCGGCTGCCGTCCGGCTCGGTGGTGACTTTAACCGGCCTGTCGATAAGCTGCACGCGGGTTCCTACGGGAACGTTATCGAAAAGGTATTTGATGTCGTTATTGCGCAGACGGATACAGCCCTGGCTCACCCGTAGCCCGATGCCGAAATTCGAGTTTGTGCCGTGAATGGCATACAGCCTGCCAATATAAATCGCATACAGGCCCATCGGGTTATCCGGCCCGGCGGGTACGAATGCCGGAAGCGTTTTCCCTTCTGCCGCATAGGCACGGCGCGTGTTCGGCGTCGGAGACCAGGTTGGCCCCTCCTGCTTACGCTCAACGGCCGTCACCCAGTTACGCGGAGTTTCGCGTCCGGCCTGACCGATGCCGATGGGCAGAACTTCAACGGTATTGCCGCCAGGCGGATAATAGTAGAGACGCATTTCCGCGGCATTCACGATAATGCCCTCGCGGACGGTGTCGGGCAGAATCAGCTGCTGAGGGATCGTCAGCCGGGTGCCGGATTTAGGCAAAAAAGGATCTACGCCCGGGTTTGCTTCCAGCAGGTTGCTCAGCCCCTGCCCGTACTGCGCGGCAAAGGCTTCCAGAGGCAGCGTGTTACCTTCAGGAACGGTGATGATAATCGGGGTTCCCACCAGACGACTGCCTTCCGGCGGTAGGGTATAGGTTACGGCAAACGCGCCGGGTATAGCGGCACACAGCGCAAGGACGAACCAGGTAAGTCGCATCATAATATCCTGTGCTCAAAAAAGAGAAAGCCCGGGCTCAGGCAGGCTTTCTCAGTTTACGCTATTACGCTTCGGTTTTGCGCCACCTGCGCGTCAGCACTTTCTCCGCCTCGACAATAAGGAACATCACAAAACCAATCAGCAAGGTGATGACCCAGTAGCGGAACGGCAGCGCTTCGGTGCCAAACAGCATCTGCATGAACGGTGCGTAGATGATAAGAAGCTGTAGCGCCAGCAGTACGCCGCTCACGATCCAAATCCCTTTATTCGCCAGCAGGCCTTTGCTCAGCGAGAAGCCATCATTAACGCGGCAGTTAAGCATGTAGAACCACTGCGCGGTCACCAGGGTTTGCAGCAGCACGGTGCGGATAAATTCCGCCGAATAGCCGCGCGGCTGTAGCCACGCTTCCAGCACGAAGGCGCTAATGGCAATCATCAGACCGACAAACACCACGCGCCAGATGGCATAGCCATCCATCACATGCAGATTCGCCTTACGCGGTGGGCGGTTCATGATGTCCTTCTCACCCGCTTCAAACGCCAGGCCAAACGACAGCGTTGCCGACGTCGCCATGTTCATCCACAGGATCAGGACCGGGGTGAGCGGGATCAGGTTCCCCGCCAGCAGCGCGATGATGATCAGCAGGGCCTGCGCGATGTTGCTCGGGATAACGAACAGAATGGTTTTTTTCAGGTTATCGTAAACCCGACGTCCCTCGTGCACCGCACTGGCAATGGTGGCAAAGTTGTCATCCGTTAACACCATGTCGGCGGCTTCCTTGGTGACTTCCGTCCCCTTAATCCCCATGGCGATACCCACATCCGCCCGCTTGAGCGCCGGGGCATCATTTACGCCATCCCCGGTCATGCCCACCACTTCCTGTTTACTTTGCAGGGCCTGCACGAGGCGGAATTTATCCTCCGGGCTGGTTCGGGCGAAAATATCGTACTGTTGCGCGGCGTCGCTCAGCTGACGATCGTCCATTGCCTCCAGCTCGCGTCCGGTGATAGCGCTTGCGGCGTTACCAATCCCCAACATTTGCCCAATGCTCATGGCCGTTTGCGGGTGGTCGCCGGTGATCATTTTCACGCGGATCCCGGCCTGCAGACAGTCGGCAATCGCGGTTATGGCCTCCGGACGCGGCGGATCCATCATTCCTGCAATACCCAGCAGGATCACGCCATCATGGAGGTCCGGGTGATCCAGCTCGCGCTGTCCCTCGCGGGCAGGTTTCCAGGCCGCAGCCACCATACGCAACCCTTCCCGGGCATACTCTTCAATCTTTCCTTCCCAGTAAGGCTGATCGAAAGGCTGCAGTCCGTCATTCGTCTGCTGGTACTGGCAGAGGCGGAACAGGACGTCCGGCGCGCCGGTGATTAAAATCGCCTCTTCTTCGCCCAGCCGGTACAGGGTGGACATGTATTTATACTGCGAATCAAACGGGATTTTGCTGCGCATTTCGGTATCAAGCGGTGGAAGCGAAATTTTCGCCGCCAGCACCTTCAGCGCGCCCTCGGTCGGACCGCCGGTGATTTTCCACAGCCCCTGCTCGTCTTTGATCAGCTGGCTGTCATTGCAGAGGTCGATTGTACGCAGGTAGCGTTCCAGCAGGGAACCCTGCGTCACGCTGACGGGCGTCGGGTCATCTACGGGGTGAATATTCCCCACCGGTTCGTAGCTGTCGCCCTCCACGCGATAGGTCGTGTCAGCGGTAATCACCGCTTTGACCGTCATTTCATTCATCGTCAGGGTGCCGGTTTTATCCGAGCAGATGACCGTCATCGCACCCAGCGTTTCCACCGTAGGCAGCTTGCGAATGATGGCCTTGCGTCGCGCCATGGCCTGTACACCAAGCGAAAGGATGATGGAAATGATGGCCGGCAGGCCTTCCGGCACGGCGGCAACGGCGAGGCTGATAAGCGACAGCACCAGTTCAGAAACCGGCATATCCCGGAACAGGAGGCTAAAGACAAACAGCGCCACCATCATCACCAGGATAGTAATAAAGATGGTTTTACCGAGTTTATCCATCTGCACCATCAGCGGCGTGCGGTGCTTTTCAATGTCGGACATCATCTGATTGATGTGGCCAAGCTCGGTCTCGCCCCCGGTTGCCACCACCACGCCTTTACCGCCGCCGGAGCTAACGGTGGTGCCTGAGTAGAGCAGATTATACCGGTCACCTAACGGCAGTTCCCCGCTTAACGCATCGCTGTTTTTCTCAACAACGGTGGATTCGCCGGTCAGGATGGCCTCCTCCACGCGAAGGTTATGCGCTTCAATCACGCGCAGGTCCGCAGGAATACGATCCCCGGCACGGATCACCACGATATCTCCCGGCACCAGCGACGTGGTGGGGATCGTTTCATGGTTCCCCTGTCGTACCACCACGGCTTCGCTGGAGAGCATATTGCGAATACTCTGCAACGATTTTTCAGCATTGCTCTCCTGGATATGGCCAATCAGGGCGTTAATGATGGCAACCCCAAGGATCACAAACATGTCTACCCAGTGGCCCATAAAGAGCTTAAGCAACGCGGCCACCAGCAGAACGTAAATCAATACATCGTTAAAATGCGCAAGGAAGCGCAGCCAGGCGGGTTTGCCCTTTTTTTGCGGCAACGCATTCTCACCATGCTGCTGAAGTCGGGCTGATGCCTCAGTGCCGCTAAGTCCTTCCAGAGTGGAGTGGATATTCGACAGGGTTTCGTCAACGGTTTGTTGATAATACGGACGTTCAGGTTTTCCTGTTTTCATCGTTCCTTCCTCAGGTTCTATTCAGAAATCACCTTGCTTTCATGTAATTAACGAATAACGAAAACAGGAACATGGGCGTAACGGACAATACTTGCCGCCTCCGAACCTAACAAATGGGTTTGAATATTGGGATTTCGAGAGCCGACAATAATCGCGCCAGCAGCAAGTTCATCCGCCAGCTTAATAACCTCATCACGAACATTTCCGCTACGAACATGGAGATGGACACGATCTTCCGGCAGATTCAATTTTTTGACCAGGTCAGACAGTTTTTCTTTCGAATTATTAATCATATATTCATCCATCTTGCGCGCATCTGAAATAAAACCGCGCGTCAGTTCGGCTGAAAATTTGGGCATGACGTGCAGCAAATGAATGTCACCCGATGCGCTTTGCGCCAGAAAATGTGCATGCTGCAACGCTTTATCCGCCAGGCTTGTCTCGTAGACATCCACCGGAACGAGAATGTTTTTATACATATCGAGCATCCTTTTTATAACCAACACGAGAGTGAATGAAGCAAAAAAACGCATTAAATGCAGGGGGTTGCCCTTAATGCCAGTTACGGTAAAAAGAGATGGATGATATTAAACGTAGCACAGGAATATCAGGTTTAGCGCTTGCCCACTGATAATGGTTATTTAACATTTATCTTTTCGCAGACTATGCTCATAGTCAGCCACCGCTTCCGGCTCATGGAGGAATTTATGTATGGTTTAAGCCTGATCCGCCTGGGTATGTTTATCGCGCTTGCTATTATCGCCAGCACGGCGATTGGTTTATTTACCTATATGGTCGTCACTGTTCTGGCTGAATAGTGTCACCCCTGTCCAGGTTATGGAATAAATAAAACAGTTATTTATTAGGGGAATACAGTGAACCGCTACCTCTCTCTTTTACCGTTCGTTTTGTTAACGCTCACGGCGTGCGACCCGAAACCCAAGCAAGCGTCCCCCCTGCCCAGGATGGTAAAAGTGGCGGAGGTGACGGTTCCCGGTCACGCCCAGCAGCGCGTTTTCCCCGCCCGCATTGAATCGGGCGATGCTACAGACCTTTCCTTCAAGCGCGCAGGCCAAATTGAAGTGCTCGATGTACGTCAGGGCGCAGTCATCAAGCAGGGTCAACAGCTTGCAAGATTGAATGCCCGTGAAGCCCAGCAACGGGTTAATGACAGACAAACGGCGGCGACGCTGGCCCAGAGGCAATTCGATCGCTTCCAGACGCTGGCGGGCCGCCAGGCGATTTCGAAAGCCGAAATGGACGTGCAGCGTGCGAACCGCGATTCTGCGAATGCAGCGCTACAGATCGCCCGAGAAGAGTTGAATCAAATGACGCTTGTCGCCCCCTTCAGCGGGACGGCGGCCAGCGTACATGTCCGAAACCATCAGGTGGTGTCTGCCGGTCAGCCCATCGCGACGTTAACCCGCACCGACCTGCTGGACGTGGTGTTTAGTATTCCTGAGAACCTGTTTAAGACCTTTGATATTCGCAACGCGCAGTATCGCCCCGTGGTGAGAATTAACGCCATTCCGGATCGGGAATTTACCGCCGTCTACAAAGAGCACTCGGGCAGCAGCGACAGTAATAGCCTGACCTGGCAGGTAATACTAACCATGCCGCGGCCAGATGATTTTCCCGCCGTCGGTGGCGTAAGCGGTACGGTGACCATTAATTTAACCAACCTCCCTGCTGGCGCAGGCGCTCAGGCGCTGGTCGTACCGGTTGAGGCCGTCTTTAACCCGGACAACAGCCCGCGCAATGAGCCGCACGTCTGGGTCGTGGCAGGAGAAGGCGACGCGCTCCATCTTGAAGACCGCAAGGTCAGCGTAGGTCAAGTGAGTAGCGAAGGCGTGACGATCGTCAGCGGGCTTAAAGCGGGCGAACGCGTGGTTGCCGCAGGCGTTGGGGAACTCCATGCTAACCAGCCGGTGCGTATCTGGACGCGTGAACGGGGACTGTAATGGATATTTCTCGTCAATTTATTAATAACCCCGTACGCGTCTGGCTAACGATTCTGCTGCTGGGCATCGGGGGTATTTTCGCCCTGTTAGATATCGGCAGGCTGGAAGACCCCGCTTTTACCATCAAAACCGCAGTGGTGGTCACCCACTACCCCGGCGCATCCGCTCAGCAGGTTGAAGAAGAGGTGACGCTTCCGCTGGAGAATGCCCTCCAGCAGCTGCCTTATCTGGACAACGTGAGCTCCATCTCTTCAAACGGTCTGTCGCAAATCACCGTTAACATTGCGTCACGCTATCACTCGAACGAACTGCCGCAGATTTGGGATGAACTGCGCCGCCGCGTGGGCGACGCCTCGCGTCAGTTCCCGCCCGGCGTCGTCACGCCCTTTGTAAATGACGATTTCGGCGACGTATTCGGCTTCTTCTTCGCCATTTCCGGGGATGAATTCAGTAATCCTGAACTGGTGAGATATGCGGAACAGCTGCGCCGCGAGTTAATTCTGGTTCCCGGGGTTGCGAAGGTCGCCATCGGCGGGGCCATTAGCCAGCAGGTCAACATCGATATCTCTCTGACCAAAATGGCCGCGCGCGGCATTACGCTGAACCAGCTTTCCGCTCTGCTCAGCAGACTTAACGTCGTTTCCAGCGCCGGAGAAATCACCTCCGGCAGCGAATCCATTCGTCTGCACCCGACCGGTGAGTTCGAGAATCTGGATGAACTGGCGGATCTCATCATCACGCCTTCCGGCACCGGTGCGGCGACGCGTCTGCGGGACATCGCCACGCTGTCGCGCGGGCTAAACGAATCGCCAGCCAGTATCTACCATGCCAACGGTAAAAAAGCCGTCACCATGGGCGTCTCGTTTATTCCCGGCGTGAATGTGATCGACGTGGGCCACGCGCTGGAGGCGAAGCTAAACCAGATGTCGGCGGAAAAACCGGCAGGCATACAGATAGACCTGTTTTACGATCAGGCAGCCGAAGTGGGCCACTCTGTTAACGGTTTTATTATTAACTTTCTGATGGCGCTGGCGATCGTCATCGGCGTGCTGCTGATCTTTATGGGGGTGCGCAGCGGGATAATCATCGCGGTTTCTCTGGCCCTTAACGTGCTGGGTACGCTGCTGATTATGTATCTGTGTGGCATTGAGCTGCAGCGGATCTCGCTCGGGGCGCTGATTATCGCCCTCAGCATGCTGGTGGATAACGCCATCGTGATTGTCGAAGGGGTGTTGATTGCCCGGCAGCAGGGCTCACCGCTGTTAACCGCCGTTAATAATATCATCCGCCGCTCCGCCCTGCCGCTGCTGGGGGCGACGGTGATCGCCATCCTGGCGTTTGCGCCTATCGGGCTGTCGCAGGATTCCACCGGGGAATACTGTAAATCCCTTTTCCAGGTGCTGCTGATTTCCCTGATGCTGAGCTGGTTTTCGGCGCTCACCCTCACCCCGGTGCTGATTAAGTGGTGGTTGTTTAAAAACGACAGCGCGCCGGATAACGCCGACGAGTCAGATCCTTACGACAAACGTCTCTACCGCCTCTACCAGCGCCTGCTTAACACGCTGCTGCACCATAAGGCACCGACGCTGGTAGTGATGGCCGCCCTGCTGGCCGCGTCTGTCTGGGGGTTTGGCGCGGTGCGGCAAAACTTTTTCCCGTCGTCCAACACGCCGATTTTCTTTGTCGACCTGTGGTTACCCTACGGGACCGATATCAAATGGACCGAGAAAATGACCGGCGATATTGAGAAAACCATCACTGGCCAGCCCGGCGTGGAAACCACCGTCTCTACCATCGGTCAGGGGAGCATGCGCTTTATTCTGACCTACAGCGGACAGCGGCAGTACAGCAACTACGCGCAGATCATGGTGCGCATGGATGACCAGCGCAACATCGCCGCTCTGACGCGCTACGTGGATGAGTACATCGCGCGAAACTATCCGCAGGTCAACGCCAGCACCAAACGGGTGATGTTTGGCCCCTCCGGCGACAGCGCCATTGAAGTGCGTATTAAAGGCCCGGATCCTGACAGGCTGCGCCTGATTGCCAGCCAGGTGGACGATATTCTGGCGCGCGACCCGGCCACGGGCAGCGTCCGAAACGACTGGCAAAACCGCAGCAAAGTGATCCGTCCGCAGTACGTCGCCGCGCTGGGACGCGAGCTTGGCGTGGATAAGCAGGACGTCGACAACGCGCTGGAAATGAATTTCTCCGGCAGCCGGGCGGGGTTGTATCGGGAAGGCAGCGACCTGCTGCCCGTGGTGGTGAGGCCCCCGGAAAGTGAAAGGCTGGATGCCAGCCACCTGAACAACGTGCTGGTGTGGAGCCAGGCGCGGCAGCAGTATATCCCGCTGAGTAACGTCGTCAGCAGCTTCTCGCTGGAGTGGGAAGATCCGCTCATCCTTCGACGCGACCGCTCGCGGGTACTGACGGTTCAGACGGACCCGGACCCGCTTAGCCAGCAAACCTCCGGCGATATTCTCGCCCGCGTCAAGCCGCAAGTGGATGCCCTTACCCTGCCACACGGCTACAGCATCGAGTGGGGAGGCGATGCGGAAAACTCCAGCGAAGCGCAGCAAGGACTATTCACAACGCTGCCCCTCGGGTATCTGGTGATGTTTGTCATTACGGTGCTGATGTTCAGCTCTGTAAAAAATGCCGTCGCAATCTGGCTGACCGTACCGCTTGCGCTGATTGGCGTCACGCCAGGATTTTTAATTACCGGCATTCCCTTTGGCTTTATGGCGCTGATAGGTCTGCTGAGCCTGAGCGGAATGCTCATCCGCAACGGCATCGTGCTGGTGGAAGAGATTGAACAGCAGAAAATGCAAAAGGATCAGCACAGCGCGATCGTTTATGCCGCCACCTCGCGCCTGCGCCCTATCCTGCTCACCGCGTTCACTACCGTACTTGGCCTGGCTCCGCTACTGCTGGATGTTTTCTTCCAGAGCATGGCCGTTGTGATTATGTTTGGACTGGGGTTTGCTACAATCCTGACGCTGCTGGTACTCCCCGTGATCTACGCGTGTTTCCATCGTAAGGACGAAGCCAAACAACAATGAATGCGACAGGGCTGAACATTATCAAGACGCTGGGCTGTATGACGGCGGTGACCTTCTTTACCATCTACAACACCTGGGATCATTATGATTATGACTATCACTGGATCCTGGGGTTTTTAACCTTTATCTCGACCATCGCCACGCCGCTGTTTTTTGTGGTGTCGGGCTATCTCGACGGACAATCCCGGCACGGCACGCGCTGGCAGCTGGGTAAAATTAAAAGCCTGGTGATTGTTTTTCTGTTCTGGATAACGATCTACTACCTGTGGGAGCCTTATCAGCGCGGGTATTTAATCCAGCCCTGGTTCGTGTTCGCCTTTGTCGTAATTTACACCTTCCACCCGGTGGTGGAGTGGCTTAGCCAGCGGAGATCGCTGCTCAGCGGCACGATTGCTGCCCTGCTGTTCTTTTCCTACGGATACGATCTGTTATCGGCGCTTTATCCTGAAACGCACGTCCTTTCTCTTTCACCGCAGTATCGGCTGTGGACGTGGCTGCTGTTTTATCTGACGGGGCAACTTTTCTGCGACCCTAAAATCGCCGAGTGGATAAGCCGCAAAAATGTAGTCAGGACGGCGGTTATCGCCATCCCGTTTATCTATCTCTTCACCTGGTTTTACGAGCGCCACTTCTTTTTTGCCCTGTTTAAGGCCGACAGAAACGCCTTTATTCTCACCGGCTCGCAGATCTACATCCTGATTATTGCCCTGGTGATTGCGGCGAACGGCGTGCGCTTTCGCCGCAATGCTGAATTCAAGGAGTCCATTCTGGCCGCCATCAGCAAAACGATGACCGGCGTATATATTGTGCACTACTCGGTGTTTCATCTGCTGACGGCGCTGATACCGGTGACCTCTCTCGGAATGAAGCTGGCGCTGATTGTGCTTACGTTCGTCACCTCTGTTCTCTTTTCCATGCTGGTATTGTCTAACGCCGTGGCAAAAAAGGTGATCACCCTTTAAAAGCCTAAGCGCAGCCAGGCAAAAAGCACGTTGCCGTTGTTATAGGTTCCAGGAATATAGGTGAACTGGACGGTAACGCGCTTGTAGCCGGCAGAGAACAACGGGAAAATGAACGGTAGCGGTACATAGTTTGCAAAATCATCTCGCGCCGTGATGCCCGCTGCAGCACCGAGCCCAAGGCGGAAATCTTTGGCATTATCCAGATACCAGCCCTTCTCCCAGCCATAGCCCATCGCGGGCTGCCATTCGTTGTGCGAGTCCTTGAACATCATCGCGAAAAGCGCGCTCCAGTTGCCCTCTTCGTTATAGCGGGAAACGCCCAGGCCACCGCCCCACGGCATTTCGTTGTACTTATCGGTTTTTTCTTTGTCGTACATAAAGCGAGCGTGCCAGCTCAGAAACGGCAGGTACAGATCGTAACGTTGAGGCTGCTCCCAGGTTTGCGAAATATCGTCCGTCAGCGCGTTCCACCAGCCGCTGATACGCTGTTCACCATAGACGTTGGGCTCCGCATGAAGCGGTGCGACGAATAAAAACAGAATCATCCAGAATGCCGAAAAGGTGCGTTGCATCATTATTCCCTCAGCTTAACTCACGCGGCGGTCACTATTACTGTAAACCATTCAGCCTGTAACGGAGCCAGAAGACACAATTATCTCGCTGCAGGCGAAGATGAAATTTATTTATTCAGCACCTTCAGGAAAGATAAAAACGTTTTCTCGGGCGTTTTGTCGCGGTAGTCTCATAGGTTCCGTTTATATGACGGCGCAATGTGAGTGACCTTTTCTTATACCAATAATTAAAAATTAGTACGGACAGGACAACTATGGACTCCACCCTCATCTCCGATCGTCCCAACGAGGAGACCCCTTCGCTCAATCGTGCCCGCCGCGCCGCACTCGGCAGCTTCGCGGGTGCCGTCGTCGACTGGTATGATTTTCTGCTCTACGGCATTACCGCCGCGCTGGTGTTTAACCGCGAATTTTTTCCGCAGGTCAGCCCCGCGATGGGCACCCTCGCCGCGTTTGCCACCTTCGGCGTCGGTTTTCTGTTTCGCCCGCTGGGCGGGGTGATCTTCGGCCACTTTGGCGACCGCCTCGGCCGCAAGCGCATGCTGATGCTTACCGTCTGGATGATGGGGATCGCCACGGCGCTGATTGGCATTCTCCCGTCGTTTTCCGCGATTGGCTGGTGGGCACCGGCATTGCTGGTGACATTACGGGCGATTCAGGGCTTCGCCGTGGGCGGTGAATGGGGCGGCGCGGCGCTGCTATCCGTTGAGAGCGCGCCCAAACATAAGAAAGCGTTTTACAGCAGTGGCGTGCAGGTCGGATACGGCGTGGGTCTGCTCCTTTCTACCGGGCTGGTCTCCTTGATCAGCCAGCTCACCACCGACGAGCAGTTCCTGAGCTGGGGCTGGCGCATTCCGTTCATCTTCAGCATCGTGCTGGTCATCGCCGCGCTGTGGATCCGTAACGGCATGGAGGAGTCGGCAGAGTTCGAAAAGCAGCAGGAAAAACCGGCCGTCAAAAAAAGGCTGCCGGTCATGGAGGCACTCGTCCGGCATCCTGGCGCTTTTCTGAAAATTATTGCCCTGCGCCTGTGTGAACTGCTGACGATGTATATCGTCACCGCGTTTGCCCTGAACTACTCGACGCAGAATCTCGGCCTGCCCCGTGAACTGTTCCTGAATATTGGCCTGCTGGTCGGCGGGATCAGCTGCCTGACTATCCCCTGCTTCGCCTGGCTGGCTGACCGGTTTGGTCGCCGTCGCGTTTACATCACCGGCGCGCTGATTGGAACCCTCAGCGCCTGGCCGTTCTTTATGGCGCTGGAGGCGCAGTCTGTTTTCTGGATTGTTTTCTTTGCCATCATGCTCGCTAACATCGCTCACGATATGGTGGTCTGCGTGCAGCAGCCGATGTTTACCGAGCTGTTCGGCGCCAGCTACCGCTACAGCGGCGCGGGCGTGGGCTACCAGGTCGCAAGCGTGGTTGGCGGCGGGTTTACGCCGTTTATTGCCGCTGCGCTGGTGACCTTCTCCGGCGGCAACTGGCACAGCGTGGCGATTTATCTTCTGGCCGGTTGCCTGCTGTCGGCGGCAACGGCGCTGCTGATGAAAGAGACGAGCCACCGCTGATCTCACTTTTGTTTCACAGGCGTGTGACATACTATCGGGTAGAGTCGCACACCTGTGGAACAAGGAGACAGAGATGAATAATAAGGGCTCCAGCCTGACCCCGGCTCAGGCGCTGGAAAAACTCGACGCGCTGTATGAACAGTCCGTCAACGCGCTGCGCAGCGCCATCAGCGAATATATCGAAACAGGGAAACTCCCCGACCAAAAGGCCAGAACCGAGGGCCTTTTTGTTTATCCATCGCTCTCTGTGACCTGGGACGGCAGCGCCAGCAGTAATCCCAAAACCCGCGCCTACGCCCGTTTTACCCACTCCGGCTGCTACAGCACCACCGTCACCCGCCCTGCGCTGTTCCGCCCGTATCTTGAAGAACAGCTTACGCTGTTGTATCAGGATTACGGCGCGCACATTTCCGTTGAGCCCTCGCAGCATGAGATCCCTTATCCGTACGTGATTGACGGTTCGGCGTTAACTCTTGACCGCTCCATGAGCGCGGGGCTGACCCGCCACTTCCCGACCACCGAGCTTTCGCAGATTGGCGATGAAACGGCAGACGGGATTTATCACCCGGCCGAATTTTCTCCTCTGTCGCACTTTGACGCCCGCCGGGTCGATTTCTCCCTGGCGCGCCTGCGCCACTACACCGGTACGCCAGTCGAACATTTCCAGCCGTTCGTGCTCTTTACCAACTACACCCGCTACGTTGACGAATTTGTCCGCTGGGGCTGCAGCCAGATCCTCGACCCCGAAAGCCCGTATATCGCGCTCTCCTGCGCGGGCGGGATCTGGATCACCGCGGAGACCGAAGCGCCCGAGCAGGCTATCTCCGATCTGGCGTGGAAAAAACACCAGATGCCCGCCTGGCACCTGATCACCGCCGACGGTCAGGGCATTACGCTGATCAACATCGGCGTCGGCCCGTCAAACGCCAAAACCATCTGCGACCATCTGGCGGTACTGCGCCCCGACGTGTGGCTGATGATTGGCCACTGCGGCGGCCTGCGCGAAAGCCAGCTGATTGGTGATTACGTGCTGGCCCACGCCTATCTGCGTGATGACCACGTGCTTGATGCCGTGCTGCCGCCGGATATCCCAATCCCGAGCATCGCCGAAGTGCAGCGCGCGCTGTACGACGCCACCAAAGAGGTGAGCGGCATGCCGGGTGAAGAGGTCAAACAGCGCCTGCGCACCGGTACGGTCGTTACGACGGATGACCGCAACTGGGAGCTGCGTTACTCCGCATCGGCGCTGCGCTTCAACCTGAGCCGCGCGGTGGCGATCGATATGGAGAGCGCCACCATCGCCGCGCAGGGATATCGCTTCCGCGTTCCGTACGGCACGCTGCTGTGCGTCTCCGATAAGCCGCTGCACGGCGAAATTAAGCTGCCCGGCCAGGCCAACCGTTTCTACGAAGGGGCTATCTCAGAGCATCTGCAAATCGGCATTCGCGCCATCGACCTGCTTCGGGCGGAAGGTGACAGACTGCATTCGCGCAAGCTGCGCACCTTCAACGAGCCGCCGTTCCGCTAATAACGATAAGGAAAAACAATGTCCAGCACATCACCGCTCTCTGCCCTGCGCCACTGGCTTGAGGCCAGCCATCTCGACGGGATGATCGTCCCGCGCGCGGATGCATGGCAGAGCGAATACTGCGCGCCGTACGACGAAAAGCTGGCCTGGCTGACGGGCTTTGACGGCTCTGCCGGCGTCGCGCTGGTACTGAAGGATAAAGCGCTGCTGTTCGTTGACGGGCGCTATCAGGTCCAGGCCCGCGTTCAGGTGAATCTGGACGAGATTGAAATTCACCACCTGCACAACGAGCCGCTGGCTGAATGGCTGGCAGAAAACGTTGAGTCAGGCACGCGCATCGGTTTTGACCCAATGCTGATGACGAATACCGAGTTTACGCAGCTGTCTGCCACACAGTGCGCGCTCGTGCCGCTGAACGCGTCACCGTTTGACGCCTTATGGACCGATCGCCCTGCCGCACCGGCTGGGCTTATCCGGGAAATGCCGGTTGCGATAAGCGGTGAAAGCAGCGCTGATAAACGTCAGCGCGTCGCCGCCGTGCTGGCCGCGAACAATGCCGACTATCTCGCCGTTACGCTGCCGGATAACATCGCCTGGCTGTTAAACGTGCGTGGCGCGGATATTCCATACAGCCCGGTACCGCTCTCCTTTGCCCTTCTTGGACGTGACGGTCACGTTGAGTGGTTTGTTAACGACAACAAGCTCGGCGCCCTGCCTGAATACGTCCGCAGTGCGTTCACCATTGCGCCACAGAAGGCCTTTGTCGAACGCTGCCAGCAGATTGCTGAAGGCAAACGGGTGATGGTGGATGCCGATTCCGCGCCGGTTGCCCTGCGCTTCGCCATTGAACCACGGGGGGAGATTGTCTGGCGGACCGACCCCATCACCCTGATGAAAGCCACTAAAAACCCGGTAGAACTGGCAGGCTATCGCGATTGTCATTACCAGGACGGTGCCGCGTGGGTCAACTTCCTCGCCTGGCTGAGCCGCGAAGTGCCGCTTCGCGAGGCGGCAGGAAATCCGCTAACAGAGCTGGAAGTCCAGGCGCAGCAGCTGGCGTTCCGCAAACAGCAGCCGGGGTTTATCGAGCAGAGTTTTGCGACCATCTCCGCGTCTTCGAGCAATGCGGCGATGTGCCACTATCATTCGAGCGAGGCCAGCAATAAGCCTATCGGCCATGACCATTTTTACCTGAACGATTCCGGCGGTCAGTACGCTAATGGCACCACTGACGCCACGCGCACGCTGGCATGGGGTAAAGTCGCCCCAGAGCAGCGCCTGCACTACACCGCCGTGCTGAGAGGCTTCCTGTCGCTGATTACCCTGCAGTTCCCTTCCGGGACTCAGGGACATCAGCTGGATGCGTTTGCGCGTCGCCCGCTGTGGGAGATGGGGCTGGATTACGATCACGGTACGGGGCACGGCGTGGGGCACCAGCTGCTGATCCATGAGAACCCGCATCGCATCGCCAAAAAGGTCAACCCGTGGCCGCTGGTGGCGGGCAATATCATGACGATTGAACCGGGATACTATCTGGGCGATAGCCACGGTATTCGTATTGAAAACCAGGTGGAGATTGTGGAGAGCCGCCCGGGATTCTGCAAATTTGCCTCGCTGACGCTTATCCCGATCGACTTAAGTCAGGTTGAGCTGCATCTGTTGAGCGAGCAGGAAAAACAGTGGCTGGATGCGTATCACCAGCAGGTCCGTGAGGCGCTGTCACCGCTGGTGAACAGCGATGCGCGTCCGTGGCTGGTAGAGGCGACGGCGCCGGTTCGCGTCAAACAGTAGTTCGGTTTGTTGCCCGGTGGCGCTGCGCTTGCCGGGCCTACAGTCCCGTAGGTCGGGCAAGGCGAAGCCGCCACCCGACAATTTTACCCGGCGCAGAAAAGCAAAAAGCCTGCTTCAAAAGCAGGCTTTTTAAATTTGGCTCCTCTGACTGGACTCGAACCAGTGACATACGGATTAACAGTCCGCCGTTCTACCGACTGAACTACAGAGGAATCGTGTGAACGGGGCGCATATTATCGATGCTCCCCCGGGATGTCAAAGGCAGAATGCATATTTCCGATCGTTTGCCGAATTATTCTCCACTTCGCACAATTGTCAGGCATTTTTCCGCGGATATTTCCACAGCCAGCGCCCGCTGACCATCCGCCAGTAGAACAGCGCCCCACGTACGGCCCAGTCGAGGAACATCCCCAGCCAGACGCCGACCACTCCCCATCCGAGCATAACCCCAAGCGTATACCCCGCCACAACGCGACATCCCCACATGCCGAGCATCGAAACCCACATCGCAAAGCGGGCGTCGCGCGCCCCCTTCAGCCCGGCGGGCAATACCCATGAGGCCGCCCAGATGGGCATAAAGGCCGCGTTGAGCCAGATGAGGATCTTAACGACCTCTTTAACGTCGTCTTCGTGGGTATAAAACGAGGCCATCAGCCCGGCAAAGGGCGCAGTTCCCCAGGCGATCAGCGTCAGTCCAATGGTCGACAGCCAGAAAACATGCCGCAGCTGCCGCTCCGCCTGGCCTATCTGCCCTTTCCCGAGCCGTTTACCGGTGATGATGGTCGATGCCGACCCCAGCGCGTTACCCGGCAGGTTAATCAGCGAGGCGATGGAAAAAGCGATAAAGTTACCGGCGATCACGTCGGTGCCCATCCCGGCGACAAACATCTGCGTCAGCAATTTCCCGCCGTTAAACAGCACCGACTCAATGCTCGCAGGAATACCGATCCCCATCACTTCCCAGATAATGGCGAAATTAAAGGGGCGGAAATAGCTTTTCAGCGTGAGGCGCAGCGAGGGGGTGATCCCCGCCATCAGTACCCCGATGATGGCTGCCGCACCGATATAGCGTGAAATGGTTAAACCCAGTCCGGCACCGACGAAGCCCAGCCCGTCCCACGAGAACACGCCGTAGATCAGCACGCTGCTGATAATGATATTGAGGATATTCATCCCGCCGTTGATCAGTAGCGGAATTTTGGTGTTGCCCGCCCCGCGCAGCGCGCCGCTGCCAATAAGGGCAATGGCCGCTGCCGGATAGCTTATGACGGTCATCTCCAGGTAGGTCAGCGCCAGGTCTTTAACCTCGTTCGTGGCCTCCCCGGCGACAAAGTCGATAATCTCTTTACCAAAATAGTGGATCACCGCCGCCAGGACGATCGAAAAAATGGTCATGATCATCAGCGACTGGCGGGCCGCCTCGCGTGCACGTTTGGGATCCAGCTTGCCGAGGCTAAAGGCCACCACCACCGTCGTCCCGAGGTCTATGGCGGCAAAGAACGAGATCACCACCATGTTAAAGCTGTCCGCCAGCCCAACCCCAGCCATCGCCTCTTTACCCAGCCAGCTCACCAGAAAGGTGCTCAGAACCCCCATCAGCAGAACGCAGGTATTTTCCAGGAAGATAGGCACAGCAAGAGGGGTGATTTCACGCCAGAACAGGACACGATAGCTTTTACGTTTTGCATACCATGGCGTGCGCGTTATCGCCTGGCGTAAGGAGGCAGTGACGTTCAAAATGGACCTTAGCGAGAAAAGTTGAAACTCCATTTCAAATGATGGGGGACAAATGCTAATCCTGCAAAGTATTTTCCAGAAAAAGATGTGTGGATTTACAACAAACTGACGACAGAATCAGCAATCGGTCGATTTTCCCTAAGATCAGGTTTGACAAAACTTTTTTCGCCGCTAAGATAAGCCTCCACAACGATTCCTCTGTAGTTCAGTCGGTAGAACGGCGGACTGTTAATCCGTATGTCACTGGTTCGAGTCCAGTCAGAGGAGCCAAATTTAAAAAGCCTGCTTTTAAAGCAGGCTTTTTGCTTTGCGGATGAGGGAAAATGAACGCTCTGTTTGTCTACGGCACGCTGCGCCCGGGCCACTCTAATGCGCATATTCTTGAGAACATCGGCGGCGAATGGCTGGCCGGTTCCGTATCCGGCACGTTTTACGAACGCGGCTGGGGCGCTGCGGCGGACTTCCCGGGGATCGTGCTCCACCCTGATGGTCCCCGCGTCGAAGGCTATCTGTTTATCTCTGATAACCTTGCTGCACACTGGCAAATGCTGGATGAATTTGAAGACGGCTATGACCGGGTTGAGGTCACCGTGACCACCTCTGAAGGCAAGCAGGTTCAGGCCTGGATTTATCAGCTACAGCCGCGTTCTGAGCCATAAAAAAGGCTCTCTGTCACCAGAGAGCCTTTTTCACGATTCGCTGCGATTACTCGCTTTTTGCTTCGCCGTTTTTGATTTCGCCCATCACTTTCAGCTTCTTGGAAATGTCGCGACGCTCTTTGGACAGCTCTGCGTTTTTGATGATGTAGTCATCAACGCGGTCTTCATAGTCGCTCTTCATGCTGGCGATGATGCCCTGGATAGCTTCAACGCTCATGCCTGGCTTGATGTAGTCGCTCAGGTTGTCGAGTAGCAGAACACGTTTCTGGTTGTCACGGATCTTCTTCTCAACGTCCTGGATTTCACGCTGCAGTTTGTTTTTGCGGCGGAACAGGCGGACGAATTCCAGAACATCCTGGAACGAAGGCTTGGTAGTTTCCATTTTTACACCCCTGATAATGTGAGAGTCGGATTCGTTAAGGCAACCGTTGTAACAATAACCTTACTGACAGCGGCTGCGAATGACAATGAGTATATCGTTTAAAGCTATCATAACCCCAATTGCTGCTGAATCGAAGCAGCAGCCGTCACATACGCCTTTTATTTGCGCAGCGCCCGGCAAATAAGGTGCGATAACAGCTCAAGCTGCCGCGCCAGTTCCATGCTCAGCCAGACGTAGCCATGAATAGGCGTTTCAGCCACGTTATCGCTCTGGCGTTCATTGATTAACTGCTTCAGCTCCGCGACGATCTCATTCAGTCGCTCGCTGTTGGCCAGTATCGGCTGCGGGTTGCCTTCATAAAGCGCATGAGCGATGGTCAACAGCGTTTGCTGCGTCATCTGCTGAGTCTCTTTGAGGGTCTGCGCATTAAGCATCAACAGATGGCTGGGACGCGAAGCCCAGTGGGCGTTGATTTGCAGTTCAAGCATGCAGACCAGGTTGCGGCTTACCGTCTGGATAGCTTCGAAAATCGATTTTTGAATGCGGGTTTCTTTGCTGGCGGGCGTGATCAGGCCGCGCATTTTAACCACGTCGTTAAGGATGGTTTGCAGGTGGTTTTCCAGCCGCGGGCGCTCGACCAGATTAGGGGAAAAACCGGCCTGATAAACGCGGTTAAAGGCGGTAACGTAGTTAGCCATCTGAATACGCCAGTGCAGAAAAGCCCGCTGCGGCCAGATACCGGTAAAAAGCATGGCCAGCAGTGACCCCAGGATGACATCCCCGCTTCGCCACAGCGCCGTGGTCATATCCCCGGCGGGCGCCCCAACAACCACCGCGAGAGTAATACCAATCAGCAGCGCCTGATAGGGCTTTTTGCCCAACGCCAGCCAGCCGCAGAGGAACATAGCGGCACCGCACCATGCCAGCATCACCGGAAATGAGATGAGCTCCAGCTTCAGCGCAATAAGACCCAGGGCAGAGCCTAAAACCGTCCCGCCAATTCGTTCAAAGGCGCGCGGGACCACGTTCCCCCAAAACGAGATGGGCCCCATCACCACCACCAGCGTGATCAGCGGCCACGTCCCTTCCGGAACGTCCAGCAAACGGACCAGTACAAACGTCAATACGAAAGCCAGCGCGATGCGACACCCGTGCACAACGCGGTAATGTTTATACAACCGAATTTCAAAAGGAGTTAATGATTTGTCGGGACGCACACCCGCTCTCCAGCTACACGGCAAACCACAATTGTACTGTGTTTTCAGCCGGGCGGATCAATCCCGGCTGAAAAACCCTTCATTTAGCAGGCTTAAACCGTTTTATGCTCGACGGCGATATACATTTCGATATCCCAGTAACCGTCCGCATTGCCGTCATTGAGATAGCGTTCGAAGCAGGGCTTTAGCGCCATCTGGTATTTATTGTCCTGCAGCAGGGAATTGAAGAACTGATACCAGGGCGTAGCGAAGTCGTAGTTTTCCACGCGAGCCGTCGCCACGGCATAGTCCCCGGCCGCGATTTCCGTCATCATGACGCCTTCGCTGTTTTCCGGAATAACGAAATCGTCCGGTACGGTAACGGCCGTATCACAGCGCAGTTTTTCTGCCGGGACTTCATCCGGGTTATCGTAATAGACCGCAACCCACTCCAGCGGCTCAATGTGACGCCCGTCAACCCACATGACCAGCTGTTCAAAGCCCTGCTTTACCGTGTGTTCCCACGGGCCGACCAAATGAAAACCGGCAATCTTACGTTTCTGTTGCTGCTTAATGCTGTAGTCCATGCTGCCTCCATTTATTACTGTATATTTATACACTATAAAACTGGATTATCATTATCAGCAAACGAGGAGTGTTTATTATGTGAGCAGACTCGCAACCCTGCCAGTCTGCTCAGCAGGACTTATAGCGTGTGATGCAGGTAATCGCTCAGTCGAGAGAACAAGCCGCCTTTATCAACGGCTTCCAGCGTTACCAGCGGCCAGTGGGCTACCACTTTGTCGCGGTCATAGAGCTGGATTTCTCCGACCCGCTGATGCGCGGCAATCGGCGCTTCCAGCTCTTTTTTATCCAGCACGTATTTGGCTTTGATGTTCGGTACCTCCGCTTTCGGCAAGGCCAGCCAGAAGTCCTGGTCGGTTCCCAGTTTCACCTGTTCCTTGTCGCCGTACCAGATGCGCTCCGTCCCCACTTTTTTTCCGCTATGCAGGATCTGCACCGTATCGAAATTCTGCTGTCCCCAGTGCAGCAGTTTTCGGGCCTGGTCCTCACGCCCTTTCGGGCTGTCCGCCCCCATCACCACAGCGATTAAACGGCGCTGGCCGTCTACGGCAGACGCAATCAGGTTAAAGCCAGCCCCCGAGGTATGCCCCGTTTTAAGGCCGTCCACGTTCATGGTTTTATCCCACAGCAGGCCGTTACGGTTTTGCTGGGTGATCCCGTTCCAGGTCAGGCTCTTTTCGCTGTACATATGGTAAAACTCAGGCTCGCCGTGGATGATGGCCCGGGAGAGTACGGCCAGGTCATAGGCGGAGCTGTGCTGGCCCGGCGCGTCCAGCCCGTGGACGGTTTCAAAATGCGTATCGCGCAGGTTCAGCTTCTGCACGTAGTCGTTCATCATTTTCACGAACTGCGGCTGCCCGCCCGCCACGTGATCGGCCAGCGCCACGCAGGCGTCGTTGCCGGAATCGACTATCAGGCCGCGGCTCAGATCGCGCACGGAGACGCGATCGCCCTCTTTCAGGAACATCAGCGACGAGCCGTCAAAAACCGGGTTTCCTTTTGCCCAGGCATCGCGCCCTACGGTGACAATATCGTCCGGCGTAATGCGGTGGCTATCAATGGCCCGATCCACCACATAGCCCGTCATCAGCTTGGTCAGGCTCGCCGGATTACGTTGTTGATGTTCGTTGCCCGCCGTTAAAATCTGACCAGTCGTGTAGTCCATCAGCACCCAGGAGCCAGCCTGAATGGCCGGAGGCTGCGGCGAAAAATCCAGTGGTTCGGCCGCAAAAGCAGATGAGACACTCGAAGCGAGTAAAGAAACAGCAATAAACAGACGGCGTTTCAACGGTATATCCTCAGGTCAGTAAAAATCGATGACCTTTTTACGGGAGTTCTGATGTCGTTACCTGGCTTAATTGCAAAAAAATGTGACAGAACGCAGATTTTTCTCTGAAGCTGGCGCGCAAATTTGCCGCGCGTCGGTGCTTTTTATTCGGTCTGACCCGCGCGATCGTTTACCATAGTGACGTCATTTTTTAACAGGATGGTATTACTGGTGTCTGACTCTGCCGCTCGCCCGACTTTTTTGTTCCACGACTACGAAACCTTTGGCACTCACCCGGCGCTGGACCGACCGGCGCAGTTTGCCGCCATCCGTACCGACGACGAATTCAACATTATTGGCGAGCCCGAGGTCTTTTACTGCAAGCCTGCGGATGACTACCTGCCGCAGCCCGGCGCGGTCATGGTTACCGGCATCACCCCTCAGGAAGCGCGGGAGAAAGGCGTTAACGAGGCAGAGTTCGCCCGACGCATTCACGATCTGTTTACCGTTCCCAATACCTGCGTGGTTGGCTACAACAACATCCGCTTCGATGACGAAGTGACGCGCAATATCTTTTATCGCAACTTCTACGATCCCTATGCCTGGAGCTGGCAGAACCGCAATTCACGCTGGGATTTGCTCGACATCATGCGCGCCTGCTACGCCCTGCGTCCTGAAGGCATTAACTGGCCGGAAAATGAGGAAGGGCTGACCAGCTTCCGGCTGGAACACCTGACGCGCGCCAACGGTATCGAGCACAGCAACGCCCACGACGCGATGGCGGACGTCTATGCCACCATTGCCATGGCGAAGCTGGTGAAAAGCGCACAGCCCCGGCTGTTCGAGTATCTGCTCAGCCATCGCAGCAAGCAGAAGCTTATGACCCTTATCGACGTACCGCAGATGAAACCCCTGGTGCATATTTCCGGCATGTTTGGCGCATGGCGCGGCAATACCAGCTGGGTTGCCCCGCTGGCGTGGCATCCGGACAACCGTAATGCGGTCATCATGGTGGACCTGGCGGGCGATATTTCACCCCTGCTGGAGCTCGACAGCGATACCCTGCGCGAACGTTTGTACACGCCGAAGAATGAACTCGGCGATCTGCCCGCGGTGCCGGTCAAACTGGTGCACATAAATAAATGTCCGGTACTCGCTCAGGCGAACACGCTGCGCCCGGAAGATGCTGACAGGCTGGGCATCAACCGTCAGCACTGCCTCGATAACCTGAAAGTGCTGCGCGAAAACCCGCAGGTGCGCGAGAAAGTGGTTGCTATCTTTGCCGAGGCGGAGCCATTCGTGCCGTCTGAAAACGTGGATGCCCAGCTCTATAACGGCTTCTTCAGCGATGCCGATCGCGCGGCCATGAATATCGTTCTGCAAACCGAGCCGCGTAACTTACCGGCGCTTGATATCACCTTCGCCGATAAGCGCATCGAAAAGCTGATGTTTAATTACCGCGCGCGTAATTACCCGGGAACCCTGGATGAAGCAGAGCAGGAACGCTGGCTGCAGCACCGTCGCAACGTATTTACCCCAGAGTATCTGCACAGCTACGCTCAGGAGCTGGAAATGCTTTATGGCCAGTATGAAGGGAATGCTGAGAAACAGGCACTGTTGAAATCCCTGTTCCAGTACGCGCAAGAGATAGTCTGAAAGTCAGAAATAAAAAAACCGGAGGCGATAGTCTCCGGTTTTTTTTGCCCTGCGGCGCTGCGCTTACGCGGGCTTACAGGTTTTGTAGGTCGGGTAAGGCGTAGCCGCCACCCGACACAGTCTTACGCGACGTCTTCGTACTGCGGAACCGGGTTACGGAAGCTCTTCGTAACGCAGGCCAGGTAAATCAGGCCGATACCCGCCCAAATCAGGCCAAGCACCATCGAGCTCTCTTCCAGGTTAACCCACAGCGCGCCCACGGTCAGGGCACCGCACATCGGCAGGAACAGATACTGGAAGTGATCTTTCAGCGTTTTGTTACGCTTTTCACGGATCCAGAACTGAGAGATAACCGACAGGTTAACAAAGGTGAACGCCACCAGCGCACCAAAGTTAATCAGCGCCGTTGCCATCACCAGGTCAAAGTTAATTGCCAGAAGCGCAATCGCACCGACCAGGATGATGTTCATCGCCGGGGTACGCCAGGTTGGATGCACGTAGCCGAAGAAACTTTTCGGGAATACGCCATCGCGGCCCATTACGTACATCAGACGCGCAACGCCTGCATGCGCGGCCATACCGGATGCCAGTACGGTGATGGTGGAGAAGATCAGCGCGCCAACCTGGAACGCTTTACCCGCCACATACAGCATGATTTCTGGCTGAGACGCATCCGGATCCTTGAAGCGAGAGATATCCGGGAAGTACAGCTGCAGGAAATAGGTCGAGAAAATAAAGATCAGACCGCCAATCAGCGCCGTCAGGAAGATGGCGCGAGGAATCACGCGCTCTGCATCTTTCGTTTCTTCAGACAGGTTGCTGATCCCGTCAAAACCGGTAAAGGAGAAGCACAGAATTGTTGCCCCGGTAATCATCGGGATCACATGCGCATCACCAGACCAGAACGGTTTGCTACTCGCCAGCGTACCAGCACCTTCACCGTGGAACACGCCATAGATTACCATGCCAAGAATAACGGCAATCAGGACAACCTGAAGCACAACGATAACGGAGTTAAAGTTGGCAACAGACTTAATGCTGCGCAGGTTGAAGGCCGTCATAAAGGCCACCAGCGCCACGACGAACATCCAGGATGGAATCGATGGCACCAGCGCTTCAAAATAGATTTTTGCCAGCAGAATGTTGATCATCGGCGCGAACAGGTAGTCGAGCAGCGAAGACCAGCCCACCATAAAGCCAACCGTCGGGCTGATGGATTTCTGTGCATAAGTGTAGGCGGAACCGGCAGACGGATAGCGGCGAACCAGCTTACCGTAGCTCAGCGCGGTAAAGAGGATCGCAATCAGCGCGAAGCCGTAAGCCGTCGGCACATGACCGTCTGTGAGGCCTGATACGATACCGAATGTATCGAACAGCGTCATCGGTTGCATATAGGCCAGGCCCATCATAACAACCGGAATCAACGTAAGCGTTTTACGTAATTCCACGCGAGAGGTGTTTGGAGTTGCGTTATGCGACATAGTTATTCTCCTTTAAGGTGATAACCGCCACGTAAGCGAAAAATTGCCCCATTTGTTTCTTCCTCAGCGACAACAACTGTCGGATTTTAGTAAATATCTATCCGGTACGAAGCCCGGCCTCTTGGTTTTTAGTTTCGTTTCGTACATGCAAAAAAAAATAACCGACGCCTTTTATATCGTCGATTATTCATTTGGTTGCAGCGGCGGCATTTTGCCCCACATCGGATACAAAAGGCAATACTTTGCAACGCAGCGGGTAATTTTCTTTTTGCTAACTGGCTGATTTCTCGACGCTGCCCTGAGCATAAACAGCGGCGATAGCACTATTTGCTAAAATTTCGTCGCGCCACCAGGCACTGGCCAGCCCGGCGGTCTGTTCATTCCAGCCCACCCACACCGACTCATGGCTGTTTTGAGCAAGTACCTGTTTTTCAACAAGCGCACCGCTGTCAATAAACCGCTGCGCCAGATAGCGGGGCAAATAGCCGCAGCCCAGGCCGCTTATTTGCAGCTCCAGCTTGGTTTTAAAGTCGAAAACGGTGATGGCCTCCTGCTCATCAAGCAGCTGTGAGGAGGCCGAACATTCCGGACGAGAGCTGTCCCCCACCACAATCGCGCGGTAGCCTTTAATCACGCGGCGGTTAAGCGGCTCAGGCTCCTGAGCCAGGGGATGATGGGGCGCCACGGCAAATACCTGCTCCAGCACGCCCAGCCGGGCAAAACCAAAATCGCTCAGCTGGGGAGGCTCATGGAGTGCACCGACAAAAATATCCGCCCTGCCCTGGGTTAAAGCATCCCAGGAGCCACCCAGCACGCCATTTATAAAGATAAGACGGGTCACGCTGTGATGTTGATAAAAAGCTTCAATCAGCGGCGTCAGGAGAGAAAATGGAAAGGTATCATCCACGCCAATAACCAGCTCGTTTTCCCATCCCTGATGGAGCTTAACAGCCTGTTTTTCCAGCTCGCGAACGGTATGCAGAACTTCGCGGCCTTTTTCCAGCAGCATCTGTCCGGTTCGGGTAAAACGTGCGCGGTGCCCGGAGCGATCGAGGATCTGAATATTGAGATCGCTTTCCAGTTTTTGAACGGTATAGCTCAACGCAGACGGGGTTTTGTAGAGCTTTGCCGACGCAGCGGCAAAGCTCCCCTCTTTTTCCAGTGCATCCAGAATAATAAGAACATCCAGCAGCGGTTTCATGCTCGCCCCCTTCTGGTGTGCGATCGTCTCCGCTGCTGGTCTTATTCCATGGGCATCACCAGCGGATCGGGATACTGATACTCAAACCCCAGCTCATGACAAATGCGATTGCCATCAACAATTTTGCCTTTGCTGTCATCTTTTGCCTCACTAAAGACCGGCGGAGCCAGGCCAAGCTGACGTGCCATCAGCGGGTAAAAGGTGCTGCGCGCTGGATGAGACGGTGCACATATATTATAGATGTGTCCGCCTTTCGGAGCCTGTAAGAGTAACTCAATCGCGCCAATAACATCCTCAAGATGGACAAGATTCACGCCGTGCTGGCCGTCTGGCGCCGTCTTTCCGGCAAAAAAGCGTCCCGGATGGCGTCCAGGCCCCACCAATCCCGCCAGACGAAGGATATCAACCTGCGTGCCGGGAAGATTATGCAGCCAGTCTTCCAGCTCTTTCAGGACCTGACCGCTCGCCGTAACGGGACGGCGCTCGGAGCTCTCTTTTACCACACCTTCAGCATCGCCATAGACCGACGTCGAGCTGGTGAAAACAATGCGCGGTACGTGATGCGCCAGCGCGCTGTCGACAATCTCCTGCATCGCCTGCAGATAAAATGATTCGCCCGGTCCGCTGCGCCGCGCGGGTAGCGTAATCACCAGCGCATCCACGTTCATCAGCGTGTCCAGATCGTCCGCATCACACACCAGCTCCGGCTCCAGACGCAGTTCAACGCCATCAATACCGCACATGCGCGCCGCTTCGACCCCATCTCGGGTGGTCTTGCTCCCGGTCACCTGCCAGCCTTTCGCGGCTAATGACATCGCCAGCGGCATTCCCAGCCATCCTAAACCGACAATCGCGACCTTTTTCATGCGAATTCTCCTGACTCTCACTCGTCTTTCATAAGGCTACGCCAGCCCGGCAGAACACACAATTCATAGCATCAATATGAAATGAATTAATGATCAAAAAAAGCCCTTGCAATATGTCGTACAACTGGTTTAGGTTAAAAGACATCAAATGAATAAGCATTCATCGAGAATTTATATGACACGCGTTCAATTTAAACACCACCATCATCACCATCATCCTGACTAGTCTTTCAGGCGATGTGTGCTGGAAGACGTTTGGATCTTCCAGTGGTGCATGAACGCATGAAAAAGCCCCCGGAAGATCTTCTTCCGGGGGCTTTTTTTTTGGACCAAATTCAGACAGGTTAAAACAGGTTAACGAGGAATAAAGAATGTTAGATAACTCACGTTTACGCATAGCTATTCAAAAATCAGGCCGTTTGAGTGACGATTCACGCGAACTGCTGGCCCGCTGCGGGATTAAAATTAACCTGCACACCCAGCGCCTGATTGCTCTGGCTGAAAACATGCCCATCGACATTCTGCGCGTGCGTGATGACGATATTCCCGGCCTGGTCATGGATGGCGTCGTTGACCTCGGCATCATCGGGGAAAACGTGCTGGAAGAAGAGCTGCTGACCCGCCGCGCGCAGGGCGAAGATCCGCGTTACTTCACCCTGCGTCGTCTGGACTTCGGCGGCTGCCGCCTGTCGCTGGCAACGCCGGTTGATGAAGCCTGGGACGGTCCGGCCGCGCTGAACGGCAAACGTATTGCCACCTCCTACCCTCACCTGTTAAAGCGTTATCTGGATCAGAAAGGCGTGCAGTTTAAATCCTGCCTGCTGAACGGCTCCGTTGAAGTGGCGCCGCGTGCGGGTCTGGCGGACGCCATCTGTGACCTGGTCTCTACCGGCGCGACGCTTGAAGCGAACGGCCTGCGCGAAGTGGAAGTGATCTACCGCTCCAAAGCGTGCCTGATTCAGCGCGACGGGGAGATGGCGGATGCCAAGCAGCAGCTGATTGACAAGCTGCTGACCCGCATTCAGGGCGTCATTCAGGCGCGTGAATCCAAATACATCATGATGCACGCCCCAACCGAGCGCCTGGATGAAGTGATTGCCCTGCTGCCGGGCGCCGAGCGCCCAACCATCCTGCCGCTGGCGGGCGATCAGCAGCGCGTGGCGATGCACATGGTGAGCAGCGAAACCCTGTTCTGGGAAACCATGGAAAAACTGAAGGCGCTGGGTGCAAGCTCCATCCTGGTGCTGCCGATTGAGAAGATGATGGAGTAATGGCCATGAGCTTTAACACAATCATCGACTGGAATACCTGTAGCGACGCACGGCAGCGCGAGCTCCTGATGCGCCCGGCGATTTCCGCCTCTGAAAGCATCTCGCTCACAGTGGCAGAAATCCTGGATAACGTCAAAGCCCGTGGCGATGACGCGCTGCGTGAATACAGTGCGAAGTTTGATAAGACGGAAGTCGGCGCATTACAGGTTACCGAGCAGGAAATCATTGATGCCAGCAATCGTCTGGGTGACGACATCAAGCAGGCAATGGCTGTTGCGGTGAAAAACATTGATACATTCCACACCGCGCAGAAGCTGCAGACCGTAGATGTCGAAACCCTGCCCGGCGTGCGTTGCCAGCAGGTAACCCGCCCGGTTGCCTCCGTCGGCCTCTATATTCCCGGCGGCTCTGCGCCGCTTTTCTCCACCGTACTGATGCTGGCAACTCCCGCGCGGATTGCCGGGTGTCAGAAAGTGGTGCTGTGCTCGCCGCCACCGATTGCCGACGAGATCCTCTACGCGGCGAAGCTGTGCGGCGTGCAGGCGGTCTATAAAGTGGGTGGCGCGCAGGCGATTTCTGCCCTGGCGTTCGGCACGGAATCCATTCCGCAGGTCGACAAAATCTTTGGTCCGGGCAATGCGTATGTGACCGAAGCCAAGCGCCAGGTCAGCCAGCGTCTGGACGGCGCGGCCATCGATATGCCTGCCGGCCCGTCTGAGGTGCTGGTGATTGCCGACAGCGGCGCAACGCCGGATTTCGTGGCATCCGACCTGCTTTCACAGGCGGAACACGGCCCGGACTCGCAGGTCATCCTGCTGACGCCGGACGCCAATATGGCAAAACGCGTGGGCGAAGCCGTTGAGCGTCAGCTTGCCGACCTGCCTCGCGCCGAAACGGCACGCCAGGCGTTAGCGGCCAGCCGCCTGATTGTGGCGCGCGATCTGGAGCAGTGTATTGCCATCTCCAACCAGTACGGTCCGGAGCACCTGATCATTCAGACCCGCAACGCGCGCGATCTGGTCGACAGCATTACCAGCGCGGGCTCGGTGTTCCTCGGCGACTGGTCACCGGAGTCAGCGGGCGATTACGCCTCCGGCACCAACCACGTGCTGCCCACGTACGGCTACACCTCAACCTGTTCCAGCCTCGGCCTGGCGGATTTCCAGAAGCGCATGACCGTGCAGGAACTCTCCCGCGAAGGGTTTGCCTCACTGGCCTCGACCATTGAAACCCTGGCTGCCGCCGAGCGCCTGACCGCCCACAAAAATGCCGTTACGCTGCGCGTTGCAGCCCTGAAGGAGCAAGCATGAACATTGAAGAATTAGCCCGCGAAAATGTCCGTCGCCTGACGCCTTACCAGTCTGCGCGTCGTCTGGGCGGCAAAGGGGATGTCTGGCTGAATGCTAACGAATTCCCGACTGCGGTGCAGTTTGAGCTGTCGCAGCAAACGCTGAACCGTTATCCGGAGTGTCAGCCGAAGGCGGTAATCGAAAACTACGCGCAGTATGCTGGCGTGAAGCCAGATCAGGTGCTGGTCAGCCGCGGCGCGGATGAGGGTATTGAGCTGCTGATCCGCGCGTTCTGCGAGCCGGGCAAAGACGCCGTCATGTACTGCCAGCCGACCTACGGCATGTACAGCGTCAGCGCGGAAACCTTCGGCGTGGCGTGCCGCAACGTGCTCTCACTGGAGAACTGGCAGCTGGATCTGCAGGGCATTGCCGACAATCTTGAGGGCGTTAAAGTCGTCTTTGTCTGCAGTCCAAACAACCCGACCGGGCAGATTATTAACCCGCAGGATATCCGCACCCTGCTGGAGATGACGCGCGGTAAAGCGCTGGTGGTGGCCGACGAAGCCTATATCGAGTTCTGCCCGCAGGCGACGCTGGCTGGCTGGCTGGAAGAGTATCCGCACCTGGTGGTGCTGCGTACGCTGTCGAAGGCTTTCGCCCTTGCGGGCCTGCGCTGCGGCTTTACGCTGGCGAATAAAGAGGTCATCGACCTGCTGCTGAAGGTGATCGCTCCGTACCCCCTCTCGACGCCGGTAGCCGATATTGCGGCACAGGCGCTGACGCCTCAGGGGATCAACGCGATGCGCGAGCGCGTGGCGCAAATCCTGGAGGAACGTCAGTATCTGGTGACTGCCCTGAAGGATATCCCGTGCGTGGAGCAGGTGTTCGACTCGGAAACCAACTACATCCTGGTACGCTTCACCGCATCGAGTGCCGTATTTAAATCTTTATGGGATCAGGGCATTATCTTACGAGACCAGAATAAACAACCTTCTCTGAGCGGGTGCCTGCGCATTACCGTCGGCACCCGCGCAGAGAGCCAGCGCGTAATTGACGCCCTGAAAGCGGAGAAAGTATGACCCAGAAGATCCTTTTTATCGATCGTGACGGCACCCTTATTTCGGAGCCACCAGCCGATTTTCAGGTCGATCGATTCGACAAGCTGGCCTTTGAACCGGACGTGATCCCGGTGCTGCTCAAGCTGCAAAAAGCCGGATACAGGCTGGTGATGATCACCAATCAGGACGGTCTGGGTACCGACAGCTTCCCGCAGGCAGACTTTGACGGCCCGCATAATTTAATGATGCAGGTGCTGACCTCTCAGGGCGTGGTATTTGATGAGGTGCTGATTTGCCCGCACATGCCGGCCGACGAGTGCGACTGCCGTAAGCCAAAGGTGAAGCTGGTTGAGCGCTACCTGGCTGAAGATGCGCTGGATAAAACCAACAGCTATGTTATCGGCGATCGCATCACCGATATTACGCTGGCGGAAAACATGGGCATCGCGGGACTGCGATACGACCGCAACAACCTGAACTGGACGATGATTGGCGAGCAGCTGACAAAACGCGACCGCTACTCGCACGTTGAACGTAACACTAAAGAGACGCAGATTGATGTGAAGATCTGGCTGGACCGCGAAGGCGGCAGCAAGATCCACACTGGAGTAGGTTTCTTCGACCACATGCTCGACCAGATTGCCACCCACGGCGGTTTCCGCATGGAAATTACGGTAAAAGGCGATCTCTACATTGACGATCACCACACCGTGGAAGATACCGGCCTGGCGCTGGGTGAAGCACTGAAGCTTGCGCTCGGTGATAAACGCGGCATCAACCGTTTTGGCTTTGTCCTGCCGATGGACGAGTGTCTGGCGCGCTGCGCCATGGACATCTCCGGTCGCCCGCACCTGGAATATAAAGCAGACTTCAATTACCAGCGCGTGGGCGATCTGAGCACTGAAATGGTGGAGCACTTCTTCCGTTCATTGTCTTATACCATGGGCCTGACGCTGCACCTGAAGACCAAAGGTAAGAACGACCACCACCGCGTTGAGAGTCTCTTCAAAGCCTTTGGTCGTACCCTGCGCCAGGCAATTCGCGTGGAAGGTGACGCCCTGCCCTCATCAAAAGGAGTGCTGTAATGAATGTGGTGATTCTGGATACCGGATGCGCCAACCTTAACTCCGTGAAATCGGCCATTGCGCGCCACGGCTACGAGCCGGCGGTGAGCCGTGACCCGGACGTGGTGCTGCGAGCCGACAAACTCTTTTTACCGGGCGTAGGTACCGCGCAGGCTGCAATGGATCAGATTCGCGAACGCGATCTGATCGATCTGATCAAGGCCTGTACCCAGCCGGTGCTGGGCATATGCCTGGGCATGCAGATCCTGGGCCGCCGCAGCGAAGAGAATAACGGCGTTGACCTGCTGGGCATTATTGACGAAGACGTGCCGAAAATGACTGATCACGGTCTGCCTCTGCCGCATATGGGCTGGAACCGCGTGTACGCCAAAGCGGGCGACAGGCTGTTTCGCGGCATCGAAGACGGCGCGTATTTTTACTTCGTGCACAGCTACGCCATGCCGGTGAACGTGAATACGATCGCCCAGTGCACTTACGGCGAGGCGTTTACGGCAGCCGTACAGAAAGATAATTTCTTCGGCGTGCAGTTTCACCCGGAGCGCTCTGGCGCCGCGGGCGCGCAGCTGCTGAAAAACTTCCTGGAGATGTGATGATTATTCCCGCGTTAGATTTAATTGACGGTACGGTTGTCCGTCTGCATCAGGGTGATTACGGGCAGCAGCGAGACTACGGAAACGATCCGCTGCCGCGTCTGCAGGATTATGCCGCCCAGGGTGCGCAGGTACTGCATCTTGTGGATTTGACTGGCGCGAAAGACCCGGCGAAACGCCAGATCCCGCTGCTTAAACAACTTATTGCGGGTGTTGATGTGCCGGTACAGGTTGGCGGCGGCGTGCGTACGGAAGACGACGTCGCGGCGCTGCTGGACGCTGGCGTGGCCCGCGTGGTGGTAGGTTCAACCGCCGTGAAAGATCCTGAGACGGTGAAGGGCTGGTTCCGCCGCTTTGGCGCCGACGCCCTTGTACTGGCGCTGGACGTGCGTATTGACGAACAGGACAACAAGCAGGTGGCCGTCAGCGGCTGGCAGGAAAACTCCGGCGTGACGCTGGAAGAGCTGGTTGATATCTATCTGCCCGTTGGCCTGAAGCACGTGTTATGCACTGACATCTCCCGCGACGGCACGCTGGCTGGCTCCAACGTCTCGCTTTATGAAGAGGTTTGTGCGCGTTATCCGCAGATAGCGTTCCAGTCTTCCGGCGGTATCGGTGACATAGGCGACGTAGCCGCGCTGCGCGGTACCGGTGTGCAGGGTGTGATTGTGGGCCGGGCTCTGCTGGAAGGTAAATTTACTGTGACGGAGGCTATTCAATGCTGGCAAAACGGATAATCCCTTGCCTGGACGTACGTGACGGCCAGGTCGTGAAAGGCGTGCAGTTCCGCAACCACGAGATCATTGGCGACATCGTTCCGCTGGCAAAACGCTATGCTGATGAAGGCGCAGACGAGCTGGTGTTCTACGATATTACCGCGTCCAGCGATGGCCGCGTGGTCGACAAAAGCTGGGTGGAACGCGTGGCGGAAGTGATCGACATTCCGTTCTGCGTGGCGGGCGGAATTAAGTCCGCTGACGACGCCGCCAAAATTCTCTCGTTTGGCGCCGACAAGATTTCCATCAACTCCCCTGCCCTGGCCGACCCGGAGCTCATTACCCGCCTCGCCGATCGTTTTGGCGTGCAGTGTATTGTGGTCGGGATCGACACCTGGTATGACGCCGCAACGGGCAAGTATCACGTCAACCAGTACACGGGGGATGAAAGCCGCACGCGCGTGACGCAGTGGGAAACGCTCGACTGGGTGCAGGAAGTGCAAAAGCGTGGCGCTGGCGAGATTGTCCTCAACATGATGAATCAGGATGGCGTGCGTAACGGGTATGACCTCGAACAGCTGAAAAAAGTTCGTGAGGTCTGCCACGTTCCGCTGATTGCCTCCGGCGGCGCGGGCACCATGGAACATTTCCTGGAAGCCTTCCGCGATGCGAACGTGGACGGCGCGCTGGCCGCTTCCGTGTTCCACAAGCAGATTATTAATATTGGTGAGTTAAAAACGTACCTGGCCGACCAGGGCGTGGAGATCAGGGTATGTTAACAGAGCAACAACAGGCGCAGCTGGACTGGGAAAAAACGGACGGATTACTGCCGGTGGTTGTCCAGCATGCCGTCTCAGGCGAAGTGCTGATGCTGGGGTATATGAACCAGGACGCGCTGGCGAAAACGCTCGGCAGCGGCAAAGTGACCTTCTACTCCCGCACGAAACAGCGCCTGTGGACCAAAGGCGAGACCTCGGGTCATTTCCTGAATGCAGTGAGCATTACGCCAGACTGCGATAACGACACCCTGCTGGTGCTGGCAAACCCAATCGGCCCAACCTGCCATAAGGGCACAAGCAGCTGCTTCGGCGAGGCGAGCCACCAGTGGTTGTTCCTGTATCAACTGGAACAGCTGCTGGCAGAGCGTAAAACGGCTGACCCTGAAAGTTCGTATACCGCGAAGCTGTACGCCAGCGGAACCAAGCGTATTGCGCAGAAGGTGGGTGAAGAAGGCGTGGAAACCGCGCTGGCCGCGACGGTGCATGACCGCGAGGAGCTGACGAATGAGGCATCGGACCTGATGTATCACCTGCTGGTGCTGCTGCAGGATCAGGAGCTGGATTTGACGGCGGTGATTGAAAATCTTCGCAAACGGCACAAATAAAAAAAACCGGGGAATATCCCCGGTTTTTTTTATCTGCAAATCAGGCTTTTGGTTTGTAGTTGCGCAATGCGTTGCGGCCAAGCACCACTCCAGAACCAATTATTCCACCCAGCAGCACGGCCAGAATTAGAACTATCGCATTTTTCGGGCTGTCACGACGTACAGGGAGTTCCGGCTTCATAACATAACGGTAAACGTGGATCGTTTCCGGGTTTACGTTCATATTCTGGATGTCCAGTAGATTTCGCCTGGTCTGATAATAGGCTCTTGGGAAGACCAACGGGAGAGAAGCTTCGTTGTCAATCATTGATTTCAGCCCCTCACTTCCCAGCAGGAACATCGTTTCCTGAGTCACTTCCTGGGTTTGCTGAAGCTGCGGCGAGGTAATTTTTGCCGCTTCTGCGTTCTTCAACGCCTCAGCAATCTGTTTTATACGCAGATCTTTTTGCTCCTGAGCTACCCTCTCCTGGTTTTTCAGAGAATCCTTCAGGGTCTTGATCTGCTCCTTAATATTGTCATTAAGGTCAGCGGCGAGCTCTTTAGCTGTTTGCTCATCAACCTGCTGAATGAACTGCGCCAGCTGCTTTTGCGCAGCGTCTGCAGAAGTACTGGTATAAGAGACACTTAACGGGAGCGGCTGCCCTTTAACCGTTGACTCAATGATAAGTTTTTCAGGCACAGCCTGATTTTCGAGCGCCTGTGACAATGCCGAGAATGAGGCGTTAAAACGGCCAATTGCGCGCGTTTGGTTGTCAACCATTGTAGGTGCTGCGGTACCATACAGGATATTTAACGCATTAGAATAGCTGGCAATCTGAGCCGCATCTGGTTGCGTAATAATCGCACTTGAGGTCCATTTTTCCTTTGCGACAGAGATATATCCAATTGCCAGGGCGATACAAACAACAACAAAGGCTGCTATCACCCACTTCCCACGCCACAGCTGGAACACTAAATCAAGTAAATCAATTTGCTCAGGATCATTGCTTCGGATGACCTGGCTATTATTGTTTTGCGTCATACAATCCCTAACTGATAAAAAAAGGGCAAACATAATTAAGTTTGTATAGTTTAACGATTACTGGCGATTTTTCTATAAGAATCCGATGAGTAATATCGGAAAGATGGGTTATGTAAACAACCCCCTTCGCGCTATCATAGATGCCATGTGATGCGTTACGGCATCTAAAGAATAGGGTTTATGAGGGAAGCTATGAAATTTTTGGTCACGGGTGCCGCAGGTTTTATCGGTGCGAATGTCAGTAAACGCCTCCTTGAGGCTGGTCATCAGGTTGTCGGTATCGATAACCTCAATGAATACTACGATGTCAACCTGAAGCTGGCACGCCTGGAACTGTTAAAATCTGAGCGTTTCACCTTTCACAAGCTGGAATTAGCCGACCGGGAAGGTATGGCCACGCTTTTCGCGTCTGAGAAGTTTGACCGTGTGATTCATCTTGCCGCGCAGGCGGGTGTGCGCTACTCCCTGGAAAACCCGCACGCGTATGCTGATGCCAACCTTATTGGGCATCTCAACGTGCTGGAAGGCTGTCGCCATAACAATGTTCAGCATCTTCTGTATGCCTCGTCGAGCTCCGTATACGGTCTCAACCGCAAGATGCCTTTCTCCACTGACGACTCCGTGGATCATCCGGTCTCGCTCTATGCCGCGACTAAAAAAGCCAACGAGTTGATGTCGCACACCTATTCGCATCTTTACAACTTGCCGACCACCGGGCTGCGCTTCTTTACCGTGTATGGTCCATGGGGCCGTCCGGATATGGCACTGTTTAAATTCACCAAAGCGATGATTGAAGGCAAAAGCATCGACGTTTACAACTACGGCAAAATGAAGCGCGACTTCACATACATCGACGACATCGCCGAAGCCATTATTCGTCTGCAGGATGTCATTCCTCAGGCTAATGCAGACTGGACCGTTGAGACCGGTTCCCCGGCGACCAGCTCCGCGCCGTATCGCGTTTACAACATTGGTAACAGCTCGCCGGTCGAACTTATGGACTACATTACCGCGTTGGAAGAAGCACTGGGTACAAAAGCAGAGAAAAACATGCTGCCTCTCCAGCCAGGGGATGTTCTGGAGACCAGTGCCGATACCCAGGCTCTTTATGAGGTGATCGGATTTAAACCGCAAACCTCGGTTAAGGATGGAGTGAAAAACTTCGTTAACTGGTACCGCGAGTTTTACAAAGTCTGAAAATAAAAAACCCGGCTTATCCGCCGGGTTTTTTATGGAGCAAGAGAATTAGTCGCTACCGAAGAGATCTCGGGTATAGACTTTGTCCGCTACGTCAGCCAGTTCTTCAGCCATGCGGTTTGAAATGATGACATCGGCTTCTTTCTTGAATGCATCCAGGTCGCGGATCACACGAGAATTGAAGAACTGATCGTCCGGCATGGCAGGCTCATAGATGATAACCTCAACCCCTTTGGCTTTAATGCGCTTCATGATCCCCTGAATAGAAGAGGCGCGGAAATTATCGGAACCGCTCTTCATGATCAGACGATATACGCCCACCACTTTGGGTTGACGCGCGAGGATGGAGTCAGAGATGAAATCTTTACGGGTACGGTTCGCATCAACAATCGCCGAAATGAGATTATTCGGCACCGCCTGATAGTTTGCCAGCAGTTGCTTAGTGTCTTTTGGCAGGCAATAGCCACCGTAGCCAAATGACGGGTTGTTATAGTGGTTGCCAATGCGTGGGTCGAGACATACCCCTTCAATAATCTGACGGGTATTCAGTCCGAGGCTCTCTGCGTAGCTGTCCAGTTCATTGAAATAAGCCACTCGCATTGCCAGATAGGTATTCGCGAAGAGCTTGATCGCCTCAGCTTCAGTGGAGTCGGTAAACAGCACCTGAATATCTTTCTTCAGCGCCCCTTCCTGTAGCAACGCAGCAAAACGTTCAGCGCGCTCAGAACGTTCGCCAATAACGATACGCGAAGGATGCAGGTTATCGTAAAGCGCTCTCCCCTCACGCAGGAATTCCGGCGAGAAGAAGATATTATCAATACCGAATTTTTCTTTAATGGATTTGGTAAAACCGACAGGGATGGTCGATTTAATCACCATCACCGCATCAGGGTTGATCGCGATAACGTCTTTGATTACCGCTTCTACCGTTGAGGTGTTGAAATAGTTGGTTTTAGGATCGTAGTCAGTAGGCGTCGCAATGATGACGTAATCCGCATCGCGGTATGCATCTTCTTTATCTGTCGTGGCGCGGAAATTCAGCGATTTATTGCTGAGATAGTCCTGGATTTCTTTATCCACAATCGGCGATTTTTTCTGATTGAGCATATCCACTTTGGCCTGCACGATATCCAGCGCAACCACTTCATGATTCTGGGCAATCAGAATGCCGTTAGAAAGACCGACATACCCTGTTCCGGAGATTGTTATTTTCATTCGCTAATGACTTCTGTGAGTTAACTGTACTGATGGCCACCAGACCATCGCGATAAACATAACTGTTGGGCTTTGTACCTCCTGGCAAACTGAACTGTCAAGGCAAACCAGGAGTAATCACTACGAGCGGGGCGAGATTCAGACTACTTCGAATAACAGGCGACATTTTTTGCATAAAAAAACCCGGAGACAGGCTCCGGGTTTTGATGACAGCGAGTAAGTTAACTTATTCCATCCATTCGGTATGGAACACGCCTTCTTTATCGGTACGTTTGTAAGTATGCGCACCGAAGTAGTCACGCTGTGCCTGAATCAGGTTAGCTGGCAGAACAGCCGCACGGTAGCTGTCGTAGTAGGCTACTGCAGCAGAGAAGGTCGGAACCGGGATACCGTTCTGGACAGCGTAGGCAACCACATCACGCAGCGCCTGCTGATATTCGTCAGCAATTTTCTTGAAGTACGGTGCCAGCAGCAGGTTGGCGATACCGGCGTTTTCAGCATAGGCATCGGTGATTTTCTGCAGGAACTGCGCACGAATGATGCAGCCCGCGCGGAAGATCTTCGCGATCTCACCGTAATTCAGATCCCAGTTGTTCTCGTCTGATGCCGCACGCAGCTGAGAGAAGCCCTGCGCGTAAGAGACGATTTTACCCAGGTACAGTGCACGACGCACTTTTTCAACGAATTCGGCTTTATCACCCGCTGGTTTAGCCTGAGGGCCAGACAGCACTTTAGATGCCGCAACGCGCTGCTCTTTCAGGGAAGAGATGTAACGCGCGAAGACGGATTCGGTGATCAGTGACAGCGGTTCGCCCAGATCCAGAGAGCTCTGGCTGGTCCATTTACCGGTGCCTTTGTTCGCTGCTTCGTCCAGAATCACATCAACCAGGTATTTACCTTCTTCATCTTTTTTAGTGAAGATATCTTTGGTGATGTCGATCAGGTAGCTGTTCAGTTCGCCTTTGTTCCACTCGGTAAAGGTTTCAGCCAGCTCTTCGTTAGAAAGGTTAAGACCGCCTTTCAGCAGGGAATAAGCTTCAGCAATCAGCTGCATGTCGCCGTATTCGATGCCGTTATGCACCATTTTCACATAGTGACCGGCACCGTCAGGACCAATATAAGTCACACACGGCTCGCCATCTTCTGCAACAGCAGCGATTTTAGTCAGAATAGGCGCAACCAGTTCGTATGCTTCTTTCTGGCCGCCAGGCATGATGGATGGGCCTTTCAGAGCGCCCTCTTCACCACCGGAAACACCGGTACCAATGAAGTTAAAGCCTTCAGCAGAAAGTTCACGATTACGACGAATGGTGTCCTGGAAGAAGGTATTACCACCATCAATGATGATGTCACCTTTTTCGAGGTAAGGCTTCAGGGAGTCGATAGCTGCATCGGTACCTGCGCCCGCTTTCACCATTAACAGGATACGACGAGGCGTCTCCAGAGACTCAACGAACTCTTTCACCGTATAGAAAGGAACCAGTTTCTTGCCTGGGTTCTCGGCAATGACTTCTTCGGTCTTATCACGGGAGCGGTTGAAAACGGAGACGGTATAACCACGGCTTTCGATGTTGAGCGCCAGGTTGCGCCCCATCACTGCCATACCGACAACGCCGATCTGTTGCTTGGACATTACATACTCCTGTCAGGTGTGGTCACCACGGCTTATGCGCGGCTTGAAATGTGGTTGAGATGTTAACTCAGTATTAGGTGACATGAATAGCTTTTGCTGATCTATGTCACACTGATTGCACAATCCAGGTACAGTCAAGCCGCCAGATATACGCTGGCGGCAGACCCTCACTTCCGGAGCAAAGCCAGAATTTCTTGCGTCTTCTCTTCCATCAGCGCCGTGTCAGCGCGTGACTCCACGTTTAGGCGCACCACCGGCTCGGTATTGGACGAGCGCAGGTTAAAGCGCCACTGCGGGAACGCCATGCTGATGCCGTCGGTACGGTCAATTTCCAGCGCGTGAATCGCAAAGTGCTGCTCCACGCGCGCAATCGCCCT
>NZ_JAJNOG010000013.1:0-81526 GCF_027947695.1 Enterobacter sp. PI-10 | reverse complement strand
AGTGCAACGCGGCTTTCGCTCACCGTTGCGAGGTGGCGTATATTACGCTTTCCCGCTTCAGAGTCAAGCGTTTATTTACGCTATTCTCTGCTGACCCGGCGGCGTGTGTGCCGTTGTTCCGTGTCAGTGGAGGCGCATTATAGGGAGTTATTCCGACGTGACAAGCACAAAATACAAAAAACTTATCGTTCGCTCATTTTTCAAGCTTAACGCTTATTTAAGTCGCGAATCGCCCGTTAAATGTGCGATTTCCCGGGCAAAACTAGCCACCTGCGACCAGTCGGTATAAACCACTTCTTTACGCGTATCGGTTTCACCTCCGGTCATCTTCATAATAAGACGGATCATAAAGCGGTCATACCAACGATAACGAGGGTAGCGCAGCGCGCCGGCAAAGACAGCGCAAAGGTCTGGCTGCCACGGCGAGCTGAGTAAAAACTTGCGCGTGTAGCTGTTAGTCTGCGGCGTACGCTTCTCTGCTTTACGTGCGACCAGATTTACCGAGTAAAACGCTCCGGGCAATTTATTGAGCACCGCGGTGTGCTTTTTCACAAAGCGATCCAGCGCCGGATGGAAATGCCCGTAACGAATTGACGCGCCAATTACCACGCGATCGTAATCCTGCCAGGCTATCTGATCCGCACGGTTCAGGTTTACCACATCCGAATATATCCCCAGTTCTTTGAGTTCAGATGCCAGATACGCGGCAATCTCACGCGTTTGCCCGTCTCGCGTAGAGAAAAGAATGAGTGTTTTCATCAACGGCTCCTTACTCGCGCCAGAATGTAGGGGTGAAGAGCACCAGCAGCGTAAAGACCTCAAGGCGACCAAACAGCATATTGGCGATGAGGATCCATTTCGCGACGGGGTTCATACTCGCAAAGTTATCCGCCACAACCCCCAGGCCAGGCCCGAGGTTATTCAATGTTGCCACCACGGACGCAAAGGCGGAGAAATCATCCACACCCGTCGCGATAATCGCCAGCATACTGACGATAAAGACCAGCGCATACGCCGAGAAGAATCCCCACACCGCTTCGAGGATACGTTCCGGCAGCGCGCGGTTCCCCAGCTTAATGCTGTAGACCGCGTTCGGGTGGACCAGGCGCTTCAGCTCACGGTTGCCCTGCTTAAACAGCAGCAGAATACGAATTACCTTCAGGCCACCGCCCGTGGACCCCGCACAACCCCCAATAAATGCAGAGCATAAAAGCAGCACCGGCAGGAACAGCGGCCAGCGCGCGATGCTGTCGGTGGTAAACCCGGCGGTCGTCGCCATCGATACCACCTGGAAGAACGCCTGATTAAGCGTGGTCAGCGCGGAGTTGTAGACATCATGGAACCACAGCACCAGGGTACAGATGATCACCAGCGTAAGCTGGACGCCAATGAACATGCGGAACTCAGGATCGCGCCAGTACACCTTCAGGCTGCGTCCGCTCAGTAAAGAGAAGTGCAGGCCGTAGTTACAGCCAGAGATCAGCAGGAAAATGGCAATGATAGTGTTAATCGTTGGGCTGTCGAAGTAGCCCACGCTGGCATCGTGGGTAGAGAACCCGCCAATGGCAATCGTCGCGAAACTATGTCCGATGGCGTCGAAAGCAGGCATCCCGGCAAACCATAGCGCCAGCGCACAGGCTACCGTCAGCAAGACATAAATCAGCCACAGGGTTTTCGCCGTCTCGGCAATACGCGGGCGCATCTTGTTATCTTTCAGCGGCCCGGGCATTTCGGCGCGATAGAGCTGCATGCCACCAACGCCCAGAATAGGGAGAATAGCCACCGCCAGGACGATGATCCCCATACCGCCGAACCACTGCAGCATCTGGCGATAAAAGAGAATCGCGTGCGGAAGCGAATCCAGCCCGACCAGCGTCGTCGCCCCAGTGGTTGTTAAACCTGAGAACGATTCAAAAAAGGCATCCGTGATGCTCAGATTAGGCTGTTCAGAGAAGATAAAGGGCAGCGAACCGACGCTCCCCAGCACCGTCCAGAACAGGACCACAATCAAAAATCCTTCGCGAGATTTCAGTTCACCTTTCTGACGACGGTTTGGCCACCACAGCAGCGAGCCAATCGCCAGCGCGACAAAGAAGGTCTGGGTGAATGCCCGCCCCGCACCGTCCCGGTAGATAAGCGCCACCAGTCCTGGGAGAATCATCGTCCCGGAAAAGAGTATGACCAGCAGTCCAACGATTCGGGTTATGGCACGAAAATGCATCTCTGCCGCTTCCTTTGGTATTCAAAAGTGAGGTGGGGATTATTCTTCAATCGGCAGCAATTGCAACGAACCACGACTAAAATCAGCCAGTTTTGCTGAAAAAGCAGCCAGCTCTGCCTGAGGAAGCGCCACGCGTAATTGCACCATTGCCTGATATTCGCTGTGTGCGATGACACCGTTAAACTGCCGCAGCAGCGCTTCAATACCCGATAGCTGGGCGTAATCGCATAATAAAGTATATTCGGTAAGCGGCGTTTTGCGGGTAGTGACCAGCATATTAAGCGCCTGCTGCACGCCCCCGCCATAGGCTTTTACCAGCCCACCGGTGCCTAACAAAATGCCGCCGTAGTAGCGCACCACCACGGCGGTTATTTCGCCCACGCCGCTGCCCATCAGCTGCGAAAGCATAGGCTTACCGGCCGTGCCCGCCGGTTCACCGTCGTCGGAAAACCCCAGCTGTTGTGAATCGTCCGGCGGCCCTGCTACCCACGCCACGCAGTGGTGGCGGGCGTCAGGATGCTCAGCCCGAACGGACTCGACAAACGCCTTTGCCGCCTCTACGCCGTCGGTATGCGCCAGCAGCGTAATAAAGCGGCTTTTCTTGATTTCCTCAACAAAGGTGACCGGTTCAGCCGGTATCAGCCAGCTTTCCATCAGGCCAGCTTCAGGTCTCGCGTCATGTTCTCGATACCGTTTTCATGAACCACAACGTTATCTTCGATGCGAATACCGCCAAACGGCTTCAGCGCGTCAATTTTTTCCCAGTTGAAGTGCTTGCTGAACTGGCCTTCACGCCACGGCGCCAGCAGGGATTCAATAAAGTAGATCCCCGGCTCAATCGTCAGCACCATACGCGGCTCCAGAATACGGGTGCAGCGCAGGTAAGGATATTTAGACGGTGCCGCCAGGTGCGTGCCGGTATCATCCTGCATAAAGCCCGCAACGTCGTGAACCTGCAGGCCCAGCGGGTGGCCGATACCGTGCGGCATGAATGGCCCGGTCAGATCGTTCTCAACCATCGCCTCTTCGCTCATGTCTTTCACAATCTGGTGCTTACGCAGCAGTTTGGCGATGCGCTGATGGAACTGGATGTGGTAATCCACATAGCTGGTGCCCGCCTTCATGGTGCCAATAAGCGCCAGCTGTTCATCGTTCACGTCTTTAATAAGCTGCGCGAAATCGGTATCCGCATTCGCCGCCCAGGTACGGGTCAGGTCAGCCGCGTAGCCGTTATATTCTGCCCCTGCGTCCAGCAGGAAGCTGCGCATTTCCGACGGAACATGGTGATCCAGTTTGGTGTAGTGAAGCACAGACGCGTGCTCATTCAGCGCGACGATGTTGCTGTACGGCACGTCGGTATCGCGATGACCGGTGGCGGTCAGGTACGCCTGGTTGATATCGAACTCGCTCATGCCGGACTGGAAGGCTTCATGCGCCGCACGGTGACCGTTCACCGCGGTCTTTTGCGCTTCACGCATGCAGTAAAGTTCGTAGTCGGTTTTATACGCGCGGTAATAGTGGAGGTAATTCAGCACCCCTTTCGGGTTGAGTTTGTCTGCCGCAATATCCAGGCCTAATGCACGCTCCGGAACAGGGCCAATATAAGCGATGTTGCCACGCGCGGCAGGCAGCTGGCTGCCAATGCCGTCCGCTTTTGGCAGCGCAATCACCTCAATTTCTTCCGTCCAGAAAGAGGTCGGCAGCGGCTCAACGTTGTGCCAGTAATCAACCGGCAGGTAGAACCACAGTTTCGGCTTGTTCACACCATCTACCAGCAGCCAGCAGTTGGGAACCTGCGTCACCGGCACCCAGGCCTTAAACTGTGGGTTCACCTTAAACGGATAAGCGTGGTCATCCAGAAAGGTATTCATTAGCTCGCCGGAGTGGATCAGCAGCGCATCCAGCTTAAAACGGGCCAGTACATCGCGGGTACGGTCCTGTAGGGTAACGATATGATTTTTATAAAGCGAAGCCAGTGAGTCCATCATTATTCCTTTCGTTTTTTGACCTCAAGTCATCGCATCTTAGCACACCTCACTCCGGCTGCGTGATTTCCACCGACCGTGATCAATGCAGCATTTTCTTAATGAGTAATTTGCATTTTATTAACATAAATCCCACACTCCGATTCATCTGGTATGACCAGATCCAATTGCTGGATTCAGGAGACTGACATGCTCTACAAAGGCGACACCCTGTACCTCAACTGGCTGGAAGATGGCATTGCCGAACTGGTGTTCGATGCCCCCGGCTCAGTGAACAAGCTTGATACCGCGACGGTGGCCAGTCTTGGCCAGGCGCTGGATGTTCTTGAAAAACAACCTGAATTAAAAGGGCTGCTGCTGCGTTCGAACAAAGCGGCCTTTATCGTCGGTGCCGATATCACCGAGTTCCTTTCGCTATTCCTGGTTCCGGAAGAACAGTTGAGCCAGTGGCTGCACTTTGCCAACAGCGTCTTTAATCGTCTGGAAGATCTGCCTGTCCCGACCATTTCCGCCGTTAACGGTTATGCGCTGGGCGGTGGCTGCGAATGCGTGCTGGCGACCGACTACCGCCTGGCGACGCCGGACCTGCGCATCGGCCTGCCGGAAACCAAGCTGGGCATCATGCCGGGCTTTGGCGGCTCCGTGCGTATGCCGCGCATGCTGGGTGCCGACAGCGCCCTGGAGATCATTGCCGCAGGTAAAGATGTCGGCGCCGAACAGGCGCAGAAAATTGGCCTGGTCGACGGCGTTGTAAAACCTGAGAAGCTGGTTGAAGGCGCACTTACCATTCTGCGTCAGGCAATCAACGGCGATCTCGACTGGAGAGTCAAACGTCAGCCGAAGCTGGAACCGTTAAAACTCAGCAAGATTGAAGCCACCATGAGCTTCACCATCGCCAAAGGCATGGTGATGCAGACGGCGGGTAAACACTACCCGGCGCCGATCACGGCGGTGAAAACCATTGAAGCGGCTGCCCGCCTTGGTCGCGATGAAGCGCTGAAGCTCGAAAATCAGAGCTTTGTCCCGCTGGCGCACACCAATGAAGCCCGCGCGCTGGTCGGTATCTTCCTTAACGATCAGTTCGTGAAAGGGAAAGCCAAACAGCTGACTAAAAACGTTGAGACGCCAAAACATGCGGCGGTACTCGGCGCGGGGATTATGGGTGGCGGCATCGCTTACCAGTCGGCCTGGAAAGGCGTGCCGGTAGTGATGAAAGACATCAGCGAAAAATCCCTGACGCTGGGCATGACCGAAGCGGCCAAGCTGCTGAATAAACAGCTGGAGCGCGGAAAAATTGACGGGCTGAAGCTCGCGGGCGTGATCTCCACCATCCAGCCCGTGCTGGAATACAGCGGTTTTGATCGTGTCGACGTGGTGGTCGAAGCCGTCGTCGAGAACCCGAAGGTCAAAAAAGCGGTGCTGGCGGAAACGGAAGACAAGGTTCGCCCGAATACCGTGCTGGCCTCTAACACCTCCACCATTCCGATTAGCGAACTGGCGAGTGTGCTCAAGCGTCCGGAAAACTTCTGCGGTATGCACTTCTTCAACCCGGTACATCGTATGCCGCTGGTAGAAGTGATCCGCGGGGAAAAAACCTCTGACGAAACCATCGCCAAAGTAGTGGCGTGGGCCAGCAAGATGGGCAAAACCCCGATCGTTGTTAACGACTGCCCGGGCTTCTTCGTCAACCGCGTGCTGTTCCCTTACTTCGCCGGATTCAGCCAGCTGCTGCGCGACGGAGCGGACTTCCGCAAAATCGACAAAGTGATGGAAAAGCAGTTCGGCTGGCCGATGGGCCCGGCGTATCTGCTGGACGTTGTAGGCATTGATACCGCCCACCACGCCCAGGCGGTGATGGCGGCAGGCTTCCCGCAGCGCATGCAGAAAGACTATCGCGACGCCATTGACGCGCTGTTCGACGCTAACCGCTTCGGCCAGAAAAACGGTCTGGGCTTCTGGCGCTATAAAGAAGACAGCAAAGGCAAACCGAAGAAAGAAGAAGATGCCGCGGTGGATAGTCTGCTGGCCGACGTTAGCCAGCCAAAACGCGACTTCACCGACGATGAGATCATCGCCCGCATGATGATCCCGATGATCAACGAAGTGGTGCGCTGCCTCGAAGAAGGCATCATCGCCAGCCCGGCAGAAGCCGACATGGCGCTGGTTTACGGCCTGGGCTTCCCTCCGTTCCACGGCGGCGCGTTCCGCTGGCTGGACACGCTCGGCAGCGCCCGCTATCTCGATATGGCTCAGCAGTATCAGCACCTCGGCCCGCTGTATGAAGTGCCGGAAGGTCTGCGTAGCAAAGCGCGCCATAACGAACCCTACTATCCCGCAGTTGAGCCAGCCCGTCCGGTTGGCGAGCTGAAAACGGCTTAAGGAGTCACAATGGAAAAGGTTGTCATTGTTGATGCAATTCGCACCCCGATGGGCCGTTCAAAAGGCGGCGCGTTCCGTAACGTGCGTGCGGAAGACCTCTCTGCGCACCTGATGCGTAGCCTGCTGGCGCGTAACCCGGCGCTGGATCCGGCTGCGCTGGACGATATCTACTGGGGCTGCGTGCAGCAGACCCTGGAGCAGGGCTTCAACATCGCCCGCAACGCGTCGCTGCTGGCGGAGATCCCGCATTCGGTTCCGGCCGTCACCGTCAACCGCCTGTGCGGTTCATCAATGCAGGCGCTGCACGACGCGGCACGCATGATCATGACCGGTGATGCGCAGGCCTGCCTGGTGGGCGGCGTCGAGCACATGGGGCACGTGCCGATGAGCCACGGGGTCGATTTCCACCCGGGGATGAGCCGCAACGTGGCGAAAGCTGCGGGGATGATGGGTCTCACCGCCGAGATGCTTTCTCGTCTGCACGGCATCAGCCGCGAAATGCAGGATGCCTTTGCCGCGCGCTCTCACGCTCGCGCATGGGCGGCGACGCAGTCCGGTGCCTTTAAGAATGAGATCATCCCGACCGGCGGTCACGATGCAGACGGCGTTCTGAAGCAGTTCAGCTACGACGAAGTCATCCGCCCGGAAACCACCGTAGAAGCGCTTTCAACCCTGCGCCCGGCGTTTGATCCGGTTACCGGTACGGTTACGGCAGGGACCTCGTCAGCGCTGTCCGACGGTGCCGCGGCGATGCTGGTGATGAGCGAAAGCCGTGCCCGCGAGCTGGGATTAACGCCTCGCGCCCGCGTGCGTTCGATGGCGGTTGTAGGCTGCGATCCTTCAATCATGGGTTACGGCCCGGTTCCGGCCTCGAAGCTGGCGCTAAAAAAAGCGGGATTAACCGCCAGCGACATCGATCTGTTTGAGATGAATGAAGCGTTCGCAGCGCAGATCCTGCCGTGTATAAAGGATCTGGGGCTGATGGAGCAGATCGACGAGAAGATTAACCTCAACGGCGGCGCGATCGCCCTCGGTCACCCGCTGGGCTGCTCCGGGGCGCGTATCAGCACGACGCTGATCAACCTTATGGAACGCAAAGATGCCCAGTTTGGTCTGGCAACGATGTGTATTGGGCTGGGTCAGGGTATCGCGACGGTGTTTGAGAGAGTGTGATAAAAAACCGGGTCGCAAATGCGACCCGGCAGAAGTTTAGTTGCCGTTCTTCCCGCCTGTCAGGGGCGGGCTTTTTACTTAAATGAAGGCAAACGCATCGCCAAACAGGCGGTCTTCACGCGCGTCACGTTCGTTACAGAACAGATCACGGGCAATTTTCGCCATCTCAAAACGGCCAGCGATATAGATATCGTGTCCTGCCAGCGTGCCGTGATCCTGCAGCACCGCCGTCAGCACCGTCCCGCTACGCCCGCGCCAGCCCTCTTCCGGCTGCTCAACCACCGGCTCAATGCGTAGGTTAGGATGGGTTACGCTCAGCGCTTCCAGTTCAGACAGGTCATACAGGTGTTTCTCTTCACGGCCACCCCAGTAAATGGTGATGTCACGGTCCGGGTTACGCGCCAGGGCGGTCAACAGAATGGATCGCACGTAGGAGAAGCCTGTACCACCGGCAATCAGGATCAGCGGACGGTCTTCGTCATCGCGCAGCCACGCATCGCCGTGCGGAATATCCACCACGATTTCACGTTCCTTCAGGATCCGATCCATCACCGCCATTGCATACAGGTTAAGCTCTGACGCACCAATATGAAGCTCAATAAATTCCTGCTCCGCTGGCGTGGAGGCCATGGAGAAAGGACGCTTATCACGCTCATCCATCACAACCATCAGGTACTGACCCGCGCGGAAAGAGAATGGCGCTTCTGGCACTAAACGGACGCGATATACGGTGTCGGTGATGGCATCTACCGAGGTCACTTTACAGCTTAAGGTTGTCATTCGCTCTCTCTGTCGGGAAGTCTATAGGGCTTAACGGTCAGCTCAGGGTTTACCGTTATTCATTATGGCCAGCTCGTCCCAGATCGCGTCAATGCGCGCGGTCACAGCAGGATCTTTTTTGATCGGGCGACCCCATTCACGGTCGGTTTCGCCAGGCCATTTATTTGTGGCATCCAGTCCCATCTTTGAGCCAAGACCGGAAACCGGCGAGGCAAAATCCAGATAATCAATCGGCGTGTTTTCGACTAACACCGTATCGCGCGCCGGGTCCATTCGCGTGGTAATGGCCCAGATTACGTCATTCCAGTCGCGGGCGTTAACGTCATCATCGCAGACAATAACAAATTTGGTATACATAAACTGGCGCAGGAAAGACCACACGCCCATCATCACGCGTTTCGCGTGACCAGGATACTGCTTCTTCATCGTGACCACCGCCATGCGATACGAGCATCCTTCAGGCGGCAGATAAAAATCAACAATTTCCGGGAACTGCTTTTGCAGAATCGGCACAAACACTTCGTTCAGCGCCACGCCCAGTACCGCGGGTTCATCCGGTGGACGCCCGGTATACGTGGAGTGATAAATCGCATCTTCACGCTGCGTAATGTGCGTTACGGTGAACACCGGGAAGTTATCCACTTCGTTGTAATAGCCGGTGTGGTCGCCGTAAGGGCCTTCTGGCGCCATTTCACCCGGTTCAATGTAACCTTCCAGCACAATTTCTGCACTGGCCGGGACTTCGAGATCGTTAGAGATACACTTCACAACTTCCGTTTTCGTCCCGCGGAGCAGGCCTGCAAAGGCATATTCCGAGAGCGTATCCGGTACGGGTGTGACGGCCCCCAGAATGGTGGCCGGATCGGCGCCCAGGGCGACAGATACCGGGAAACGTTCACCCGGGTGTGCAGCACACCACTCCTGAAAATCCAGCGCGCCGCCGCGATGCGACAGCCAGCGCATGATGAGCTTATTCTTGCCAATCAACTGCTGGCGGTAAATACCAAGATTCTGGCGTTCTTTGTGCGGGCCACGCGTGACGGTCAGTCCCCAGGTGATCAGCGGCGCAGCATCTTCCGGCCAGCACTGCATGATAGGGATTTTAGTCAAATCAACCGCATCGCCTTTCAGCACCTTCTGCTGGCACGGCGCGCCGCGCAGGCGTTTGGTGGGCATGTTCAGCACCTGCTTAAACTGCGGCAGCTTGTCGAACAGATCGCGGAAGCCTTTCGGCGGCTCCGGCTCTTTCAGGAAGGCCAGCAGCTTACCGACTTCACGCAGCGCCGTGACGTCTTCCTGCCCCATCCCCAGTGCGACGCGACGCGGTGTACCAAACAGGTTGCACAGAACCGGCATTGAGTAACCTTTTGGATTTTCAAACAGTAATGCGGGGCCACCGGCACGCAGGGTGCGGTCAGCAATTTCTGTCATCTCCAGATAAGGATCAACAGGAAGTGTAATACGCTTGAGTTCACCCTGCTTTTCCAGCAGCGTCAGGAAGTCGCGGAGATCGTGGTATTTCATGCAGTTAATCATGGCCTCTCTGTAAGCGCTTCATTATACGGCGTAAGCCTGCTTGATGCTGTAATTTTGTTAAATAAGCGTGAACTTATGCGTTCTGTTCCATTTTCCCCCATTATAATCAACTTAGCGATCCCGCCAGGGTTTTGATATGCTTGCGCCCCGAACTAAGGGAAAGAGTGATTATGCAGGCCTGGTATTTACTGTATTGCAAACGCGGGCAACTTCAGCGCGCGCAGGAACATCTTGAACGTCAGTCTGTAAATTGCCTGACTCCCGTGATCACGCTTGAAAAAATGCAGCGCGGGAAGCGCACAACCGTCAGCGAGCCGTTGTTCCCGAACTACCTCTTTGTGGAATTCGACCCGGAAGTCATCCACACCACCACCATCAGCGCAACGCGCGGCGTCAGCCACTTCGTTCGTTTTGGTGCCCACCCGGCAACAGTTCCGTCGACGGTTATTCATCAGCTGTCGATATATCAACAGCCCGAAGGTCTCACCGACCCGGAAACACCCTATACGGGCGATAGCGTCGTGATTACCGAAGGGGCTTTCGAAGGCCTGCAGGCGATTTTTGCCGAGCCGGACGGGGAAGCGCGCTCTATGCTGTTGCTTAATCTGCTGAACAAGCAGGTGCTGCAGAGCGTTAAAAACACCGACTTCCGTAAACTTTAAACATTTATCCCGAACAGCTTACGCACGTTGTCATCCGTCTGTGCCGAAAGCCAGTGCGGATCGTCTCCGCGCCACTTCGCGACGCTCTCAATAATGTGCCCCAGATAAGCGGGCTCATTTCGTCGCGATGCCGGTTTGGGTTTCATATCGCGCGGCAGGAGATAAGGTGCGTCCGTTTCAAGGAGCAACCGGTCAGCCGGGATCGCTGGCAACAGCTCCCGAAGCTCAAGCCCGCGGCGCTCATCGCAAACCCAGCCGGTAATCCCCAGATAAAGCCCACGCTCCAGGCATTCCAGCGCCTCCTGCCGTGAGCCGGTGAAGCAGTGCAGCACCGCGCCGGGCAGTTTCTCGAGCCACGGATCAAGCAGAGTCAGAAAACGCTCATGCGCGTCGCGGCAGTGCATAAATACGGGCATTTCAAGCTCTGCCGCTAGCGCAAGCTGGGCAGTGAATGCCTTTTCCTGCTCTTCAGGCGTGGAAAAGTTACGGTTGAAATCGAGGCCGCACTCGCCAATCGCCACCACTTCTGGTGTCTTTGCCAGCCTGCGTAGGGTGTCGCTACATTCCGCGGTCCACTGGCTGCTGTCGTGAGGATGCACGCCAGCAGTAGACCAACAGCGATCGTATCGTTGCGCCAGCTGCTGGGCCTGCTCGCTCTCATGCAGGTTGGTGCCCGTCAGCAGCAGCCCTTTCACCCCGGCGGCAAACGCACGCGCAACCACCTCATCACGATCTTTCGCAAACTGCGAGCTGGTCAGGTTGAGTCCGATATCAAACATGCAAATCCCCATATAACAACCGCCCTGACGGGCGGCTGGTTTTACTCTTCAGTGGTCTTGTCGGACGTATCGTCTTCGTCATCCGCTCGACGTCCTTTACCCACGTAGAAACGCGAGAAGAAAACGCCGACCTCAAACAGACAGTACATCGGTATGGCCAGCAGCGTCTGCGAGAACACATCCGGCGGCGTTAGCAGCATGCCGACCACGAAGGCGCCCACCAGAATATACGGACGCTTCTTACGCAGGTCATCCGGGGTCGTAACCCCTACCCAGCAAAGCAGCACAATGGCCACCGGCACTTCGAATGCCACGCCAAACGCCATAAACAGCGCCATCACAAAGCTGAGGTAGCTGGCAATATCCGTCGACACCTGGACCCCTTCCGGCGCGGTATGCGTCAGGAAGCCGAAGGCCAGCGGGAAGACAACGAAATAGGCAAACGCCATGCCGATATAGAACAGCAGCGAGCTGGACACCAGCAGCGGGATAACCAGCTTGCGTTCGTGTTTATACAGCGCGGGCGCCACAAACGCCCATACCTGGTAAAGAATGACGGGCGCAGAGGCTATCAACGACACCCAGAAGGTCAGCTTGATGGGGGTAAAGAACGGAGAAGCCACATCCGTCGCAATCATCGTTGCGCCCAGCGGCATCTGCTTAATTAATGGTGCAGAGACAACCTGGTAGATATCGTTGGCGAAATAAACCAGGCATAGAAAAATAACGAAAACTGCAATAATGCAGTTTAACAGGCGCTTACGCAGCTCTATGAGGTGCGTAATCAGCGGTTGAGTATCATCTACTGCCATGTTTACGCTTTATCACTCGACGAGGGGGATGATTCGGAAACGGACGCAGCGGGCTTTACTTCCGCCGTTTTAGTTACCGGTTCTTCCGGCTGCGCCTGTTTTTTCACTTCGGTTTCCTGCGGCGTCTGTTCTGGCGCAGCAGCCTGATGTTCAGCGCTGGCAGGCGTTACGCCCTCGCGCTGCTCCTCGCTGCCCTTCACCACCGGGTTATGGATAGTGTTCGCTTCATCGCTCGCTTTTTCAGGATCGTTGACGCTGTAAGAGCGCTTCATGGATTCCGCCGCTTCACGCAGTTCATCCATTGAGGCTTTCAGTTCCGGCGTCAGATTATCCATGCTCGCCTTCTCGACCTTTTTGAGGCTTTCCTGAAATTCCTGCAGCTTAAGCTCCTGCGCCAGCTCATTCTGAACGGTCGATGCCAGCGATCTCAGAGCACGCACCCAGCCCGCAACGGTTTTCACCGCCACCGGCAGACGCTGCGGCCCCAGCACGATCAGGCCAATCACAAAGACCAGCAGCAGCTCACCAAAACCAATGTCAAACACGACTTATACCTGCTCTTTATCGTGGCGTTTGGCGTCTTCCTTTTTGGCTTCTTCTTGCTTGTCGGAGATGGATTTAGCAGTAAAGTCAGCGTCCTGGCTGGTTTTATCCTGCTTGCTCTCATCATCGCTCATCGCTTTCTTAAAGCCTTTGATAGACGCGCCCAGATCGGAACCAATAGAACCGAGCTTTTTGGTGCCAAACAGCAGCACGACGATGACGGCAATGATCAACAATTGCCAGATACTGATACCACCCATACATGTTCCTCAGGGATAGATGATTAATGAGTCAGGTCGCATTATACGTATGCGACCCATCGATGGCGACGCAAACTCAGCGCGTTTTTCGCCATCCGGCAAGCCAGACTACCACTCCGCCAGCCATCAGCCAGGCTGGCATCATCTGCCAGTCCGGACGATTGATCAGCAGCAGCGTACCGCTCAACAGCAGCGTTGCGCCAATCCCAAAGAGATAGCGGGACTGTCCCTGGCGAACACGGCTGGACTGAAGCTCGCGGGCGATTTTATCCATGCTGTGCTGAAGGTTCTTGCTCTGACGCAAACTGTCATAAACCAGTTCGGGAATTTCAGGCATTTTTTCTATCCAGAACGGGCCCTTCTCTTTCAGCGAGCGCACCAGCGCCGGAATGCCAACCTGATCCTTAATCCAGGATTCAAGGAAAGGTTTCGCAGTCTTCCACAAGTCTAACTGAGGATAGAGCTGTCGGCCTACACCCTCAACGTAAAGTAATGTTTTCTGAAGTAAAACTAGCTGTGGCTGAACTTCCATATTAAACCGGCGAGCCGTGTTGAACAGGTTCAACAGTACGTGCCCAAAGGAGATTTCCGCCAGCGGTTTTTCAAAAATCGGTTCGCAAACGGTCCGGATCGCAAACTCGAACTCTTCGACGTTGGTGTCCGGCGGAACCCAGCCGGAATCGACGTGCAGCTCGGCCACCTTACGGTAGTCGCGGTTGAAGAACGCGATGAAGTTCTCAGCCAGATACCGTTTATCTTCTTTGTTCAGCGACCCCACAATCCCGCAGTCGATACCGATATATTTCGGGTCCTCAGGGTGTTCGTAGCTCACAAAGATATTGCCCGGATGCATGTCCGCATGAAAAAAGCTGTCGCGGAATACCTGGGTAAAGAAGACCTGTACGCCACGTTCGGCCAGGAGCTTCATGTTTGTTCCCTGCTTCTCCAGGGCTACGACATCCGAAACCGGAATACCGTAGATACGCTCCATCACCATCATGTTCTGGCTGCAGTAGTCAGAATAGACTTCAGGTACATAGAGCATCGGGCTGTTTTCAAAGTTGCGGCGCAGCTGAATGGCGTTTGCCGATTCGCGCAGCAGGTTAAGCTCATCAATCAGCGTTTTTTCATATTCCCGCACCACTTCCAGTGGACGAAGGCGGCGCCCGTCCGGCAGCAAGCGTGGCACCCAGCGCGCCAGACGATAAATCAGCTTCATGTCCGCTTTGATGACTGGCAGGATGTCCGGACGAATAACTTTGATAACGACTTCTTTGCCGTTTTCTTTCAAACGCGCGGTGTGCACCTGCGCGATAGAGGCCGACGCCAGCGGCTGAATATCGAAATCGTCAAACCAGGTCTCGACGGGTACATTTCCCATCGCCTCTTCAATTTGCTTTTTCGCGCGCGCGCCGTCAAAGGGTGCGACGCGGTCCTGAAGCATTGCGAGTTCATCGGCAATGAGAGGCGGGAAGAGGTCGCGGCGGGTCGAAAGCATCTGCCCGAATTTAATCCATACCGGACCGAGTTCCTGCAGCGCCAGGCGCAGACGCTCACCCAGCGGTTGACCTTTGTGGCGATTGGGCATCCAGAACAGCATCCGCCGCCATATGCGAAGCGGCAGCGTGATGCGCATTTTGGGAATAAGCTCATCGAGCCCGTAGCTCAAAAAGGTGCGAATAATAAAATAGAGGCGCCGAATTTCACCAGGCGTCATTTGCCCTCCAGTTTTTCCAGCCGTTTGGTAAACGCATCAACCGCGCGTTCAACAGCAGCGGTTTCTTCCGCAAACCATGCAACTTCCAGTGGCCCGGGCGCCATTCGCCACTCCTCAGTCATCACTTCCGCCACATAGCGTTGTTGGCGCTGGAGGCTTTTACGCGCAAAGGAGGCGCCACCATGAAGGACTTTCCCGATGCCTTCGGCAGCAATGTCGCCGATAAAAGGCGCGAGCAGCTCTGCCGGATCGAACTCCGCCAGATCGGTGAGAGCAACGAAGTTCTGCACGACCTGAATGTCGCCTTCCACCTCCAGCTCACCGCTGCGGATAAGCGCCGTTAATTGCTGGCGATCGCGCAGTTTTGGCAGCACGCTCATGTGCGTGATGACCGAGCAGTCAGCTTCACCTTCCCACGCCCCCAGAACGTCAAGCTGGCGTTCGCTGAATACCAGCACAAGCGGCGTCGAGAACTCTTTTAAAACAATACGTAATATCTTCCCGTTTAGCCGCTGACGCGCTGCTTTCAGCGCCGGAGCACGATAGAGAAAGGCATTCAGTACGTTTTCGATACCTGCGGTGACTAAGGGCTTAAAGGGCACGGGACACCTCCACTCAGAACTTGTAACCGCGATGCAGCGCGACGACACCCGCCGTCAGGTTGAAATATTCAACGTTCTCAAATTCTGCATCCTGCATCATGGCTTTTAATGTGTCCTGATCCGGGTGCATACGGATAGATTCTGCCAGATAGCGGTAGCTTTCAGCGTCGTTAGCCACCAGCTCACCGATGCGCGGCAGCACGTGGAAGGAATAGGCGTCGTAGGCTTTGCTCAGCGGCTCAATAATCGGTTTGGAGAATTCAAGCACCAGCAGGCGTCCACCCGGCTTCAGCACGCGGTACATGGAGCGCAGCGCTTTTTCTTTATCGGTCACGTTACGCAGACCGAAGGAGATAGTGATGCAGTCAAAGGTATTGTCCGGGAACGGCAGCGCTTCGGCGTTTGCCTGCACATATTCAACATTCCCCACCACGCCGATGTTACGCAGCTTTTCGCGTCCCATTTTTAGCATGGAGTCATTAATATCGGCGAGAACAACGCGACCGGTTTCACCCACCAGACGAGAGAATTTCGCGGTTAAATCGCCCGTACCGCCAGCTAAATCCAGCACCGTTTGTCCGCGACGCACGCCGCTACAGTCAATGGTGAAGCGCTTCCACAAGCGATGAATGCCGAACGACATCAGGTCATTCATCACATCGTACTTCGCCGCCACGGAATGAAATACATGGGCCACCATGTCAGCTTTCTGCGCTTTGGCGACAGTCTGAAAGCCAAAGTGCGTTGTGTCTTGTGAATCGTCAGCCATCTTAGAGCCTGCTTATCAGTAAAATGTTCGTGAAGTGTATCAGATTGGGCGCGTTTGCCCTACGTTTCAACCACCGCGAAAAAAACGCGCTGGAATCTCGTCTGGTGATGAATCCGCCGCTAACGTGTTGTCTTCACTGTTTATCTTTTGTTCGTTCGCCCCTTCTCGCAGGCGAAACTCGTCGTCCTGGGCGGTGGCCTGCTCGACCAATTCCGGATTAATCTCGCGTTTAACTTCTACTCCCAGACTGCGGAATGATTCAGCCTGCGCCAGCAGATTGCCACGTCCGGAGGCGAGTTTTTTCATCGCCTGGCGATAGTTATCCTGCGCACGATCCAGGCTTTGCCCGACTGAAGACATGTCGTCCACAAAGAGGCGCATTTTGTCGTACAGCTTGCTGGCACGATCGGCAATCTGCTGCGCGTTGCGGCTCTGGTGCTCATAGCGCCACAGGTTCGCAATGGTGCGTAACGCCACCAGCAGCGTGGTGGGGCTGACCAACATAATATTATTTTTGAGCGCTTCGGTTATAAGCTCAGGCTGTCTGTCGAGTGCCAGCAGAAATGCGGGCTCTACCGGAATAAACATCAGGACATAGTCCAGTGAGCGCAAACCCGGCAACTGCTGGTAGTCTTTTCTGCCGAGCAGGCGAATGTGATTACGCACCGAGGCAATGTGCTCCTGCAGCGCCGATTCGCGGGTGTAGTCGTCCTCCGCGTTGAAGTAACGCTCATACGCTACCAGCGTCATCTTGGCGTCAATCACCACATCTTTGCCCTGCGGCAGCCGCACGATCACATCTGGCTGCATGCGCGAGCGGGCATCGTTTTCGATACTCACCTGCGTTTCGTATTCATATCCTTCCCGCAGGCCGGAAGCTTCCAGTACGCGGGTCAGCACCACCTCACCCCAGTTGCCCTGGGTTTTGTTGTCCCCTTTGAGCGCTCGGGTGAGGTTGACCGCTTCCTGCGCCATCTGTGCATTTAGCTGCTGAAGATTGCGAATCTCATGAGCCAGGGTGTGCCGCTCACGAGCTTCCTGACCAAAACTGTCCTGCACCTGACGACGAAAACCGTCCAGCTGCTCGCGCAGAGGCGTCAGCAGGCTGTTCAGGCTCTGGCGGTTTTGTTCGTCAACGCGGCGGTTGCTGTGCTCAAAAATGCGGTTCGCGAGGTTCTCAAACTGTTCGCTGAGACGCTGCTCGCTGTTGATCATCTGGCGGATTTTGTCTTCCGCATGCAGTTGGGTGGATTCAAGGCGGGTGGTCACTTCGCGGAGATCGGCCTCCAGTGACGTGTTGATATCACGCAGGTTGCGCAGCTCGTTGTTGAGCAACTCACACTCATCGCGCCAGTGTTCGCTCAGCGCAAGCTGCTGTTTTATAGCGCTTAAATCTGCGACCATCTCTTCTCGCTCAGCCAGCTGGTCGGCCTTCTGCTGCGCATGCTGGTAGCTGGAAATCAGCCAGCCAATCCCTAAGCTCACCAACGCAATCACCGCGTAAATCAGGATTGAGATATCCACAATGCCCCCTGCATCAACGTATTACCCGCACAAAATAGAATTGTGCTGTATAAACGTCCAGTTTGAAAGGGTTTTCCTGCGAGGAGCTACGCAAAAAATAAAGGCCGAACGTGTCGGCCTTTGATTTAAGAAGAGAGGACTAGATCAGGCGACGCGCTGCTTCCACCACGATTTTCACTGCATGACTTTCGGTCTGCTTCATGGTTTCGGCGTTCGGGATCTCCTGCTGGGTACGGTTGACGATAACGCCCGCCACCATACCGGCACGCAGACCCTGGCTTGCACACATGGTCAGCAGCGTTGCGGATTCCATTTCGTAGTTCATCACACCCATGGACTGCCACTCTTCCATTGAGCCTTTGAAACGGCTAACCACGCGGCCTGAGAAGGTATCGTAACGCTCCTGGCCCGGGTAGAAGGTGTCGGAAGACGCGGTTACGCCCACGTGAGTGGTTGCGCCTACGGATTTCGCAGCTTCAACCAGCGCGGTGGTACATTCGAAATCAGCCACTGCCGGGAATTCCATTGGTGCAAAATGCAGGCTTGCGCCGTCCAGACGGACGGACGCGGTCGTGACCAGAACGTCGCCGACGTTGATATGCGGCTGAATAGCGCCGGTCGTACCGATACGCAGGAAAGTGCGGATGCCCAGCTGCGCCAGCTCTTCAACAGCAATAGACGTAGACGGACCACCGATACCGGTAGAGCACACGATCACCGCTTTGCCATCCAGCTCTGCGCGCCAGGTGGTGAACTCACGATGGGCAGCCAGCTTGACCGGCTTATCCATCAGCGCGGCGATCTTTTCCACACGCTCCGGATCGCCAGGGACGATGGCGAGCGTAGCCCCTTGTAAATCGTTTTTAGTGAGGCCGAGATGAAAAACATCAGACTTAGACATAGGTGACTCCTCTGTGGGTCGGTTAGTCAGAAGAAGTAAAACGGTACTTTACAGAAGCAGTAAGCATATTTTCGTGACGAATCTCACCATGAATAAAAATGGTTACATTGAATTTCCATAAAAAAGTGATTTACATCACATTAACAAGTTATATCGCCAGGTGCTGCACAAAAGATAGACCGTTTAAGGCACTGTGAGTTGTTAACCTGGTGTCTATATTTACCTTTGCGCTAACTCATTGGTACGGAGAATGCCATGACTGAAAAAACCGGTTTTGCACCTGCTGCGGCCCCACATGCTTCAACCATCGTGTCGACTCCAGAAGCGGCAATTACCGCGGGCGAGACCTCTATTCCCTCGCAGGGGGAGAATATGCCTGCTTATCACGCCCGACCAAAATCGGCAGAGGGTCCGCTACCCATCGTGATTGTGATTCAGGAGATATTTGGTGTTCACGAACACATTCGCGACCTCTGCCGCCGGCTGGCGCTGGAAGGGTATCTGGCCGTTGCGCCAGAGCTCTACTTCCGTCAGGGCGATCCGAACGACTACAGTGATATTCCAACATTGCTCAGCAACCTGGTCAGCAAAGTCCCGGACGCGCAGGTGCTGGCCGATCTCGATCATGTCGCCAGCTGGGCGGCGCGCAACGGCGGCGATCCGCATCGTCTGCTGGTCACCGGTTTCTGCTGGGGCGGTCGCATTAGCTGGCTGTATGCCGCGCATAACCCGCAGCTCAAAGCTGCTGTCGCCTGGTACGGCAAACTGGTGGGTGAAAAAACGCTGAATTCGCCTAAACATCCCGTCGATATCGCCACCGAGTTAAATGCCCCCGTGTTAGGGCTTTATGGCGGTCAGGACACCGGTATTTCGCTGGATTCGGTAGAAACCATGCGCCATGCGCTGCGTGCGGCCAATGCGAAGGCGGAGATTGTGGTGTACCCGGATGCCGGGCATGCGTTTAACGCCGATTATCGTCCGAGCTATCACGCGGAATCAGCCAAAGATGGCTGGCAGAGAATGCTGGCGTGGTTTAGCCAGTACGGCGGTAAGAAAGCCTAATAACAATAAGCCCGGAGGCGGTTACGCCTTACCGGGCCATCCAATACCCCTACGCCTGACGCAAATTCTGCGCTGCCTTCACCATGTTCGCCAGCGCTGCGCGGGTTTCAGGCCAGCCGCGGGTTTTCAGTCCGCAGTCCGGGTTTACCCAAAGACGCTCTGCCGGAATACGCTGGGCCGCTTTTTTCAGCAGGGCTTCAATCCACTCCACGCTCGGCACGTTCGGGGAGTGGATGTCGTACACGCCCGGCCCGATTTCGTTCGGGTAGTCGAATTCTTCAAACGACTCCAGCAGCTCCATATCTGAACGCGAGGTCTCAATAGTGATCACGTCGGCGTCCAGCGCGGCAATTGAATCCATGATGTCGTTAAATTCGCAATAACACATGTGGGTGTGGATCTGAGTGTCGTCCTTCGCCACCGCGGCGTTGATGCGGAACGCCTCCACGCCCCACTGCAGGTAGGCGTCCCAGTCGCTGCGACGCAGCGGCAGACCTTCGCGCAGGGCCGGTTCGTCAATCTGAATAATGCCAATGCCTGCGGCTTCCAGATCCGCCACCTCATCACGCAGCGCCAGGGCGATCTGTTTGGCGATGGTTTCACGGGTCACGTCTTCACGCGGGAAGGACCAGCAAAGAATGGTCACAGGACCGGTGAGCATGCCTTTCACCGGCTTGTCGGTCAGGGACTGGGCGTACTTCGCCCACTCAACCGTGATCGCTTCCGGACGGCTGACGTCACCGATGACCACCGGCGGCTTCACGCATCGGGAGCCATAGCTCTGCACCCAGCCGTTCTGGGTAAAGACGAAGCCGTCCAGGTGCTCGCCAAAGTATTCCACCATGTCATTACGCTCTGCTTCACCGTGCACCAGCACGTCCAGCCCAAGGCGTTCCTGCTCGATAATCGCCTGCTTGATGTGTTCCGCGATCCCGGTGCGGTAGTGATTCGCATCCAGATTGCCCTTTTTAAAGTCCAGACGCAGGCCGCGGATCTCGCTGGTCTGCGGGAAGGAACCAATCGTCGTGGTCGGCCACGCAGGTAGATTGAAGCGGGCGCGCTGGGCTTCGGCGCGCACCTCATACGGGCTCTGGCGCTGGCTGTCCTGGGCGGTGATGGCCGCCAGACGTTTTTCCACCGCCGGGTTATGCACGCGCGCGGAGTGGCGGCGCGCCCGGATCGGGGCGCTCCATTCGGTAATTGCCGCCGTGTCGCCGCTGTTCAGCGCGTCGCGCAGCAGGGCCAGCTCTTCACATTTTTGCAGCGCGAAGGCAAACCAGCTCTTTACTTCAGGGTCGAGACGGGTTTCCACGCTCAGGTCGATCGGGCTGTGCAGCAGCGAGCAGGACGAGGCCACCCACAGCTCACGTTTACCGACGATGTCTTTGATTTGTGCGTATTTCTCGGTCAGATCGGCGCGCCAGACGTTACGGCCATTCACCAGACCGGCGGAGAGCAGCCAGTCTGCGGGCAGGAGCTTGTGCAGCTCCGTCACATCATCTTTACCGTGTACAAGGTCTACGTGCAGGCCCTGCACCGGCAGCGCGGTAATCGTGTTCAGGTTCGGCGTCACGCCTTCGAAATAGGTTGTCAGTAGCAGCTTCACCTCCCCGGTGAGCGCGTCATACGCCGGTTTGAAGGCATCGAGCCATTCCTGAGGCAACTCGAGCACCAGCGCCGGTTCGTCGATTTGCACCCACTGAATGCCGCGTTTGCCCAGCTCAATCAGCACCTGTTTGTAGACCGGCAGAATGTCCTTCAGCAGGCTCAGACGATCGAACTGCTCGCCTTTGACTTTCCCCAGCCACAGATAGGTCACTGGCCCCAGCAGCACGGGTTTAACCTGGTGGCCCAGCGCCAGCGCTTCGTCCACTTCATCCAGAAGCTGCGTCCAGGTCAGTTTAAACTGCTGACCTTTTACGAACTCCGGCACCATATAGTGATAGTTAGTGTTAAACCACTTAGTCATTTCCGCCGCTGCCGCTGGCTCACCCGTTGGCGCACGGCCACGGCCGATGCGGAACAGGGTATCGATATCTACCGATCCATCTTTGTTCTGATGACGAGCCGGCACGTTGCCAAGCAGCAGGCTGGTCGTCAGAACATGGTCGTACCAGGCGAAATCGCCCACCGGCAGCAGGTCAATGCCCGCCTGCTTCTGCTGATCCCAGTGGCGGGCGCGCAGCTCGCGTCCCACCGCCAGCAGCTCTTCACGCGTGGCGTTACCCGCCCAGTAGCTTTCTTGCGCTTTTTTCAGCTCGCGACGCAGGCCAACGCGAGGGAAACCGAGAGTGTGATTGCGGATTGTCATGGTGTACCCCTTGTGAAATTCGTTATTTAGACGTCCAGATGTTTACACTTCTATAATTGGCAGGTACTGTATATTCCTCAAGCGCAAAATGTTCATGGCGAAGTGAAGGACTTTCATGATCGAGATTAAACACCTGAAAACGCTACAAGCGTTGCGAAACTGCGGTTCGCTCGCGGCTGCTGCGGCCACGCTGCACCAGACACAGTCCGCCCTTTCTCACCAGTTCAGCGATCTGGAACAACGCCTCGGCTTCCGTCTTTTTGTGCGTAAAAGCCAGCCGCTACGCTTTACGCCGCAGGGTGAAATTCTCCTTCAGCTGGCGAATCAGGTTCTGCCACAGATCGCGAGCGCGCTGCAGGCGTGTAACGAACCGCAGCAGACCAAACTGCGTATCGCTATTGAGTGCCACAGCTGTATTCAGTGGCTGACCCCCGCGCTTGAGAACTTCCGCCAGAAGTGGCCGCAGGTGGAGATGGACTTTAAATCCGGCGTGACGTTCGACCCGCAGCCATCGCTGCAGCAGGGCGAGCTGGATCTGGTCATGACCTCTGACATTCTGCCGCGCAGCGGCCTGCACTATTCGCCGATGTTTGATTATGAGGTGCGCCTGGTGCTGGCGCCGGACCACCCGCTGGCGGCCAAAACGCGCATCACGCCGGAAGACCTGGCGACGGAAACGCTGCTGATTTACCCGGTTCAGCGCAGTCGTCTGGATATCTGGCGTCACTTCCTGCAGCCCGCGGGCATTAGCCCGCAGCTGAAAAGCGTGGATAACACCCTGCTGCTGATTCAGATGGTGGCGGCCAGCATGGGTATCGCGGCGCTGCCGCACTGGGTGGTGGAGAGTTTTGAACGCCAGGGCCTGGTGGTCACCAAAACCCTGGGTGAAGGACTGTGGAGCCGGCTGTACGCCGCCGTGCGCGATGGCGAGCAGCGTCAGCCGATTACGGAGGCGTTTATTCGCTCAGCGCGGAACCACGCGTGCGACCATCTTCCGTTTGTGCGGAGCGCGGAGCGACCCAGCGTCGATGGACCCACAGCGAAGCCAGGATCACCGCTCCCCCAATAAGGAAGCTTGGCCAGTGCGGCTGTTGCTGCCAGATAGCGAGGTTGACCAGCAGCCCTGCCGGGACATGCACGTTGTTCATAATCCCCAGCGTACCGGCGTCGACCTGCGTCGCGCCGTAGTTCCACATGAAGTACCCCAACCCGGAAGCCACGACGCCCAGCCAGACCAGAACACCCCACTGTACGATGGTGGTAGGCAACTTTTGCGGGTTACCGAGCATAAACCACGCCGCTACCGCGACAATCGCGGCGCCCATATAAAACCATGCGAACGCGTTATGCTGCGGCATCGGACGGGTTTCCATCAGGCGTTTGTAGCCCACCATGCCGATGGCGAAGCTGATGTTGGCGAGCTGGACGAACATCAGCCCGATCCAGAAGTGATCGCTTACTTTGTCGTAGCGAATAATCGCCGCGCCAATCACCGCCAGCGCCGCGCTCAGCAGGTATCCCCAGCGCAGACGGCGTTTACTCAGCAGATCGTAAATCAGCGTGATGTAGAGCGGCGTCAGCACGGTAAAGAGCAGGAATTCCGAGACGGACAGATAGACGTAAGCCCGGAAGCTGAACAAATACATGATGCCGAGCTGCATCGCCCCCACCAGCATATACAGCACAATCGTTTTCAGCGACTGTCCGCGCGTGCGCAGAAACGGCAGGAACACCAGTGCCGCCAGCCCCACGCGCATCAGCACCGAGAAGTAGCTGTCGACCGAACCGGCAAGGTATTCGCCAATCAGGCTAAAGGAGAAGGCCCACAGGATAGTGGTGATAATGAGTAGCGCCACAATGCTTGTCTCTCAGAAAGAAGGAGAGGCATTGTAGCGAACTCTTTAGTTGACAACTGAGCAATAAACAATCAAGTGAAGATTATTCAAGGAACAGCTTGCGCAGATACTTCGGTACCGCGTTGTCAGCGTTAGAACCAATGACTTCCAGTTCAGGGTGGAGATCCTTCAGACGCTGGTGCGCGTTCTGCATGATGCAGCCCTTGCCTGCCATTGAAAGCATCTCGGCGTCGTTCATGCCGTCACCGAAGGCGATACAGTCTTTCAGCCCGAAGCCCAGGCGTTTCGCAACCGCTTCCAGCGCGTGACCTTTGGAGACGCCACCCGCCATCACTTCAAGACAGGTCAGGGTTGAGAAGCTTACGTTGACGCGATCGCCCCAGCGAGCGTTGATCGCCTGTTCCAGCGGGAGCAGCTCTTCGTGGCTATCACAGGTGAAGAACACCTTGCTGATCCCTTCCGGCTCCAGCAGGCCCGGTTCGTAAAGGGAGTAGTTGAATACCGCTTCCTTGAAGAAACGCATTTCATCCGGGCGGTGGCGGTTCATAAACCAGTCGTCGTCGCGGTAAACGTTAGTGACGATAGCCGGGTTGTTATGCACCACGCCAAACAGATCGGCGGCAATATCGCGATCCAGGTTGTGGGTAAAGATCAGGTTGCCGTCGGTATCATGCACGCGCGCACCGTTGGAGGTGATCATGTACGATTTGATCTCGAGATTATCGCGGATCTGCCCCACGTCGACGTGGTGGCGGCCGGTAGCGAACACAAAGTTCACACCACGTGCAGTCAGGAGTTTTAAGGTCTCTTTCGCGTAAGGCGACAGGGTGTGGTCGGGGGAAAGCAGCGTGCCATCTAAATCAGATGCAACAACCTGGTACATAGGGATTTCAACCTCTGGTGGAAAACAAAAATCAATTATGCCTGTTGAAAAATTCAACAATGGCGTTGAGCGCGACTGAGCGCATAGCGTCCTTTTCAAAAAGGATCTCATGGAACGCGCCGTTAATGACCAGCGGTTTACCCCCTTCACAAGGGTGACCGGCTGCAGCGCGCAGTTCACAATAGCGGTCATGCATGCGGTTATCCACCACACGCTCTTCTTCCGCCTGGATCAGAAGCGTCGGCGTGTCATCATCGCCTACGCCCGCCAGCACCTGCTCACCGGCCAGAATACCCTCCCGCACCCAGTGCCAGGTCGGGCCGCCGACGCGCAAGCGCGGTTCATCGGCATAAAAGCGCAGGTTGCGGCGATAACGCTGCCGGCTGTGGGTTAAGACGTTGATGGCGAACGGCAGCGCGCGCCAGCGTCCTGTGCCAATGGCGTAACCTTCACGAATGCGCTGATGGCCCTCAGCCCAGTCAAGAAGATGGCGCACCATCCAGTCAGGAAAACGGATGACGATACCGTACATCGGCGCGGTCAGCGCAATGGCATCGCACTGGTGTTCATAACGCTGCAAAAACAGCGTCGATATCGCGCCCCCCATGGAGTGCGCAAGGATGTATCGCTTACGCCAGGGACCGGGCTGAACGTCCTGCTGCCAGAACGCGGCAAAATCGTCGACGTAATCGCTGAAGCGATCGACGTGCCCACGGTGCGTGTCCGGAAGCATACGTCCGGACAGCCCCTGCCCACGGTGGTCGATAATCAGGACATCGAACCCCATATGGACCAGGTCGTAGGCCAGCTCAGCGTATTTAACGTAGCTTTCAATACGCCCAGGGCAGACCACAATCACCCGGTCATTTTTTTCATTTCGGAAACGAACGAAACGCACCGGGATGCCCCCGACGCCCGTAAACTCATCTTCCTCACGCTGCCGCCAGAAATCGGTCAGCGGCCCCATAGAGAAAGCAGCAAAAGCGTTTTCTCGTGTTTCCCAGTCCTTTTTCTGCTGAAACATTGGGTTTCCACTCACGTAATCCAGGGAATATCGTTTTTTTCGTCACCGGTCACAAAATGACTCAATAATAGCGTATTGTGGCATAAAAATAGACGGTTCGGGAGTTTCAAATGACCTTCGAGTGGTGGTTCGCCTACCTGCTGACATCCATTATCCTCAGCCTTTCTCCGGGTTCGGGTGCTATTAACACCATGACTACCTCCATCAACCACGGTTACCGCGGTGCGGTGGCGTCGATTGCCGGTTTGCAGGCCGGGCTGGGCATTCATATTGTGCTGGTTGGGATTGGTCTGGGGACACTTTTCTCCCGCTCGGTGCTGGCGTTTGAAGTGCTGAAATGGGCCGGGGCAGCCTATCTGATTTGGCTCGGCATCCAGCAGTGGCGCGCTGCAGGTTCCATCAACCTGAATACTCTCGCGCAGACGCAAAACCGCGGCCATCTGTTTAAGCGGGCGGTGTTCGTCAACCTGACCAACCCGAAGAGCATCGTTTTCCTCGCCGCGCTGTTCCCGCAGTTTATCGTTCCGCATCAGCCGCAGGTGATGCAGTACGTGGTGCTGGGCGCGACCACCATTATCGTCGATATCATCGTGATGATTGGTTACGCGACGCTGGCGCAGCGAATTGCGGCGTGGATTAAAGGGCCTAAGCAGATGAAGGCCCTGAATAAAGTCTTTGGCTCGCTGTTTATGCTGGTTGGCGCGCTGCTTGCGTCAGCGCGTCATGCTTAGCGAGAAATGATGAGATGAATGCCGAAGCCGGCGAACAGCGCGCCGGCGCAGCCGTCAATCCACTTCGCGATACGCTGGTAGCCGCGGCGCATCGCCGGTAAGGCGAACAGGCTGGCCACGATAGTAAACCAGGCAAAGGTTTCAACGACGATCAGCAGGAAGATGCCCCAGCGTGCGCCCGCACCGACGCTATCGCCGACAAACAGCGAGAACACGGAGCCGAAATAGATAATCGCTTTTGGGTTCGCCAGATTAGTCAGCAACCCTTTTACAAAGCTGCGACCGCCCGTTGCCAGCTCCACCGTTGGCTCTTCCGGTTTTTTCTCTTCTTTCTTCAGCGCCCCGCGCAGCATCTGGTAGCCCATCCAGCACAGGTACAGCCCGCCGCCGACCATAATGATGTTATGCAGCCAGGCCATCTTCGCCAGGATCAGGTTCAGACCGAGCAGCGCAACGGCCGCCCAGACCATAACGCCCATGGTGATACCGAGCACGCCCATCATCGCCTCTTTTCGGGAGCGGCTGACGGCCGTTTGTGACACGAAGAAAAAGTCCGGGCCGGGGCTCATCAGCGCAACGATGTGCACTAATGCCACGGTGAGAAATAGCATTAACATAATTAGCTCGCGGGGAAATAATTTAGTGAGTCATCATCCTGGCACTTTTTCGCCCGGCTGACTACTCTTCATCGTCGCCGTCGGCGTGAGAGCGGATGAGCGCCATAAACTCTTTACCGAAGCGCTCCAGCTTGCGCGTCCCCACGCCGTTGACGCTGAGCATCTCGCTGGCGCTAAGCGGCATCTGCTCGGCCATCTCAATCAGCGTCGCGTCGTTGAACACCACGTAAGGCGGGATGTTTTCTTCGTCGGCGATGGCCTTACGCAGCTTGCGCAGTTTGGCGAACAGCTTGCGGTCGTAATTGCCGCCGTAGGATTTCTGCATCACGCGCGGCTTCAGGGCGATGACGCGCGGCACGGCGAGCTTGAGCTCAACGTCACCGCGCAGAACCGGGCGCGCCGCTTCGGTCAGCTGCAGGGCGGAGTGCTGGGCAATGTTCTGCGTGGCGAAGCCGAGGTGGATTAGCTGGCGAATGATACTCACCCAGTGCTCGTGGCTCTGGTCCTTGCCAATACCGTAGACAGGCAGCTTGTCGTGGCCCATGTCGCGTATACGCTGGTTGTTGGCGCCGCGCAGCACCTCCACCACGTAGCCCATCCCGAAGCGTTGATTCACGCGGTAAATGGTCGAGAGCGCCTTACGCGCGTCCATCAGGCCATCATACTGCTTCGGCGGATCGAGGCAGATATCGCAGTTGCCGCACGGCTCCTGGCGCCCTTCACCAAAGTAGTTGAGCAGCACCAGACGGCGGCAGGTTTGCGCTTCGGCAAACGCGCCCATCGCGTTGAGCTTGTGGCGCTCGATATCCTGCAGCTGTCCCTGCGGCTTCTCTTCCAGACAGCGGCGCAGCCACGCCATATCGGCCGGATCGTAAAACAGCATCGCTTCCGCAGGCAGGCCGTCGCGTCCGGCGCGGCCGGTTTCCTGATAGTAGGATTCGATATTGCGCGGAATGTCGAAATGCACCACGAAGCGCACGTTGGGCTTGTTGATCCCCATCCCAAACGCCACCGTCGCGACCACGATCTGCAGGTCATCGCGCTGGAATTTTTCCTGCACGTCGGCACGGATGTGGTTCTCTAATCCGGCGTGATAGGCGGCGGCGCTAAAGCCGCGGTTTTGCAGACGCGCGGCGGTGTCTTCCACCTTTGCGCGGCTGTTGCAGTAGATAATGCCGGACTTGCCGCGCTGCTCCTGCACGTAGCGCAGAAGCTGATCCAGCGGCTTGAATTTTTCCATCAGCATATAGCGGATGTTGGGGCGGTCGAAGCTGCTGACCTGAATATAGGGGTCGTTCAACCCGAGCAGGCGAACGATATCCAGGCGCGTAGTGTCATCTGCCGTAGCGGTAAGCGCCATAAACGGCAGCTCGGGGAAGCGCTGACGCAGCTGGCCGAGGGCGGCGTATTCCGGGCGAAAATCGTGTCCCCACTGGGAAATACAGTGCGCTTCATCCACCGCCAGCAGGACCGGGTTCCAGTGCGCCAGGTGATCGAGGAAGTTATCCAGCATCAGGCGCTCCGGCGCGATATACAGCAGGCGGATCTGCCCGGTGCGGCACCCGGCCATGACCTCTTGCTGCTGCTCCCGGGTTTGGGTCGAGTTGAGACAGGCCGCCGCCACGCCGTTGGCGAGTAGCTGGTCAACCTGGTCTTTCATCAGAGAAATGAGGGGGGATACCACGACCGTCAGGCCGTTAAGCACCAGCGCGGGCACCTGATAACAGAGGGACTTACCGCCGCCGGTCGGCATCACCACCAGGCAATCACGACCTTCCAGCACCGTTTCAATGATGGTTTCCTGGCCGGGGCGGAACTGCTGGTAGCCAAAGGTTTCATGCAAAACCTGTTTAGCCAGCGACTCCTGATTCAATACTTCCGCCTGCGCCACGTTAACCCCATATGCCAGAAATGAAACAGGCGCTATTTTCAGCGCCTGAGAGAGAAACTTCAACGTTTAACGCAAAAACATTCGAACAGCCTAGAGAATATCGTTCAGCATCACGCCCACGCCGACGCGGGTCTGGTTGAAGTTGTAATCGATAAGCGACTCGCCGTAACCGCTGTAGACTTGCGTATAAAGGCGGACATGCTTGCTTACCGGATAGCTTAAGCCCACTTCCGCGCCGCCGTAGCCGGTGTTCCAGTTATACTGACCTTTCGCACTCAGCACGGCATCACCTAACTGGTAGCCGACTTTAAGCTGGTAGTAGCCCATATATTTGGTGATGTCCGGGTTGTCATCAGTGCTGCCGACCACATACCACGGCTTCACTTCGACCATCCAGTTACCGTTCTGCGCCATCAGGCGCGTATAGGCACGGTTCCAGCTACGGGATGTCGGATCGGAACGTCCGTTAGAGTCATGGTTAAAGCCCACTTCCACATCGCGCAACGTCCAGCCCGCAAACTCATAATCCGTTGCAAAGCCGAGGAACAGCTGGGGCTCATAGTTGGTTTCGCGGAACGGCGAGGATTCCCCGCTGTTAGAGAGCTGCCACCAGGACTTCTGCGTATAGGAGGCACCAAACACCGAGTTCGGCCCCAGAATGCCGCGCCAGAACGGGAACGCGAGGCTGAGCTGGAACTTCACCTCATCTTTACGCGCATTATCAGACCAGTTATAGGAGCTTATCGCCTCTTTGTTGAGATCGCTGGTCTGGGTGTAAATCACGTAGTTGGTGTCATAAGGATAGAGCGTGAACGGATTGTCATGCTCCTGAAGAAGGTTCGCGATAATGCTACCGTGAACGGCAGGCTTATCATGCACCTCTTTGATTGTCGCTTCCTGCGCATAGGCTGTGAGGGGCAGCGAAATCGCCGCCAGTAACCAGGCCAGATACGTCCGCATCGGTGGTGTTCTCCTGCAAAAGAGTAAAATTACCTGAATAGTTATGTGGCGGACATTCTACAGACTTCTGCGACAACTGCTGCATCCTCGTTTCTGAAAGTGGAATTCCTTGTTGCCGAGGCATAAAATCAACATTTTATTAACAATAAGGATGTGATGCCTCATGTCAGCCATGCTTACCGCCGAAGAAGTGTTAAAACTCGTGGGCGAGATTTTTGTTTACCATATGCCGTTTAACCGCGCGCTGGGACTGGAGCTGGAGCGTTACGAGAAAGACTTTGCCCAGCTGAGCTTCAACAACCAGCCGATGATGGTAGGTAACTGGGCGCAAAGTATTTTGCACGGCGGCGTGATTGCCTCCGCGCTGGACGTGGCGGCAGGTCTGGTCTGCGTGGGCAGCACGCTGACCCGCCATGACACGATCAACGAAGACGAACTCCGCCAGCGTCTGGCGCGCATGGGCACCATCGATCTGCGCGTCGACTATCTTCGGCCGGGACGTGGAAATCGCTTCACCTGCACGAGCAGCCTGCTGCGCGCGGGGAATAAAGTCGCCGTGGCGCGCGTTGAATTACACAACGAAGAACAGGTGTATATAGCCAGCGCAACCGCCACTTATATGGTGGGTTGAGGCGGCAAAATCGGGTAAAATTAATTCACTTTTTTGTAACGGATTTTCCCGATGGATGCTAAACAGACGCGGCAGGGCGTTTTACTCGCCCTTGCCGCTTATTTTATTTGGGGTATCGCCCCGGCGTATTTCAAGCTTATCGCCTACGTTCCGGCCGATGAGATCCTGACTCACCGCGTCATCTGGTCGTTCTTCTTTATGATTGCGCTGATGAGCCTCAGCCGTCAGTGGTCGGGCGTCAAAACGCTGCTGCAAACCCCGAAGAAGATCTTCCTGCTGGCACTCTCTGCCGTGCTGATTGGCGGCAACTGGCTGCTGTTTATCTGGGCGGTGAATAACCATCACATGCTCGAAGCGAGCCTGGGGTACTTCATTAACCCGCTGGTGAATATCGTGCTGGGGATGATTTTCCTCGGTGAGCGCTTCCGCCGGATGCAGTGGGTGGCGGTGATACTGGCCTTCTGCGGCGTACTGGTGCAGCTCTGGACCTTCGGCTCGCTGCCGATTATTGCCCTCGGCCTGGCGTTCAGCTTTGCGTTCTACGGCCTGGTGCGTAAGAAGATTGCGGTGGAAGCGCAGACGGGGATGCTGTTTGAAACCCTGTGGCTGCTGCCCGTGGCGGCGATTTATCTTTTCGGCATCGCCGACAGCCCAACCAGCCACATGGGCAGCAACCCGTGGTCGCTGAACCTGATGCTGATGGCGGCGGGCGTGGTGACCACTATTCCACTGCTGTGCTTCACCGGTGCGGCGACGCGCCTGCGTCTCTCCACGCTGGGTTTCTTCCAGTACATTGGCCCGACGCTAATGTTCCTGCTGGCGGTGGTGTTTTACGGCGAGGTGCCGGGGGCGGATAAGATGGTGACGTTCGCCTTTATCTGGGTGGCGCTGGCGATTTTCGTCGCCGATGCGATTTATACCCAGCGCAGGGGGCGCAAAGGGCTGTGAAGTTGCCCTAACTCTAACCCTCTCCCACAGGGAGAGGGAATTCGATCGTAGGGCGGGTAAGCGCAGCGCCACCCGCAAGATTTTTACAGCCAGTTCCGGCGCTTAAAGTACAGATACGGTGCCAGCCCCGCGAGGATCATAAAGATAATCGCCCCCGGGTAACCAAAGCTCCACTTCAGCTCCGGCATAAACTCGAAGTTCATCCCGTAGCTGGATGCCACCAGCGTTGGCGGCAGGAACACTACGGACACCACCGAGAAGATCTTGATGATGCGGTTCTGCTCGATGTTGATAAAGCCCATCGCCGCCTGCATCAGGAAGTTGACCTTCTGGAACAGGGATTCGTTGTGCGGTAGCAGGGATTCGATATCGCGCAGGATCTCACGCGCCTGCTCCAGCTGACCGCCCGGCAGACGCGCCTTGCGCACCAGGAAGTTCAGCGCGCGCTGGGTATCCATCAGACACAAACGCACCTTCCAGCCGATATCTTCCAGCTCAGCCAGCGTGGAGAGTGCCTCGTCGTACTCATCGCCCTGATGGCCTTCCATGATCACTCGGCTCAGCTTTTCCAGATCGCTATAGATGTTTTCAATTTCGTCCGCCAGCTGTTCAATTTTGGTCTCGAACAGATCGAGCAGCAGCTCGTAAGCGTTACCATCCACCATTGCCTGGCTGCGGGCGCGCATGCGGTAGAGACGGAATGCTGGCAGCTCGCGCTCGCGCAGCGTAAACAGGCGGCCGTCGCGGATGGTAAACGCCACGGTGGAGTTACCCGCGTGGTCTTCCGCATCTTCAAAGAAGAAGAAGGAGTGAATATGCAGACCGTCTTCGTCTTCAAAAAAACGCGCGGATGCTTCGATGTCTTCCAGTTCCGGGCGGGTTGCCAGGCTTTGCCCCAGCTCAGATTGTACGCGAAGGCGCTCATCGTCGTCCGGCTCGACCAGATCCACCCATACGGCATCAATGAGGGGCTGTGACTCTTCGGCTTCAAGCCGAGTCAGTCGGTTATTTTCGAGTTGAAATGCGCTCAACATGACCGGGACTCCCAATGCAAAAAATATCGGACAGTTCGGTGGGCACACAGAAACAAATTGGGTTTCAGACCATTAAACAGCCTGACTCAGCGCGACGGGAATAATGCAGTCGCTGACAACCACTAAGGCCATCAGCAAGAGGAGATAGCCTTAGGAGTTGTTCCTGGATGACAGGGAATTGAGCCAGTATCTACTGGGTGTGTCCAAGGCGAATGTCCTCTTAGCGTAATCGTGCGCGCATGTTACGCCAGCTATAACTGTGGCGTCAACACGCAACGAAACGCTGAAGGGCATTAATTGACCTTCAACGTATAAGGCTAGCAGATTATTACAAAATAATGATATTTTTCTGAATGTTAGACTGTTTCCAGCTTCGCGTAGGCCGCCACCAGCCATTTGATCCCCTGCCCCTGGAACGCCACCTGCAGGCGGCTGTGCTCGCCGCTGCCTTCCAGATTCACAATGGTGCCCTCGCCAAACTTCGAATGGCGCACGCGCTGGCCCAGCTTGTAGCCAGTGTCGGTTTCCGCAATCGGCGATCCCATGCGCTGATGGCTGACAGGACGACTGATGCTTGCCCGCAGACGCACCTCCTCCACGCACTCTTCCGGCAGTTCACCGATAAAGCGCGACGGACGGTGATAGACCTCTTTACCGTACAGACGGCGGGTTTCCGCATAGGTCAGCGTCAGCTTTTGCATCGCGCGCGTCACGCCCACGTAGGCCAGACGACGCTCCTCTTCCAGACGGCCGCCTTCATCCAACGACATCTGGCTCGGGAACATCCCCTCTTCCATCCCGACGATGAATACCTGCGGGAACTCCAGCCCTTTGGCGGAGTGCAGGGTCATGAGCTGAACCGCATCCTGCCAGGTATCGGCCTGTCCTTCCCCCGCTTCCAGCGCGGCGTGGGAGAGGAACGCCTGCAGCGGCATCAGGTCTTCGTCTTCTTCGTTGTAGCTGAACTGGCGCGTTGCCGTGACCAGTTCCTCTAAGTTCTCAATACGGGTCTGGCCCTTCTCACCTTTTTCCTGCTCATACATGGTGCGCAGGCCGGAATCTTTAATCACCCGGTCGGTCTGCACGTGCAGCGGCATGTCGGCCGTTTCCTGCGCGAGGGCGTCAATCAGCTCAAGGAAGCGCTGCAATGCGCTGGCGGCACGTCCGGCGAGCGCTTTTTCCTGCAGCAGCTCGCGGCACGCCTGCCACAGAGTCAGCTGGCGGTCGCGCGAGGCCTGACGCACCACGTCCAGCGTGCGGTCGCCAATCCCGCGGGTCGGAGTGTTGACCACGCGTTCAAACGCCGCGTCGTCGTTACGGTTGGCAATCAGACGCAGATACGACAGCGCATCTTTGATTTCCTGACGTTCGAAGAAGCGCATGCCGCCATAAATGCGGTACGGCATGCTCACCTGCAGCAGCGCCTCTTCCAGCACGCGCGACTGGGCGTTGCTGCGGTAGAGAATGGCGCACTGCTCCAGCGCGCCGCCGTTGTCCTGCCAGGTTTTAATGCGGTTCACCACGAAGCGCGCTTCGTCGAGCTCGTTGAAGGCGCAGTAAATCGAAATCGGTTCGCCATCGACGCCGTCGGTCCACAGCTTTTTGCCCAGACGCCCGTTGTTGTTCTCAATCAGGGCGTTGGCCGCGCTCAGGATGTTGCTGGTTGAGCGGTAGTTCTGCTCCAGACGGATGGTTTCCGCGCCGGGGAAATCGTTGAGGAAGCGCTGGATGTTCTCCACCTGCGCCCCGCGCCAGCCGTAGATCGACTGGTCATCATCGCCCACGATCATCACCTTGCCGGTATCGCCGGCCAGCAGGCGGATCCACGCGTACTGGATGTTGTTGGTATCCTGGAATTCGTCCACCAGGATATTGGTGAAGCGTTCACGGTAGTGCTGCAGGATGTGCGGTTTGTTCAGCCACAGCTCGTGGGCGCGCAGCAGCAGCTCGGCAAAATCCACCAGACCGGCGCGATCGCACGCTTCCTGATAGGCCTTGTAGACGTTCTGCCAGGTCTGCTCGACCGGGTTGCCGAAGCTCTGAATGTGGTGCGGGCGCAGCCCCTCGTCTTTCTGGCCGTTGATGTACCACATCGCCTGACGCGGCGGCCACTGCTTCTCGTCGAGGTTCATCGCCTTGATCAGGCGTTTCAGCAGACGGAGCTGGTCTTCGCTGTCGAGGATCTGGAAATCCTGCGGCAGGTTGGCGTCCATGTGGTGTGCGCGCAGCAGGCGGTGCGCCAGGCCGTGGAAGGTGCCGACCCACATGCCGCCCTGGCTGGTGCCCATCAGTTGGGCGATGCGGTGGCGCATCTCCGCCGCCGCCTTGTTGGTGAACGTGACCGCCATGATGGAGTACGGCGAGCAGTTTTCCACGCTCTGCAGCCAGGCGATACGGTGAACCAGCACGCGCGTCTTACCACTGCCCGCTCCAGCCAGCACCAGCAGGTTGGTGCGCGAGGCGGCAACCGCGTCACGCTGTTTGTCATTAAGGCTGTCGAGCAGGTAAGAAACGTCCATTGGCACCGTCACGTCATGTCGGGCTGGCGAATAGCATTCGTCAAAACCCTGTTAATTTATACAGAACAATTGATGATTATATCAGCGTCGTGAGGGATGCCAACCGTGAAATTTCCACGTGCGGCAGAAGACGGCTATCGGAGGCGATCATCAGGTCAGCATTTTCCGGCTTGATCCAGCAGGCCTGCATCCCGCAGCGGATGGCGCCGGCCACGTCTGTGGTCAGGTCATCCCCCACGTGCAGGATCTCACCCAGCGGCAGGTTAAGCTTATCTGCCGCCAGATGGTACATGTCACTGAACGGCTTCGCGCGCCCGTGAGGACCCGCACGCAGCACGAATTCAAAATAATCGCTGAGGCCAAACAGCTCCGGCTGGGCATTGCCGTTGGTGATGGCCACCAGCGGCCACTTTTCGGCAAGCTTCGCCAGCGTGTCGTGGGTTTCCTGCGGCACGTCGATGCGGCTGCGCCATTTAGCAAAGTTTTCCATGGCCGCTTCCGCCCCAATGGCGGCATCCTGCGTGCTCAGACCCACGTTGAGCATCGCCTGCTCAACCGCGCGACGACGCCATTCGGTCACGTCGTGGTAAATGTCCGGCTCGGTCTCACGCAGGGACTGGCGCAGCTTCTGGAAGTCCTTGTTCTGTATCGCCTTCAGCGCGGGATGGTAGTTCTGCACAAACGCCAGGGACTCCTGCTCGGTGCGCAGGATCACCTCGCGGTTGTCATAAAGAGTGTCATCAAGGTCAAACGTCAGGGCTGAGATCTGACCGAGTGGGCGGTAAAAACGCATTATTTCCCCCGTTTGGCGCGTGGATGCGCCGCGTCATACACCGAGGCAAGGTGCTGGAAGTCTAAGTGGGTATAGATTTGAGTGGTCGACAGATTTGCGTGGCCAAGCAGTTCCTGCACGCCGCGCAGATCGCCGCTCGACTCAAGCATGTGTGTCGCAAAGGAGTGGCGCAGCTTGTGCGGGTGAACGTGGCTGTTCAGCCCCTGCTTAATGCCCCACTCCGCAAAGCGCTTCTGAACGTTACGCGCCGAGATCCGCTTGCCGAGCTTCGACAGGAACAGCGCATCTTCGTCGGTGCCAAACAGCCCGCGCAGGTCAAGCCAGTGCTCAATCCAGGAGACCGCATTGCGCCCAATCGGCAGGCGGCGCTCTTTGCTGCCCTTACCCATTACCCACACTTCGCCAGATTCCAGATCGAGATGCTTGAGGTCGAGGTTAACGAGCTCAGACAGACGTAACCCGGCACCGTACATCACCTCCAGCATCGCGCGGTCGCGCACGGCCAGCGGATCGTTAAGGTCGATATCCAGCAGGCGGTTTACGTCGTCAACGTCAATATTTTTAGGCAGATGGCGCGGCGCCTTCGGCGTGGCTATCCCCTTTGCCGGGTTGGCTTTTAAGCCCCCCTGGCTGACCAGCCAGTCGAAGAAGCTGCGCAGCGCTGAGAGCCTGAGCGCCAGGCTCGCCGGGCTGAGATTTTGTTTACGGCTACGCACGACAAACCCGCGTACCGTCGCAGCGTCACATTGTTGCCAGCTTTTCAGGCCGATTTCGTCGGCGATCTGCATGATGGCATCAAGCTGACGCTGATAGTTAAGCAGCGTAATGGGGCTAAGCTGACGTTCCACGCCGAGATAGCGCAGAAAGCGCGAGACGTCAGTGGCGAGCAGTCCGTCCGTCATACGCGCTCAATCCAGCGCTCCAGCAGCTCAGGCAGCATCAGGGCTATCTCCTGCAGCAGGTGCGTGGCTTGCCCCTGCTCGTAGTGATGCGCGTCGCGGCTGGTAAATAATATGACGCCCAGATCGCCATCGCGCCCCATCAGCGACATCGCCACCGAGCCAATCGCTTTGGCTTCCGGTAATACCACCAGCAGCTCAGGCCCGTTAAGCGGCCCCAGATAGTGGTGATCATGGCCCAGACGCTGAATGCGCAGCGGTTCAAATGCCTGACGGCTGAGTGCCAGATGGGTAAATCCCGACGGCGCGCCGATGCGCCAGCGGTCAGGGAAAAGACGAATCGTTGCGCCCGCCAGCCCCAGCTCGCGCGCCCAGCGGTGGAAACGGCTGAGGAACTCGTCGAGGCTGTGCGCCGACGCCAGACGCGCCTGCAGATGCAGCAGTCGATAGAACAGGCTTTCGTTGGTGCTGGCCTGCTCCATCAGCAGCGTCATGTTCTCTTCAAGCTGGCTGATGTAGTTGCGCGAGCGCGCCATGTGCCATTCGACCAGCGACACGGTTCCGCGAACCGGATGCGGCACGCGCATCTCTTCGACGACGCGTGCATTGCGAATAAAAAACTCAGGATTGCGCAGCAGATAATCAACAACAGCCCTGTCGTCCAGTTCCGTCACTGTTTCCTGCAGTTCTTCCCCTGGTTGTTTCATAGATGGATAAACCCGTCATAGACATGTGCCGCCGGGCCAGTCATATACAGTGGATGACCCGGTCCTTTCCAGGCGATATCAAGCCGACCGCCCGGTAATTCCACGCGAACCTCTTCAGCCAGTAACCCCTGGGAGATGCCCACGGCCACCGCAGCACAGGCACCGCTTCCGCAGGCCTGAGTCTCACCCGCGCCGCGCTCGTAAACCCGCAGGCGAATGTGCTCGCGCTTCACCACCTGCATAAAACCGATGTTCGCGCGCTCCGGGAAACGTTCGTGGCTTTCCAGTACCGGGCCGAGCGTTTCGACCGCGGCAGTTTCCACATCATCAACCTGAATCACGCAGTGTGGGTTACCCATTGAGACGACGCCGCACAATACTGTCTGCTCGGCCGCACGCATAATATAGGTCTTTTCCGCTTTGTTTGCGCGAAACGGCACGACGGAGGGCTCGAAGTTAGGCTCGCCCATGTTCACGCGCACCAGCTCATCATCGGTGACGCTGAGCACCATGCGACCATTGGCCGTGCTAACGCGAATATCACGCTTGTTGGTCAGCCCTTTCAGGCGGACAAAGCGGGCGAAACAGCGCGCGCCGTTGCCGCACTGGTTAACTTCGCTGCCGTCCGCGTTAAAAATACGGTAGTGGAAATCAAGATCGGGATCGTACGGTGGCTCGACCACCAGCAGCTGATCGAACCCCACGCCCAGATGCCGATCCGCCAGGCGACGGATCAGTTCAGGCGAGAAAAACACATTCTGCGTTACCGCGTCGACGACCATAAAATCGTTGCCAAGGCCATGCATTTTAGAGAACTGCATCATTTGCTCCATTGCGCGGGTACAGAACGTTGTCGTCAGAGATTAACCTGAGTCGGGCCACCGTTGTCGCCACGGTCGTTAGTATTTGGCGTGGTAGACTCAATGCCGCTGTTAACCGGTTTCGTCGGCGGCGGTGCGGTTTTATCCGCAGGCGGAAAGTACAATGGTCCCTTCAGTCCGCAGCCAGTCAGGCTAAACAGCGTGATGAGAACGGCAAGCGTTCGGAAAGCGTTTTTCATTATAAAGTTGCCCGTAAGTTCAAATCTGTTTCTATCATCGCAGGAGAAGACACAAAAGCAAGAGTTTGCCGCTTTCCTGCAACGGGAATTATTTAGGGTTATACTGCCGGCATCACGAAAAACAGGAACAAAACCATGAACGACAGTGAATTCCATCGCCTTGCCGACAACCTGTGGATGACCATCGAAGAGCGTCTTGACGACTGGGACGGTGACAGCGATATCGATTGTGAAATCAACGGCGGCATTCTGACCCTGAGCTTCGAAAATGGCAGCAAAATTATTATTAACCGCCAGGAGCCGCTTCACCAGGTGTGGCTGGCCACTAAACAGGGCGGCTATCATTTCGATCTAAAAGACGGGGAATGGGTTTGCGACCGTAGCGGCGTACCGTTCTGGGATCTGCTGGAGCAGGCGGCGACCGCGCAGGCGGGTGAGAACGTGAGTTTCAGGTAGTTTTCTTGCCCGGTGGCGGCTGCGCCTTACCGGGCCTACAACGGCTAGAACCGTAGGCCGGGTAAACGTAAGCGCCACCCGGCGAAAAGGCTCAGGAGAAATACTGCTGCAACAGCGGGGCGGTGTCCTGATTGGCAGGCGCAGCAGGCGTGACGGATTGGGTGCGGAACGGAATCACCTGCGTACGGCCGTCGACGTTCACAATCTGGTAGAACTGCGGCAGGTTAAAGTTGATAAAGCTTGAGCCGTAGGTAAAGCGGTCATGCGAAGAGGAGTAGAAGCGGCTGACGTCGCGCACCAGCTCCTCTTTACTGCCTTCACAATGGTGATACACCTCGGCGCGGTTAGTCTCATCCAGAATGTAAATGTTGAATCCGGCATCGTCGCCCGACTCTTCAAAGAAGAACTGAATAATCCCTTCGCTGGCGAATCCGTCCACCACCTGCGGGAGCTTAACGTGGTTGGTTTCCACCTGCACCGACAGGCCGTGCAGCTTGTTGTGTGAAATCGCGCCGTAAAACTCGATGGCGTTTTCCAGCTTCTGTACCGACACGTTCAGGCGCTCGAAGAACAGTCCCCAGGTCTGACCGGAGACGCGCAGCGCTTTAAAGCGGCCAGTTTCCTGACGGGTACTGGAGAGACGCAGTTCGATACACTCAGAAACCAGCTGCTGCACGCGGGTACGAATTAAACCGCGCAGGTGCTGGCTGTAGCAGAACACCTCAACGCTGTCCGGCGGTGCGGCATCCTGGTGCATCTTGCCAAGAATCGTTTTCAGCGCTTCGATCATTGCCTGCTCGCCGTTGAAGTGCAGGGTACGCACTTCGTTCCACGAGTTGCGGTACAACAGATCGACACTGCCTACCAGGCAGTTTTGCTGCTCGCCAAAGCTGAAGACGTCCAGCTTGCGGAAGTCAAAATGAACCACCTGATTGCGGAAGGCCGCCGTCGGGTCGTATTCCAGGTTGACGATAATCGCCAGATGGCGAATCTCACACGGGCTGTAGAGCGCTTTCGGCGTAGGGGCAGGCAGACGCAGCGGGAAGTGGTGCGACACATCCGTGACCATCTCCTGCAGCTTAGCAAGATCAACCACCTCGTTGCCTTTGATAAACAGGCGCGTGCGCGAGGTCAGCAGACCGTTAAACCAGGCCCAGGCCACCAGCTTGTTCAGGTAGCGGTTATACTCCAGCGGCTGATGGCTGATAATTGAATCCATGCTTGGCGCACGGTTGTAAAGATACCACCCGGTGCGGTTTGCACGGCCCGGCGGCACAAAGATAAAGGTCAGATTCGGTTCAGACAGGTCTGGCGAAATCTGCGGGTTAACCAGGGTAACTTTACCCGGCAGCGCTTCAAACGCGGCGTAAAGCTTACGGGTCAATACCCCGATGTCCTGCGGGCTGGCAGAAACGCTGAGGTTGTTACGGCGCGCAAAGCGGATCAGGTTGCGGTAGCTTTGCATCATCGCATCGAGCAGTTCGTTGTGCGCTTCACGCACCTGATCGATTTTCCAGTTGGCCCGGTTATCGAGCATGGACAGACGCGCTTCGTCCCATCCCCACTCTTTCACTAACTGACTGACCACTTCACGACGCCAGCCCACACAGGCGCGTTCGCGGCTCAATTTCTCACAGACTTTGAGATAGAAACATCGACGCACCAGGTCAAGACGCGTGGTGTCATCGATGGCTTTCAGGTACTCGGTTACGCGCTCCAGCATCATGCAGTAGGCGTCCAGCCCGAAGGAGACGATTTCCCCGTCGTGCAGACGCTGCTTGATATCTTTCGCCAGCAGGCGCGGCGTAGGGTATTCCCAGGAATAGGCTTCCAGCAGCAGCGTTTTCAGCACCGCTTTATACGGTGAGTCGATACTCTTATAGAGCTGCCAGAGGCTTGCGCCAAAATACTCTTCTGCTGACAGAGAGCTGAGGCCGCCGAGATCCAGCCATTCGTTTGGCGTCAGTACGCCCTGCGCGTAAAGCGACATGACGTAGTCATCGTAATGCTCTTCTTCTTCGCACGGGACCATATTCCACAGAATACGCTTCCCGGCCAGACGCACAGCAGTACGGTAGAATTCATCCAGCAATAAGATGTGCTGAGTCGAGCCGCAGTCCTCACCACCCAGACTGCCGCTTTCGTTATGGCGGAAACGGTTTTCATCAATCAGGAAGAAGCTCACTTCCACGCCGAGCGAGGCCGCCCAGCTCTCCAGCAGGCTGCATTTACGCTGCAGTAGCTGACGCTCGTCGTTATCGAGCCAGGACTGATGACAGACCCAGATGTCCAGGTCCGAAGAACAGCTTTGCCCTACCGATGAGGTGCTCCCCATTGAGTAAACGCCGGTAATAGGCAATTCACCTTTTGGAGATTCCTGTGGCGGCATGCCGCGGTAAAGTTCCAGCTCGTTCAGATAATGCTGTTGGGTTTCATCAGGCGTGAAAAGGCAAATGCCCTGGGGAACGTTACCGTCAAGGTAGCCAGGCATCAGCGGATGGTGATAGTGCAATAATGTCGGCAGCAGACTGTATACCTGCTGGAAAGCAGGGCCCATGGCAGCAAGCGCGCGATCCACACGCAGTTGATTTATGGCATCCAGTCTCTGTTTCAGAGTCTCAATATAGAGGTACAAGACGTATCGCCTGATGTTTCCGGGTGTCGCAAGCTATTCAAAACACGAGTAACAGCGGACCCGCAGTATTTCAAAAAGATAACCGTTACCCTTTTTCGCCCTTATCATTTTTGGTGGTACCGACGAAAAAATGGTCTAAAACGTGATCAATTTAACACCTTGCCGGTTGACCGTAAAGAAAGATGCGCTACATACAAGTGTAGCACCGTTCTGTACGTGTAAATTCCTGAATACGGCTATGGCTGACGAATACGCCGCCTTGTCCCTCTCACGCTCATCAACCGTAAAACTGCCATCCCAGAGTCAACAATGTTAGGATGGTTAGCGATTGATAATGACGGTAACAAGCATGTTAGACAATGTTTTGAGAATTGCCACACGCCAAAGCCCTCTCGCGCTCTGGCAGGCACATTATGTGAAGCAGCGCCTGGAAGCCTGCCACAGTGGATTGCGCGTCGAACTGGTGCCGATGGTCACACGCGGTGACGTGATCCTCGATACGCCTCTGGCGAAAGTGGGCGGCAAAGGCCTGTTTGTCAAAGAACTGGAACTGGCATTGCTTGAGAACCGCGCCGATATCGCCGTACATTCGATGAAAGACGTGCCCGTCGAGTTCCCGGAAGGGCTGGGGCTGGTGACCATCTGCGAGCGCGAAGATCCGCGCGATGCGTTTGTCTCCAACCACTACGACTCGCTCGACGCGCTGCCGGAGGGTAGCGTGGTTGGCACGTCCAGTTTACGCCGTCAGTGTCAGCTGGCGGAGCGTCGTCCTGACCTGATCATCCGCTCGCTGCGCGGTAACGTCGGCACGCGTCTGGGCAAGCTGGATAACGGTGATTACGATGCCATTATCCTCGCCGTTGCCGGTCTGAAGCGTCTGGGGCTGGAGTCGCGCATTCGCGTGGCGTTGCCGCCAGAGCTGTCGCTGCCGGCCGTGGGCCAGGGTGCAGTCGGCATCGAGTGCCGCCTGAACGATGCGCGTACCCGCGAACTGCTCGCACCGCTGAACCATGACGAGACCGCTACCCGCGTAAAAGCGGAGCGGGCGATGAATACCCGCCTCGAAGGCGGGTGCCAGGTTCCAATTGGCAGCTATGCTGAATTGACGAATGGCGAACTGTGGCTGCGCGCGCTGGTGGGCGCCCCTGACGGTTCGCAGATGGTACGCGGCGAACGTCGCGGCAAGGCGCAAGATGCCGAGCAGCTTGGCGTGTCGCTGGCGGAAGAATTACTGGATAACGGCGCCCGCGAGATTCTGGCTGACGTTTACAACGGAGAACCCCCTGCATGAGTATTCTCGTCACCCGCCCTTCTCCCGCAGGAGAGCAGTTAGTGAGCCGTCTGCGCGCACTGGGGCAGGTGGCCTGGAGTTTTCCTCTCATTGAATTCTCCCCCGGTCGGGAGCTCTCTGCGCTCGCCGACCAGATGAATACCCTTCAGGACGGCGACCTGCTGTTTGCGCTGTCGCAACATGCGGTGGAATTTGCCCATGCGCAGCTGCAACAGCAGAGTTTGGCCTGGCCAGTTGCCCCCCGCTATTTCGCGATTGGCCGAACAACGGCACTGGCGCTGCATACTGTAAGCGGCGCGGACGTTCGTTACCCGTTAGATCGGGAAATCAGTGAAGTCTTGCTACAATTACCTGAATTACAAACTATTGCCGGAAAGCGTGCGCTCATTTTGCGCGGCAACGGTGGCCGCGAGCTGCTGGGTGAAACGCTGCGTGAACGTGGTGCCGACGTAACGTTCGTTGAGTGCTATCAGCGCTGTGCAAAACACTACGATGGCGCGGAAGAGGCGATGCGCTGGCACGCGCGCGGTATTAATACGCTGGTGGTCACCAGCGGTGAAATGTTACAACAGCTTTGGTCGCTGATACCGCTTTGGTATCGCGAAAACTGGTTACTCCGCTGTCGGCTTCTGGTCGTCAGTGAGCGTCTGGCGAACCAGGCCCGGGAACTGGGCTGGCAGGATATTCGGATCGCTGATAACGCCGACAACGATGCGCTGCTGCGCGCATTACAATAACTCTCAAATGGGAAGCCATAATGACGGAACACGAAAAATCCTCCGCCGTGGTTGAAGAGACCAGGGAGACTGTGGAGACGACGCCACAGCCAGAGACGACTGAGAAAACCGCTGAGAAGAAAAACAGCAGCAACAAAACGAGCCTCGCGCTGAGCGCGATTGCCATCGCCATTGCGCTGGCAGCGGGGGTTGGCCTGTACGGGCTGGTGAAACAACAGAGCGCTAACCAGACGTCCACCAGCGACGCGCTGGTGAATCAGCTCACTGCCCTGCAAAAAGAGCAGGAGAAGCAGAAAACCGAGCTGGAAGCCGTGATTAAGCAGCAGGCCGCCGCGCTTGCCGAAGCGAACGGCAAACAGGAAGAGCTGACTAAACAGCTGGGTGAAGTACAGCAGAAAGTCGCCACCATTTCCGGCACCGATGCCAAAACCTGGCTGCTCTCGCAGGCCGACTTCCTGGTGAAGCTCGCCGGACGTAAGCTCTGGAGCGATCAGGACGTCACCACCGCTGCCGCGCTGCTTAAAAGCGCCGATGCAAGCCTGGCCGACATGAACGATCCAAGCCTTATCACCGCTCGTCGCGCGATTACCGAAGACATCGCCAGCCTCTCCGCCGTCTCGCAGGTGGATTACGACGGCATTATCCTTAAAGTGAATCAGCTGTCGAATCAGATTGATAACCTGCAGCTGGCGGATAATAACGACGACGACTCCCCGATGGATTCCGACGGTACCGAGCTTTCCAGCTCCCTGAGCGAATGGCGCATAAACCTGCAAAAAAGCTGGCAGAACTTTATGGACAGCTTTATCACGATCCGCCGTCGCGACGAAACTGCCGTACCGCTGCTCGCGCCTAACCAGGACATCTATCTGCGCGAGAACATTCGTTCCCGCCTGCTGGTGGCGGCCCAGGCCGTGCCGCGTCATCAGGAAGAGACCTATAAACAGGCGCTTGATAACGTCTCAACGTGGGTACGCGCCTACTACAACACCGATGATGCGACGACCACCGCCTTCCTCGAAGACATTGATAAGTTAAGCCAGCAGAACATCACCATGAACGTGCCGGACAAGCTGGCCAGCCAGCCGATTCTGGAGAAACTGATGCAGACGCGCGTACGCAATCTTCTGGCGCAGCCGGGCGTACCTGCAGAGCAGACGAGCGGAGCGGCACCTGCTCCGGCTGCTGCGCCTGAAAGCGCACCGCAAGGAGAGTAATGATGCTAAAAGTTCTCTTACTCTTCATCCTGCTGATCGCCGGGATCGTCCTCGGGCCTATGCTTGCGGGTCATCAGGGTTACGTCCTGATCCAGACCGATAACTACAACATTGAAACCAGCGTAACGGGTCTGACGATCATTCTGATCCTCGGCGTGGTGGTGCTGTTTGCGATCGAGTGGATCCTGCGCCGTATTTTCCGTACCGGTGCCCATACGCGCGGCTGGTTCGTTGGCCGTAAGCGCCGCCGCGCCCGTAAACAGACCGAGCAGGCGCTGCTTAAGCTCGCCGAGGGTGACTATCAGCAGGTTGAAAAGCTGATGTCGAAAAACGCCGACCACGCCGAACAGCCGGTAGTGAACTATCTGCTGGCGGCCGAAGCGGCGCAGCAGCGAGGTGACGAAGCCCGCGCTAATCAGCACCTGGAGCGAGCGGCTGAGCTGGCTCACGGCGACCCGATTCCGGTAGAAATTACGCGCGTTCGTCTGCAGCTGGCACGTAATGAGAATCACGCGGCTCGCCACGGTATCGACCGTCTGCTGGAAGTCGCGCCGCGTCATCCGGAAGTGCTGCGCCTTGCCGAGCAGGCCTATATTCGTACCGGCGCCTGGGGCTCACTGCTGGACATCATTCCGTCAATGGCGAAGGCCGAGGTAGGCGACGATGAACATCGTGACGAGCTTCAGCGTCTGGCGTGGATTGGCCTGATGGATCAGGCGCGCGCTGACCTGGGCAGCGACGGTCTGAAAACGTGGTGGAAGAATCAGAGCCGTAAAACGCGCCAGCAGGTTCCTCTGCAGGTGGCGATGGCGGAACATCTCATCGAGTGTGACGATCACGACACGGCTCAGGAGATCCTCCTCGACGGTTTGAAGCGCCAGTACGACGATCGCCTGGTGATGGTGATCCCGCGCCTGAAAACCAACAATCCTGAGCAAATCGAAAAAGTGCTGCGCCAGCAGATTAAAACCGTTGGTGACCGCCCGCTGCTGTGGAGCACGCTTGGCCAGTCGTTGATGAAGCACGGCGAATGGCAGGAGGCAAGCCTTGCCTTCCGCGCCGCGCTCAAGCAGCGTCCGGATGCCTTCGACTACGCGTGGCTTGCCGATACGCTGGACAAGCAGCATAAGCCGGAAGAAGCGGCCGCCATGCGCCGTGATGGGCTGTTGCTGACGCTGCAAAATAACGGTACGCAGCAGTAATTCATCAGGAGGCCAGATGGCCTCCTTTTTTTATCGCATTTCTCCTGCTACATTCTTTACACCCGCATCAGCAAACGAACCCGCCAATGTAACGATGTCTTTTCATTAACTTTTTTTCACACACGCGCACTTTCTGCAGCGTGGACTAAATCGTTTTTGAAAGGAAATCGTCATGAACTCGCTTTTATATGCGCTTATTGAAGCGCTGCGCTGCCACCGCTGGCTGCGCCTGCTTGCCTGTGCTTTTATCTTTTCTTCGCTGGGGAATGGCTTAACCCAGGTCGTGGTCTTCGGCTTGCTGTTAGCGTGGTCAGCTCCGCCCGGTCTGCTCACACTCGCTTTTCTTTTCGCTACGATACCGGGATTTATCGGCAGTACGATCGGCGAAAAGCTGTGCTCACGCTGTTCTCCGATATCCCTGCTGATACTGACCGAAGGGCTGGGTCTGCTCGCCCTGCTCTTTCCCCTGCTTGGCGTGGGTTACCACAGCGTTGCCGCATTGCTCGCTGTGCAATCCACCGAGGCGATGCTCAGCGGGATGAGCTGGCCCGCGCTGACGTTGCTCTTTAAGCGCGGTCTCAGCGAAGCAGAGCTGCCTGCTGCAACCTGTCTGGAAAATGTGATTTTTGCTTCGCAGGTATTATTAGGGACAGGCCTGGGCGTGGTGCTGTTCCAGAAGACGTCCGTGTTTACCCTGCTGGCCATTGATGCCGCCAGCTTTCTCGGATCACTGCTCATGCTATGGCTGGCTGGACGCCGGTTTTCTGCGCCTTCACTCCAGCCTCTCGAGGAAGAGGAAGCCCCTGCGGCATTATGCTGGAGGACGTTGACCGTTCGGCAGAAACGCAGTCTGCTCATCCTGCCGTCGCTGGCGGCCGTTGGCTCACCGGCCATGGCGCTGCTTCCGGCCCTGGCACAGCAAATCCATCCTCAGGATGCGGCGGGTCTTGCCCTGCCTCTGCTTTTTGCAAGGAGCATGGGACAGCTTTGCGGCCCCATGCTGCTAAAAAAAGAGAGTCTGACGCGCTTCGCCGCTCGCACACCGCGCATCATCGTTTGTCTGGGCATCTTTCTGGCCGCTTATGGAACGCTACCGTTGTTGTCCGGGTGGATGGCATGTGCGCTGGGGGCGATCTTTATCGCGCATCTGGCTTCGAATATTCTGTTCGCGGCCGGGACGTTTGGCGTTCTCAGTAGTTTTCATATTACGCAAACCGCGTCAGCCAGTGGGAAAGCCTGGCGCTGGCAAACGCTCAGCGCCTCTCTCTTCACCGGCATTGCAGCGGCAGTGGCTGCCGGGTTTGGCTCAGTAGCGGCACTCTATGCTGTCTCCGCAACGGCTCTGGTGATGGTTGCCCTGATCGTGCGCCGGTATCGGGAATAAGGCATAAAAAAACGCCTGCTATAAAAGCAGGCGTTAAAACAGGTCTGTAAGACAACATATTTGGTGCTTCACTCAACGTTGTGTCCATGGTGTCTGATGAGGCCGAAGCGACATCTGTCAGTGGACGATAAGCACCGTAAATGGCTCTGCGTCATTCCTGAGTTTATGAGGCACTAAGGCGAACATAAGAGATGGAATGAGCATCTACACGCATATTATTGCACGTAACGTGCCAACATGACAGCCAGAACTTTTACATAACGCAACATTTTAAGATAAAAGGAAATTATGCTGCTAAGCGCCGTTTTAAGCTCTAAAACGTATCGGGAAAAGGCGGGCATATGTCGCCAGGAGGAGACAGCAAAACCCATAAATGGTTTTTTATCTAACTTTCAATGAGTTGCATGTCGCTGGATTGCGACAACGAAAAGGACATTGTTGGGGAATGACTACAGGGATGAAGAATCTCAGAAAACAAAAAACCCCGCCGAAGCGGGGTTCAAAATTGGTCGGCGAGAGAGGATTCGAACCTCCGACCCACTGGTCCCAAACCAGTTGCGCTACCAAGCTGCGCTACTCGCCGATGTACTGCTTTTTGAATTTTTAGTTCAATTCATTTAAAAAGTCGTGGTGCGAGGGGGGGGACTCGAACCCCCACATCCAAAGGACACTAACACCTGAAGCTAGCGCGTCTACCAATTCCGCCACCTTCGCAATTCACAACTCTTTCAAATAATGGGGTGGCTAATGGGATTCGAACCCACGACAACTGGAATCACAATCCAGGGCTCTACCAACTGAGCTATAGCCACCACTGTATTCTTTCACGCGGTACTGACTACTTCTCAGACCACCGCAGCTCTAGCGCCGGGACTAAAATGGCGCGCCCGACAGGATTCGAACCTGAGACCTCTGCCTCCGGAGGGCAGCGCTCTATCCAGCTGAGCTACGGGCGCTTAGCGCCGTTGCGGGGCTGGATATTACGTACCTCCGTCCACGCTGTCTAGTGCTTTTTTGAAAAAAATGCGCGTTTGGTTATGGTTTGCACATTTTGCCGCTTATTCCTCCACTTTCTGCGTGGTGGCACGGCGACCCAGGCCAAAAAGCTTATATGCGGCCGTCACAGCCGCCAGGAAGATCACCCCGACAAACAGCGACATGCGGGTATCTTCATTAAAGTACATCCCGATTAATACGCAAATCAGGAACGCCATCGTCAAATAGTTCGCATACGGGAACAGAATTGAGCGGAACGGATGGCTTTCAATCGCTTTTTTATGCGCATGACGGAAACGCAGCTGGCTGATGAGGATAACAAACCACGGCACCATGCCCGGCAGCACGCTGGCGCTGTAGACGTAAACGAACACGCGCTGCGGGTTGGGAATAATGTAATTCAGGCAAGAGCCAATCAGCAGTATTGCAATGGAAACCGCCACACCCGCCACCGGCACGCCGGCACGTGAAACTTTACTCATCACCGCAGGCAGCTGGTTATTCTTCGAAAGCGCATAGAGCATACGCCCACAGCTGTACATCCCACTGTTACAGCCTGACAACGCTGCCGTCAGGACCACAAAGTTGATGATACCCGCCGCTGCCGTGATGCCAATTTTGGCAAAGGTTAAAACAAACGGGCTACCCGTCGTGCCAATTTCGTTCCACGGGAAGATGGTCACGATAACGAAGATCGCGCCCACATAGAAAATCAGGATACGCCACAGCACTTTGCCCACCGCGCTACGCAGCGTGACCTGCGGGTTTTTCGCTTCGCCGGCGGTAATACCGATCAGCTCCACGCCCTGATACGAGGCCACAACGATACACAGCGCCGTCAGGAAGCCCTTCCAGCCGCCGGCAAAGAAGCCGCCGTTTTCGGTCAGATTGCCAAAGCCGATAGCATGTCCACCGTTGCCAAAGCCGAAGAAAATCACGCCCAGGCCGACGACAATCATCACGATGATGGTGGTGACTTTGATCATCGCAAACCAGAACTCGATCTCACCGTAAAGACGCACGGCGGCCAGATTTGCCAGCGCCACCAGCCCCACGGCAATGAGCGCGGGTATCCACTGAGCCATATCCGGGAACCAGAACTGGACGTAGACCCCTATCGCGGTGATCTCTGAGATCCCCACCGCCATCCACATAAACCAGTATGACCAGGCCGTCAGGTAGCCGAAGAACGGGCTCATATAACGATGCGCGTAAACGGCGAAGGAGCCGGTTACCGGCTCCAGGAAAAGCATTTCGCCCATGGAACGCATGATGAAGAAAACAAACAGCCCGGCAATAATGTACGCCAGTAATACGGAAGGGCCTGCCCATTTGAGCGTGCTTGCGGAGCCCATAAACAGGCCCACGCCGATAGTGCCGCCCAGCGCTATCAGTTCAATATGACGAGCTTCCAGCCCACGCTGTAGCTCCGGTTTTTTCTCTGCCATAGATCCTCGATTGTGTTTGCTGTTTCCCGGCTTAATACCGGGTATTGTTTTTTAGGGGTACTAAAATACGGAGCGAATGGTTTCTTAAAATCTGCCAAATGGCAAACGATGCATTAAAAAAATGAATGCATTGCACAGATTATCAGCAGTTTTGCAGGCGAGTTGCAGCGCGAATAGCATATCGCGCTACATTTTGATTACATTTTCCCGGTGTAATGCCAGGCGAGGTAGCGAAGCAGACGGATCTGTCGTTTAATGCGCGTCGGTTGCGATAGCAGACGGTACAGCCACTCCAGCCCCAGATTTTGCCATACCTTGGGCGCACGCTTAACGTGGCCGGTAAAGACGTCGTACGTACCGCCGACGCCCATGTAGAGGGCATCCGGACAGACCAGACGGCAGTCGCGCATCAGGATCTCCTGGCGCGGGGAGCCCATCGCCACGGTGACAATCTTCGCCCCGCTATCACGAACGCGCTCAAACAGAGCCTGCCGATCTTCCGGTTTGAAGTAACCATCCTGGCTGCCGACAATATTAACATTCCATTGACGACGCAGTTTCTCCTCCGTCTGGGCCAGTATCTCCGGCTTCCCGCCAATCAGGAACACGGGCGTGCCCTGTTCACCTGCGCGGGCCATAAGCTGCTCCCAGAGATCGGCCCCCGCCACGCGAGATACATTAGCGTCAGGATACTTTTTACGGATAGAGCGGACCACGCTGATCCCGTCCGCGTATTTAAATTCCGCCGCTTCAATCAGGCTTTTGACTTCCGCGTTATCCTCAACCGCCAGCATTTTTTCCGCGTTGATCGCCACCAGCGTACCGGATTTCATCTGGCCGTCGGCGAAAAGAAAGTCCAGCGCGTGCTGCATGTCGCGCCAGCCAATAAGCTGCAGGCCACGTAGCGCATAGCGCGGTGCAGAAATTTTATCAGTCATTACTATCCTTACTCAGACTTGCGACAGCGTTGTGCTGCCCTGCCGCTCGCGCCTGTGCACAAGCCCTGCGCTGTCAAACAGCCAGTACAGCAGTTTGGCCAGTAACAGGCAGAGGCCGAAAACAACCATGAAGAACACCACGCGCGAAACGAACGAGTCCAGCCCTTCGCGCGCCAGAACGATCATATTGAAAATGGCACCAAAGCAGAAACTGTGCAAAATGGCGGCCTTATAGCGGTTGGTCTCTTCGTTGCCACGCACGTAAAGCCAGTCGAACCACTTGATAATCAGCCCCACGGCAACCGCCCCGGGGAGAATGAACCACGCTCCTCCCATCACCACCAGGGAACCAATCAGCGTTGGCGAGATTGCCAGACCAGAATGGTTGTTCAGCACTTCCCAGGTAAAGTAATTTGCCGTGTTAAGCACCACGCCAGGCCGGTCCGGCCATAGCCAGGAAGGGATAAATACGTAGAAGTCGCGAACAATCGGCGCCAGCCCCTGGAAATCAATCTTGTCGTAGTTTTGCAGCAGCAATGCCAGGTTTTCCCACGGCGAGAAGGTATCGCGAGTCAGGTAAAGGAACGTGTAAAACGCCTCATCTCCCGCCACGTTCATTCCATAGCGCTTTAGCGCCAGCCAGAACATACCCACAATGCCAAACGCGCCTGCCGCAACCAGCATCCACAATGAGATCCAGCCGCGGATGATGCCGATAAACAGGAAGATCGCGAAGGCGATGATGATGTTCGCGCGCGTGCCGCCCACGATCATGTAGGTCAGGATGCCAAACGCGACGGTGCTAACCAGGAAGAACAGCCACGCTTTGCTGTCCTGGCGCAGGAAGAAGATCACCAGCATCGCCGGGATGAAGAAGTAGAAGAAACGCTTAAGCGCCACGCCCGAAACCTCGGCCGAAAAAATCTGGCTGTAGGAGTGGAGCTTAAACAGCAGGAAGCCGTTATGCATGAAGAAGATGCCGACGCTGACCAGGGCGATGGTCATCAGCATCACCCACGTCAGGTGGGTCTCCACCCGATTCATGGTAAAGAGCGCCCGACGCGGGGCAGCAGCCTGCGCTGAACGCAGACGCGTTTTATAGGTGACGTAGTAGACGGCATAGAAGCAGGTTGCCGCCAGAAGCGCCTGGAGCAAGATTTCCGGCGGTGCGACGCTCACGTCAAAACGGAATACCAGAATGCTGGTTAGCGGGAAGCCGAAAAAGAAGGTCAGCAGAAACAGTAACGAGAAGAACACGTTAAAGTTGAAGCGCACCCGGCGGAATTCAAACCAGGTAAGCGTGGCGATAAACAGGGTGCTCAGAAGCCAGACAATCAGTAAGCCGCTGAATTGCAACTGACTCATACTTTGTCTCCTGAAGCGATACGCAGCGCGCGGTGCCACGGCGTGAGATAATTCGGGCTGAAAAAATCAATGCTATTTTTATCCACCAGCGTGAGCTGGCGTTGGGCTTCCCGTACCACCTCGACGTTCAGCGTGTCTGAGGTAAACAGCACGGGAATATGCTGCTCTGCCATGTCCTGCCAGAACGGGTTCTCGCGGTTTAGCACGCACGGTACCCCCGCCTGAATCAGCAGACATAGGGTGCCAATCCCCTGCTGTCGGGCAAAGATGAAATAGCCGAGATCGCATTTTCTCAGCAGCGCGAGATATTCCTCAAATTCCAGCTTATCGCTGAGAATGTGCAGATTTTCTGCGCTAAACAGCGCAAGCCCCTGTCGGCGAACCTCATCTATGTAAGCGTCGTTATTGGCGGGATAACCCATCGGCACCACCACGTTCACCGTGTCGCCGAACTGCTGATGCACCGCCCTGAGCGCCGCGACGTGTTCGTTACTACGATCGCCGGAATTCCCCACCAGGATCGTTAGTTTGCCTTCACGCACCGTGTCATTCGCCATGGCGTTAAGCGCCGGATCCATGCGGGTGGGGAAATAAAGCAACTCGCCGCGCACGTTGGGGTGCTGTTTAGCAAAATAGTTGAGATCGCCGCGGGTAGCAAAAACGCAGCCCACGCGCCCCTGCGCCATGCGGCGCAACGGATAGAAAAGACGGAATTTCCAGCCTCGGGAGACTTCGTAGAGATCGGCTCCCCAGATATGCCAGCTGCACTGGGAGGGTTTAATTCCCCCGCTGAGAAGCGCCAGCCACAGGCCGGTATTAAACTGTCCGTGGAAGAAGAATCGTTGCTCGCGGTCGGCTTTCGCTTTGGCGACAACCGCCTTCGCCAGCGTGGCCTTATCCGGCCAAAAGCGAATCGTCAGCGCCTGAAACGCCTCGCTCAGGCCCTTATCCTGACCTGCAACCATAAACTCACGCGCATCTGGATTACCCGATGCCAGCTCGTCGTTGAAAAACCGCAAAACGGTCTGGTTATGGTGTGGGATGTCCGATCCCAGGATGTGAATCAGTGCAGTCATGCGCGTTTACGCCACAATAAAAATACGCCGCAACAGGCAGCGAAATAAACGATATAGGTTGCCATGTAAGCCTGAGCCGCCCCCAGCGCGCCGTGCATGGGTATCAGCCAGTGCGAAAATGCTGTCAGTAACGCAAACTGGCTAATTTCCGCCAGGATATACAGCCGCAGGGACGCTTTTGCAATCACCAGGTAGCCGAAAACGTATGCACCCACTTTCAGCACATCCCCCACCAGCTGCCAGGCAAAGAGATCGCGCATGGCGATGAATTTCGCCGAGAACAGCAGCCAGATGGCGACATCGCGCAGTAGCCAGACGGTAAAGCTGGCAGCCGCGACGGCCGGTAACACAAAACGCAGCGATCGGAAAATCTCGCGCGTTATTTCCTGTCTGGACGTCAGTCGCGATAAGGTTGGCAGCAGGTAAACGCTAAAGGAAGCCGTAATAAACTGGAGATAGGCGTCGGAAATACTGCTTACGCCCTGCCAGATCCCGACCTCATCCCAGCTATAATGCGCTGCCAGCAGGTTTCGCATCATCACGTAGGCCACCGGCAGCGTGACGGAGGTAATGAGCGCCATCAGGGTAAATTTACCCAGCTGGCTGGCAAGGACCTTGTCCCATTGCGGTTTCAGGTAGCTAAGAGGGATGACGCCCCGGCGCATCAGCATAAATGCCGCAGGCACAACCACCAGCGCCGGGACCAGCGCAAGCCCCAGCAGTGCGCCTTCATAGCCGCCCAGGCGATAGCAAAAGTAATAGGCAATCACGCCGATGACGCTGCCCAGGATTAACGCAAGCGCGTTTCCGGCAGCATCACGAAACCCTTTCATCAGCGCCAGCAGCAGGTTAGCCCAGGCAATCCCCATCTGAACCAATGCGACCAGACGCACCAGCCCCTGATAATGGGTGTGCCCGAACAATCCCTGGCTGATGGGTGCCGCCGCCAGCAGAAAGACAATCGCCATCAGGGTTGAAAAACCCGTGACCATAGCCGAAGAGGTGCCCACCACTCTGCGCAGCTGAGCCGCATCATCGTGATACTGCGCAACGTATTTGGTCACGCCGTTGAAGATACCGGCCCCGGCCAGCACACCAAGGACGGTGATAAGCTGACGGAAATTACCCGCCAGCCCCACACCAGAGGGGCCAAATGAAACGGCCAGCAGCTTGACGACCAACAGCCCGGCGCCAATTTTTACAAGCGTGGACGCGGCGGTCCACACCGATGCTTTTGCCAGAGACATATCAGCCGAAATAACTCAGAAGGGTATTAATCACCGTACGCTGGTTAACGGGCGCGAGGTTGTAGAACAGTGGCAGGCGAAGCAAACGCTCACTTTCTTTAGTGGTGTAGCGGTCTTCACCCGCAAACGTGCCAAACGCTTCGCCGGCCGGACTGGAGTGCAGCGGGATATAGTGGAACACCGCCATAATTTCGGCCTCTTTCAGCCAGGCGATGAGCTCGCTGCGGTCGTCGTTATCGCGCAGCTTGATGTAGAACATATGCGCGTTATGGACGCAATCTGCCGGGATGGTTGGCAGTTCAATACGCCCGGCTTTTGCCAGAGGCTCAAGCGCATCGTAATAGGTTTGCCACAAGGAAAGACGCTGAAGGTTGATACGCTCCGCCGCTTCCAGCTGCGCCCACAGGTACGCAGCCTGCAGATCCGCCATCAAATAGCTGGAGCCGATATCGCGCCAGGTGTATTTGTCTACCTGACCCCGGAAGAACTGGCTGCGGTTAGTGCCTTTTTCGCGGATCACTTCTGCACGCTCCACGAGAGCCCGGTCGTTAATCAGCGTCGCACCACCTTCTCCACCCGCCGTGTAGTTTTTGGTTTCGTGGAAGCTAAAGCAGCCGATGTGGCCGATCGTGCCCAGCGCGCGTCCCTTGTAGGTGGACATCACGCCCTGCGCGGCATCTTCCACCACAAACAGGTTATGTTTTTTGGCGATCGCCATGATGGTGTCCATTTCACAGGCCACGCCCGCGTAGTGAACCGGCACGATCGCGCGCGTTTTGTCAGTGATCGCCGCTTCAATCAGCCTCTCATCAATGTTCATGGTATCCGGGCGGATATCCACAAAAACAATTTTCGCCCCGCGCAGGACAAAAGCATTCGCCGTGGAAACGAAGGTATAGCTCGGCATAATCACTTCATCACCGGGCTGGATATCCAGCAACAGTGCCGCCATTTCCAGCGATGCCGTACAGGACGGGGTCAGCAGCACTTTGGCGCTGCGAAAACGCTGTTCCATCCACTGCTGACAGCGCCGGGTGAAACCGCCGTCACCGCAGAGTTTGCCGCTGCCCATAGCAGACTGCATATAGTCGAGTTCAGTTCCGACAACGGGTGGTGCGTTAAATGGAATCATCTTGTCACCTGTATAACCAGTAGGCGGTGGCGTCGATGTTGGCACCACTCGCAATATAACGTTTAAGCGCCGCGGTGTTGCCCACCTGGGTCGCCACCCGCAGCGTCACAAGCTGTTGCTGTTGCGCCCAGTGCAGCGCCGCCTGCATGAGTTTTTCACCCATGCCGCGCCCGGCTAATAAGCCAATACGCGCCTCGCGCTCGTTGAGCTTACGCAGTGAGACGAACCCCTGGATTTGACCGTCCCCTGCACGGAAAACCAGGCAGACGTGGTCAAAGGTGCCTTTAACCGCATTCTCTACCCACTGGGCATAGAAACGCCCGCTATCGTCAGGTGCATACCAGGGCGCACGAAAGCGGCTCTGCGCAAACGCCTGGGCCGCCATCTGACGCAGGACGGGGATGTCCTGTTCCGTTGCCATTTCCGCACCGGGCACATCGTGCCGGGTGAGGGTTATGGAAAAGTCTACCTCACCTTCAACCAGCTGAAAGCCGTGTTGCTGGAGCGCGTCAAGCAGATCGGCTCGCTCCGCCGAGATCTTAGCCTGCACCCGTTGCCAGGCGGTAAAATCCGGTTCAGTCAGTACCGGCGCGTCATTGCTCAGACGCACGATGGCCGACGGCAGACTGAAAAAGGTACTCTCCCACTGCAGGGGCTCGAGTACCCCGTTCAGGCTGCTCAACGCCAGACACCTTTGGTATCAACTACATACTGCTGACGCACCGCATTAGCGGATGTCGCTTTAAATTCTTTGTGATCCACCAGCAGCACCAGCACGTCCGCCGTCGCGAGCGCTTCATCCAGCGCCGTCAGCGTGCAGTGCCCCGCCAGTTTTGTCGGCAATTCATGGATATTCGGCTCAACCACCAGCGTTTCCCCCTTGTGCCATCCGGCAATCATCTCAGCAATTTCCATCGCCGGGCTTTCACGCAGATCGTCAATGTTGGGTTTGAATGCCAGACCGAAACAGGCAATTTTCAGCTCGCTGGCGCGCTTGCCGCTCTCTGCCAGACAATCCGCTACCGTGGTTTTGACCTGATTGAGCACCCAGTGAGGTTTGCTGTCGTTCACTTCACGCGCGGTGCGAATCAGGCGCGCCTGCGCTGGATTCTGCGCCACGATAAACCACGGGTCGACGGCAATACAGTGTCCGCCCACCCCCGGGCCTGGCTGGAGAATATTCACACGCGGATGGCGATTAGCCAGGCTAATCAGCTCCCAGACGTTAATTCCCTGATCGGCGCAGATGAGTGAAAGTTCGTTCGCAAAGGCAATATTCACGTCACGGAAGCTGTTTTCCGTCAGCTTGCACATCTCGGCGGTGCGGGAGTTTGTCACCACGCACTCGCCTTCCAGGAAAATCTTATACAGCGCGCTGGCACGTTCGGAACAGACTGGCGTCATACCGCCAATGACGCGGTCGTTTTTAATCAGTTCGACCATGACCTGGCCCGGGAGTACGCGCTCCGGGCAGTAGGCGATGTTGATATCCGCCTGCTCGCCAACCTGCTGTGGGAATCTCAGGTCTGGACGGGCCTCTGCCAGCCACTGCGACATCTGTTCAGTCGCCCCCACCGGAGACGTGGACTCGAGGATTACCAACGCCCCTTTTTTCAGCACAGGCGCGATTGATTTTGCCGCCGCCTCGACGAACGCCATGTCGGGCTCGTGGTCGCCTTTAAAGGGGGTTGGGACTGCAATTAGATAGGCATCCGCTTCAACGGGCGTCGTGCTGGCATGCAGGAAGCCTCCTTCCACCGCCTCTTTCACCACACGATCCAGATCGGGTTCCACAATATGAATTTCGCCACGGTTAATGGTTTCTACCGCGCGGGCGTTAATATCCACACCGACAACCTGTTTTTGACGAGAGGCAAACGCGGCCGCAGTAGGCAAGCCGATGTAGCCAAGACCAATGACAGAGATGGTAGTAAAACTCATAGCGATACCCGATTGTGTTTAAGTGCATGCAAAATACGGCCACAAGCCTGCCCGTCTCCATACGGATTATGGGCCCGGCTCATCGCCTGATACGCTTCATCGTCATGCAGCAGGCGCGTGACCTCTTCGACGATGAGCTGCGCGTTGGTGCCGACCAGACGCACCGTACCGGCTTTGACGGCTTCCGGACGTTCGGTCGTTTCACGCATCACCAGTACCGGCTTGCCGAGAGAGGGCGCTTCTTCCTGAATGCCGCCGGAATCGGTGAGGATCAGCCAGGCGTGATTCATTAGCCAGACAAACGGCATGTAGTCCTGCGGTTCAATCAGTAGAACATTGTCGACATGGCCCAGAATGCGATTAACCGGCTCGCTGACGTTAGGATTGAGATGGACCGGATAGACAATTTGCACATCGTCATTTTGCGCAGCGATTTCAGCCAGCGCGTGACAGATTTGCTCAAAACCCCGGCCAAAGCTTTCGCGACGGTGGCCGGTGACCAGGATGGTTTTTTTGCCGTTGTGCAGGAATGGATAGCGGGCAGCGAGGTCTTCCTGAAGATCGCTATTTGCCAGAACGCGGTCACGCACCCAAATTAACGCATCAATGACCGTATTGCCGGTCACAAAAATTTTGTTATCGGCGATATTTTCACGCAGCAGGTTCTGACGAGAATTTTCCGTTGGCGCAAAGTGGTACATCGCCAGATGGCCCGTTAACGTGCGGTTGGCCTCCTCCGGCCACGGCGAATAAAGATTGCCGGTACGCAAACCCGCCTCAACATGCCCCACAGGAATTCGCTGGTAAAACGCGGCCAGGCTTGTCGCCACGGTAGTGGTGGTGTCACCGTGTACCAGCACCACGTCAGGCTTGAATGACTCCAGGATCGGCTTAAGCTCTTGCAGAATGCGACAGGTTATCTCCGTTAAACCTTGCCCCGGTTTCATAATATTGAGGTCGTAATCCGGGACGATGGAAAAGAGCGTTAAGACCTGGTCGAGCATCTCACGGTGCTGGGCCGTGACGCAGACTTTTGCTTCAATATCCGGATCGCTGGCCAGCGCATGAACCAGAGGTGCCATCTTAATGGCCTCCGGCCTGGTGCCAAATACGGTTAGTACTTTCACATCGATTCTCTTCGATTAGGCGATGAAGGCCGCAGCCTTCATCGTAGACGGCGTTCTTAGTTTTTGCGACGACGCGTTAACGCCACGCCAGCGCCCGTCAGTGCGCCTACAATCCCCCACATAATCATCAGGAATGCACGACGCGGACTATCGCGTTTTACAGGTTCTTCAGGCGTTCGCAAATAACGATAGGTCTGAAAACGCGGGTCCAGAGAAGGACCTACATTAAGCGTGTTGAGCATCGCGCGATTTTGATCGTAATCGAGGTCAAAATCAGGACCGACGGCCTGGAGGTTTTCCAGGCGCGCCTGCAGCATGGGGCGGCCAAGGAGGAACATCTCTGAATCAGGCAGCTCATCAGCCGGCACGTCCGTCTCAGTGCGGGAAATATTGTGCTGTTCCGCAATTTTCAGCGCCTGCTCAATATTATGAACACGACGAGCGAAAATGGCTTTAGCCACCTCTTCCTGACGTTTCACCTGTGCTTTCATCTGGATTGTACGAGCCGCCCAGGCGCCTTTAAGCTCTTCGTTAAGATGGCTTGCGGCACGCTGGCTGGCAAACGCGACATACTGACGCAACAGGTTGTTAGCATCCGGCGCAGTTTCTGCAATCAGTTTGACGCTGTCGTTCACGTTACGCAGCGCGTCGCCCGGCATAAACTGAATATTGTTAATCAGATCGTCCAGCAGAGCGGCATCGGCTTTAGTGTTATCAACCCGACGCTGCTTGTAATAATCCGTCTGAGACCAGAAGTCGCGGCGCGTATCCCACGAAGCCAGTTGCATCACAAACTCTTTATAAGCCTCATCCATAACGGAGACCTGATCTGGCGTGGCGAGGTTGGCTTTGATATCCAGGTTTCGCAGGAATTGCTGCTGGGAATAGTATCCCCCAAGCATGTTAACCGTTGGTTTGTCCGTGATTGCCGTGGAGCTCCATTCTTGTTTTGCAAAGAACGTATAGGCCAGCGCTAACAGTGCAAAACCCAGCGCGATCCCCGCAATCCAAAGTTTGCCTGCCCATAACACGCGAAACAAACCCCGAATATCCAGTTCATTCTCAGTTACCACTGATTTCGCTCCCGCCAACGGTTGAGTCATCATAGTCCCGGTTTTACTTAGTTAATGTTGTGTTTTTGCCACTGTTACGACGCATCCGGCGTTTAATACGTTTTATGAACCGCGCTACTTTCCATGCGCGCTTGATGCAGTAGCCGTACAGGAAAAATGCTAGCAAGAATAATGCCAACATAACCCACTCAGGAATGATATGAGAATATTCTGCAGCTACGCCAATTGCGGCCAAAAGAGCAGCGGCCAGAGTAATCAGCACAAACGCCTGACGAGAAGTAAAACCCGCACGCATGATGAGATGATGAATGTGTTGGCGGTCTGGAGAGAAAGGACTCATCCCTTTGCGCAGGCGGCGATACATAATCGCCACCATATCCATCAATGGAATGGCAATAATCCAAAGCGCGGTTACCGGACTTATCGGGTGGGTTTGACCCTGCGTGGTTTCAAGCAGGATCCAGATAACCGTAAAACCAATCAGCGTACTGCCCGCGTCCCCCATAAAGACTTTATAGCGACGGCCCAGCACGCCGAGGTTTAAGAGGATATAAGGCAGAATGGCGGCAATCATGGCAAAACACCACATTGCCAGACTGTACTGGCCATCAAACCATAAGATAATGCCAATAGCGGCGAAAGAAACGGATGACAGTCCACCGAGCAGGCCGTCAATGCCGTCCACCATGTTGAAAGCATTGATTGCCGCCCAGACGGCAAAGAGCGTCAGGAAGAAGCCAAATGGACCCAGAACTAACTCCCACGGGCCAAACACATAGCCGAGGCTACGCAGATACAGTCCGCCGACAACCATCATCACCACGCCAATGGCCGCCTGAACGGTGGCGCGTATTTTCACCGCGATATCGAAGCGGTCATCAAGAGCCCCGACTAACACCAGGACACCGGCGCAGGCAATATAGAGGGCGGCATGCGGGATATAATAGTCAGCAATACCAAACGTGAAGCAAATCCCTGCGTAAACAGAAATCCCGCCGACTAAAGGAATAAGTCCCTGATGGCGTTTACGAAAATTAGGCTTATCCACCAACCCTATTCGTTTTGCCACCTTGCGCGCAATGAACAAAAAACAGGTTGTGAATAAAAAAATACTGATCAGTTCAGTAACGGCGGTGAATAGATTCACAATGGATTGCTCTCAACAAATGTTAGTCCCGGAAGTATAACCATGAAGCCACAGCCTCAGAAGTAATAAAGATGGCTTCTTACAACTCCCTTTGTATATTTTTCAATCAATTATTTCTTTGGCTGCAGAAACGGCCCTATTGTCGCACCGACCGGTCAAAATTGGGAGTAGATGGTACTAGCGTATAGTCCATAAAAGAAAAACGCCACGTAAAAACGTGGCGTTTGCTGGCTTTATTTGCGTTACGAGCGTTTCATCATGTCAAAGAAATCGTCGTTGGTTTTGGTCATCGCCAGTTTGTTAATGAGGAACTCCATTGCGTCGATTTCACCCATTGGATGGATGATTTTACGCAGGATCCACATTTTCTGCAGCTCTTCCTGGGTGGTGAGCAGCTCTTCTTTACGAGTACCGGAACGGTTGTAGTCGATAGCCGGGAAGACGCGTTTTTCAGCGATTTTACGAGAAAGATGCAGTTCCATGTTGCCTGTACCTTTAAATTCTTCGTAAATCACTTCGTCCATTTTAGAACCGGTATCGATCAGCGCCGTCGCAATGATGGTCAGGCTGCCGCCCTCTTCCACGTTACGTGCTGCACCGAAGAAACGTTTTGGGCGATGCAGGGCGTTAGCATCCACACCACCGGTCAGGACTTTACCGGACGCCGGCACCACGGTGTTGTAGGCACGCGCCAGACGAGTGATGGAGTCGAGCAGGATGATCACGTCTTTCTTGTGCTCAACCAGGCGTTTCGCCTTCTCGATAACCATTTCGGCTACCTGAACATGGCGAGATGCCGGTTCGTCGAAGGTAGAAGCAACCACTTCACCTTTAACCAGACGCTGCATCTCGGTCACTTCTTCCGGACGTTCGTCAATCAGCAGCACCATCAGCACGCAGTCTGGGTGGTTATAGGCGATGCTCTGAGCGATGTTCTGCAGCAGCATGGTTTTACCCGCTTTTGGCGGTGCCACAATCAGACCACGCTGGCCACGACCAATTGGTGATGCCAGATCCAGTACACGCGCGGTTAAGTCTTCAGTAGAACCGTTACCACGCTCCATGCGCAGGCGAGAGTTCGCGTGCAGCGGCGTTAAGTTCTCAAAGAGGATCTTATTACGCGAGTTTTCCGGTTTGTCGAAGTTAACTTCATTGACTTTCAACAGCGCAAAGTAGCGTTCACCCTCTTTAGGAGGACGAATCTTACCTGAAATGGTGTCACCAGTGCGGAGGTTGAAACGGCGGATTTGGCTGGGGGATACGTAGATGTCGTCAGGGCCGGCGAGGTAGGAGCTGTCTGCAGAGCGGAGGAAACCAAATCCGTCTTGCAATATCTCCAGCACACCGTCGCCAAAGATATCTTCGCCACTCTTAGCGTGCTGCTTCAGGATGGCGAAAATGATGTCCTGCTTGCGCATACGAGCCTGGTTTTCCAGCCCCATATTTTCGCCGAGAGTGATCAGCTCAGAAACCGGCGTATTCTTTAATTCGGTAAGATTCATAATGGTGTGGGTTCTTAAACTCGGGGTGATTCTCGAACTTAATGTTGTGAATGGTATGGCAGGGTCATCCATGCCTGTTTAGCGGCCATCAACTCATGTCTGTTCGCTGTCTGGTCACAGGGAAAGAACGCAGAACTGAAACGACAAGACGGATTGAGCGACAAGCCCGGAATTTAGCCACTTCACGCACTGTTCATGTCAACAACGGGAAGTATCGGGTAAAACAAGATTCAAACAACAAGATATGTTTAAAACGAAGTCATAGCTAACTTAGCACGACTTCAGCCGGGCGTCCAGAGTTCCACATCATTTAGCCGGGAGCTCTGAACGCACAGCGGAGAAACCTTACGCCAGGTTAGCGTCCAGGAACTCTTTCAGTTGACCTTTGGACAGCGCACCCACTTTGGTCGCTGCCACTTCGCCGTTTTTGAACAGCAGAAGGGTTGGGATGCCACGGATACCGTATTTTGGTGCGGTGCCCGGGTTCTGGTCGATGTTCAGCTTGGCAACGGTCAGTTTGCCCTGATATTCGTCGGCGATCTCATCCAGAATCGGGGCGATCATTTTGCAAGGACCACACCATTCAGCCCAGAAATCGACGAGGATCAGCCCGTCAGCCTTAAGTACGTCCGTGTCAAAACTGTCGTCAGTCAGGTGAATAATTTTATCGCTCATATATAACTCCACAGGAATAAGCCTGGTACGTTGGTTTTGTCTCCACCAACGACGTGTTGATGTCGCATTAACCAACTAAAGGTTGACTTTATTTCACCGGATACGCTTTCGTAAAGCAATAGTAAGCTGATATTCTACCACACTATGAGCAAAACACATTTAACAGAACAGAAGTTTTCCGACTTCGCGCTGCACCCGAAGGTGATTGAAGCCCTTGAAAATAAAGGGTTTCATAACTGCACGCCCATTCAGGCCCTCGCGCTGCCGCTGACGCTGGCCGGTCGCGATGTTGCCGGGCAGGCGCAAACCGGTACCGGCAAAACGATGGCGTTTTTAACGTCAACGTTTCATTATTTACTTTCTCACCCAGCGATTGCAGACCGCAAAGTTAACCAGCCGCGCGCGCTAATTATGGCCCCGACGCGAGAACTGGCGGTACAGATCCACGCAGACGCTGAACCCCTGGCGCAGGCTACGGGCCTGAAGATTGGCCTGGCCTACGGCGGCGACGGCTACGATAAACAGCTGAAAGTGCTCGAAAGCGGTGTGGATATCCTGATCGGTACCACCGGCCGTCTTATCGACTACGCTAAACAGAACCATATTAACCTCGGCGCAATCCAGGTTGTGGTGCTCGATGAAGCTGACCGCATGTACGATCTCGGCTTCATTAAAGACATTCGCTGGCTGTTCCGCCGTATGCCTCCGGCCAATCAGCGTCTGAATATGCTGTTCTCTGCAACCCTCTCATACCGCGTACGCGAACTGGCGTTCGAACAGATGAACAACGCCGAATATGTAGAAGTGGAACCTGAGCAGAAAACGGGTCACCGCATTAAAGAAGAGCTCTTCTATCCTTCCAATGAAGAGAAAATGCGTCTGCTGCAAACGCTGATTGAAGAAGAGTGGCCAGATCGCGCCATCATCTTTGCGAACACCAAACATCGTTGTGAAGACATCTGGGGCCATCTGGCTGCAGACGGTCACCGTGTTGGCCTGTTGACCGGCGACGTCGCACAGAAAAAACGCCTGCGTATTTTGGAAGAGTTCACCCGTGGCGATCTCGATATTCTGGTCGCAACCGACGTGGCGGCACGTGGTTTACACATTCCAGCCGTGACGCATGTCTTTAACTACGATCTGCCAGACGACTGCGAAGACTACGTACACCGTATCGGTCGTACCGGTCGCGCGGGCGCAAGCGGACACTCTATTAGCCTTGCATGTGAAGAGTATGCGCTGAATCTCCCAGCCATTGAGACTTATATCGGTCACTCTATCCCGCAGAGCAAATACAATCCGGAAGCGCTGTTAAGCGAACTGCCGCCGCCTAAGCGTCTAACCCGCCCACGCTCCGGCAATGGTCCGCGTCGTTCAGGCGGCGCACCGCGTAATCGTCGTCGTTCAGGTTAAGAAAATATGCTCAGCTCCACCTCGCTTTATGCGGCAATTGATCTCGGTTCGAATAGTTTTCATATGCTGGTTGTGCGCGAGGTGGCGGGAAGCATACAAACGCTGACGCGCATCAAGCGCAAGGTCCGCCTCGCGGCGGGCCTGAGCAGCGATAACCACCTCTCACCTGAAGCCATGGAACGTGGCTGGCAGTGTCTGCGACTCTTTGCCGAGCGTCTGCAGGATATCCCGCATGCCCAAATCACCGTCGTCGCCACTGCGACACTTCGCCTGGCGGTTAACGCCGTTGATTTTATTGCCAGAGCGCAGGAAATCCTCGGTTGCCCGGTTCAGGTTATCAGCGGTGAAGAAGAAGCTCGTCTGATTTATCAGGGAGTTGCACACACCACGGGGGGTGACGATCGCCGCCTGGTGGTGGATATCGGCGGTGCCAGTACCGAGCTTGTGACCGGCACCGGCGCGCAGGCAACGTCGCTGTTCAGCCTCTCGATGGGCTGCGTGACCTGGCTTGAGCGCTACTTTACCGATCGTAATCTGGGTAAAGAGAACTTCGACGAGGCGGAAAACGCCGCGCGCGAGGTATTACGCCCGGTCATGGATGAACTGCGCTATCACGGCTGGAAAGTCTGCGTGGGTGCGTCCGGGACCGTGCAGGCCCTGCAGGAAATCATGATGGCGCAGGGAATGGACGAGCGGATTACGCTTGCTAAGCTTCAGCAGTTGAAACAGCGCGCCATTCAGTGCGGACGCCTGGAAGAGCTGGAAATTGAAGGCCTGACGCTCGAACGCGCGCTGGTCTTCCCGAGCGGGCTGGCCATTCTTATCGCTATTTTCACCGAGCTGAACATCCAGTGTATGACCCTGGCCGGCGGTGCGCTGCGTGAAGGCCTGGTCTACGGGATGCTGCATCTGTCGGTCGATCAGGATATCCGTAGCCGTACCCTGCGCAACGTGCAGCGTCGTTTTCTGGTTGATATCGATCAGGCAGGACGCGTATCGCAGCTGGCGTCACGCTTCGCCGATCAGGTCGCTAACGTCTGGGATCTTGATCACCTGAGCCGGGATTTACTCCTGAGCGCGTGCGCGCTACATGAAGTAGGGCTGAGCATTGATTTTAAGCAGGCACCGGCTCACGCAGCGTATCTGGTCCGCAACCTTGATTTACCGGGCTACACGCCCGCGCAGAAAAAATTGCTGGCAACGCTGCTGCTGAACCAAACCAATGCCGTCGATCTCTCCTCTCTGCATCAGCAAAACGCCGTACCGCCGCGCGTGGCCGAGCATCTCTGCCGCCTGCTGCGTCTGGCGATCCTGTTTGCCAGCCGCCGCCGCGATGATTTGCTGCCAGCCATTAATCTTGTGGCCGATGACGAGAAGCTTTCGCTGACGCTGCCGGAAAACTGGATTGAACGTCACCCGTTAGGGGCCGAGATGATCGAGCAGGAGTGCCAGTGGCAGAGCTATGTGCACTGGGTGCTGGAAGTAAAGTAATACGCTGAACATTGCCGGGTGGCGGCTTCGCCTTGCCCGGCTACTCATCATTATCCTTTCTCTTTGGCTTTAGCCAGCATGGCGCGAATGTTCGCCACGTTAGCCTGCCCCTTGTGCATCCGCTCTTCCGCGGTAATCACTTTGCGCTCCTGCTCCCAGATCAGGTCATCCTGCGGCAGTTCCAGCAGGAAACGACTCGGCTCCGGGCGGACGAGTTCGCCATACTGGCGGCGCTCTTTACACAGCGTGAACGTCAGCTCTTTCTGCGCGCGGGTGATCCCCACGTAGGCCAGGCGGCGCTCCTCATCGACGTTATCTTCATCAATGCTGCTCTGGTGCGGCAACAATCCCTCTTCCATACCAACCAGATAGACATACGGAAACTCCAGCCCTTTTGACGCATGCAGCGTCATGAGCTGAACCTGATCGGCCTCTTCTTCGCTCTCACCGCGCTCCATCATGTCGCGCAGGGTAAAGCGGGTGACGACCTGCGTCAGGGTCATAGGCTCGTCGATTTCAGAGCCCTCCAGCATTTCGGTCATCCAGCTGAAAAGCTGGTTAACGTTCTTCATGCGCATCTCAGCCGCCTTCGGGCTGGCTGAGGTTTCATACAGCCAGGACTCATAGTCGATGCCGTGAATGAGATCGCGCACTGCAGCCACCGGCTCGCGCTCCGCGAGACGCTGTACTTCGCCGAGCCAGTGGGTGAAGCGGGTTAACGAGTCATAGCCACGCCCGGTTAACGTCTGGCTCAGCCCCATGTCAAAGCTGGCAGTAAACATACTTTTGTTGCGGGTCATCGCCCACTCGCCGAGCTTTTGCAGCGTCGCCGGGCCTATCTCGCGTTTTGGCGTATTCACGATACGCAGAAACGCGCTGTCGTCATCCGGGTTAGTGAGCACGCGCAGATAAGCCAGCAGGTCTTTGATTTCTGGTCGTGAGAAGAACGACGTGCCGCCCGAAATTTTGTACGGAATGCGGTTCTGCATCAGCATCTTTTCAAAGACGCGCGACTGGTGGTTACCGCGATAGAGGATCGCGTAATCCTTATATTCGGTTTTGTTGACGAAGTGGTGAGCGATGAGTTCTCCCGTGACTCGCTCCGCTTCATGATCCTCATTGTTGGCGCTGAGCACTTTCAGCTCCGTTCCGTAGCCCAGTTCGGAGAAGAGACGCTTCTCGAATACGTGCGGGTTATTGGCAATCAGGATGTTTGCCGCCTTCAGGATACGACCGGAGGAGCGGTAGTTTTGCTCGAGCTTAATCACCTGCAGCGCCGGGAAATCTTTGCTCAGCAGCACCAGGTTTTGTGGACGCGCGCCGCGCCAGGAGTAAATTGACTGATCGTCGTCGCCTACCACGGTGAAACGCGCCCGATTCCCCACCAGCAGCTTCACCAGCTCGTACTGACTGGTGTTGGTGTCCTGATATTCATCCACCAGCAGGTAGCGGATTTTATTCTGCCAGCGCTCGCGCACCTCTTCATTGCGCTGCAGCAGCAGCGTGGGCAGCAGGATCAGGTCGTCAAAGTCCAGCACGTTGCACGCTTTCATATGCGCATCGTACAGACCGTAGCAGTGGGCGAAAATCCGATCCCGTTCGCCTTTGGCGATCGCCGCGGCCTGCGCCGGGGTCATCAGATCGTTTTTCCAGTTCGAGATCGTCGAGATCAGCTGCTGCAACAGCACTTTGTCATCTTCGATCAGCCCCTCGGTGAGCTCTTTGAGCAACGCCACCTGGTCGGTGTCATCGAAGAGGGAGAAGTTGGACTTCATTCCCAGCGCCGCATACTCGCGTTTGATGATATCCAGCCCCAGCGTGTGGAAGGTGGAGATTATCAGGCCACGCGCTTCTTTACGGCCAAGCGTCTGACCGACGCGCTCTTTCATCTCACGCGCCGCTTTATTGGTAAAGGTGACCGCCGCAATGTGTCGCGCCTGATACCCGCAGTTGCGGATCAGATGGGCGATCTTGTTGGTGATCACACGGGTTTTACCCGAACCGGCCCCTGCCAGCACCAGGCATGGTCCAGTAACGAATTCGACCGCTTGTTGTTGTCCAGGGTTTAAACGCATGGGAGTGTTGCTCAATCTTCGAACGGGGTGTGGATTGTAGCAGAAAGCCGGGCGCAGATTTACCGGCTAATGATAAAGTGGAGAAATCGCGTTTAACCCGTAGAGCAGAACCATGAAAAAGACCGCAGCAGCCCTGCATATTCTGGTAAAAGAAGAGAAACTGGCCCAGGAGATCCTGGCCAAGCTGGAGCGCGGCATCAGCTTTGATCATCTGGCGAAGCGCTACTCTAAATGCCCTTCCGGGCGCAATGGTGGGGATCTCGGCGAGTTTCAACAAGGTGCGATGGTCGGCCCGTTCGATCAGGCGGTCTTTAGCTGCCCGCTTCTGAAGCCCTACGGCCCGGTAAAAACTAAATTTGGCTACCATATCATTAAGGTGCTTTATCGCCGCTGACGCGTGGTATATTGCGCCCCGATTTATTTCAACCTATTCAAGGCACGATCATGGCAAAAACAGCAGCAGCAGTGCACATCCTCGTTAAAGAAGAGAAACTGGCTTTGGATCTTCTGGAGCAGATTAAAAACGGTGCCGACTTCGGGAAGCTGGCGAAGAAGCACTCCATCTGCCCGTCAGGCAAACGCGGCGGCGATCTGGGTGAGTTCCGCCAGGGTCAGATGGTTCCGGCGTTCGATAAAGTGGTGTTCTCCTGCCCGGTGCTGGAGCCAACCGGCCCGCTGCATACCCAGTTTGGTTATCACATCATTAAAGTGCTGTACCGGAAATAAACAGCAAGGCCTTCTCTAAGAGAAGGCCTTTAATGTTTGCACCCTCTTCCTGTGGGAGAGGGGCGGGGTGAGGGCATCAGCCCGCCCCTGTTGTTAACCCGCTACCGCGATGCGCTTCATATCGGTCATGTAGCCACGCAGTTTGTGACCCACTTTCTCGATCTGGTGGCTGCGAATGGCTTCGTTCACATCGCGCAGCTGCGCGTTGTCCACGGCACCTTCTGCAATCGCTTTACCCAGATCGCCAGTCTGCAGAGTAGTCATAAACTCTTTCAGCAGCGGTACGCAGGCGTAAGAGAACAGGTAGTTACCGTATTCCGCGGTATCAGAGATAACCACGTTCATTTCGTACAGACGCTTACGGGCGATGGTGTTCGCAATCAGCGGCAGCTCGTGCAGTGATTCGTAGTACGCAGACTCTTCGATGATGCCGGAATCCACCATGGTTTCGAACGCCAGCTCAACGCCTGCTTTCACCATCGCGATCATCAGCACCCCTTTATCGAAGTACTCCTGCTCGCCGATTTTACCTTCGTACTGTGGCGCGGTTTCGAACGCGGTTTTACCGGTCTCTTCACGCCAGGTCAGCAGTTTCTTATCGTCGTTCGCCCAGTCCGCCATCATGCCGGAAGAGAATTCGCCGGAGATAATGTCGTCCATGTGTTTCTGGAACAGCGGTGCCATGATGGTTTTCAGCTGTTCAGACAGCGCGTAAGCACGCAGTTTTGCCGGGTTGGACAGACGGTCCATCATCAGCGTAATACCGCCCTGCTTCAGCGCTTCGGTGATGGTTTCCCAGCCGAACTGAATCAGTTTTTCCGCATATGCCGGGTCGGTACCCTCTTCCACCAGCTTATCGAAGCACAGCAGAGAACCGGCCTGCAGCATGCCGCACAGAATGGTCTGCTCGCCCATCAGGTCAGATTTCACTTCGGCAACGAAGGACGATTCCAGCACGCCAGCACGGTGACCGCCGGTCGCCGCTGCCCATGCTTTGGCAATCGCCATGCCTTCGCCTTTCGGATCGTTTTCCGGGTGAACCGCGATCAGGGTCGGCACGCCGAAGCCACGCTTGTACTCTTCACGAACTTCGGTACCCGGGCACTTCGGTGCAACCATCACTACGGTGATGTCTTTACGGATCTGCTCGCCCACTTCAACGATGTTGAAGCCGTGGGAGTAACCCAGCGCCGCGCCGTCTTTCATCAGCGGCTGTACGGAACGCACAACGTCTGAGTGCTGCTTGTCCGGGGTCAGGTTAACTACCAGATCCGCCTGCGGGATCAGCTCTTCGTAGGTACCCACTTTGAAGCCGTTTTCTGTCGCTTTACGCCAGGAAGCACGCTTCTCGGCAATCGCTTCTTTGCGCAGGGCGTAGGAGATATCCAGACCGGAGTCACGCATATTCAGGCCCTGGTTCAGACCCTGTGCGCCACAGCCGACGATGACCACTTTTTTACCCTGAAGGTAGCTCGCGCCATCGGCAAATTCGTCGCGCGCCATGAAGCGGCATTTGCCCAGCTGCGCCAGCTGCTGGCGCAAGTTCAGTGTATTAAAGTAGTTAGCCATGGGTGATACCTCGTGATGTTGTGTGTCTTATTGTTCGGTTCGCGTTTCAGCGAGAATGTACCCACATTACAACAGGAAATTTATTGCGGAAATTGATATATTCACAACGTCATGTTGCAATTTTTGCAATGTAAAAAGAGGGAGTGGAATCGGTGGATTTACGCGATCTGAAAATGTTCCTGCACCTGACGGAAAGCCGTCATTTTGGCCGCAGCGCCCGGGCGATGCACGTTAGCCCCTCCACGCTTTCACGCCAGATCCAGCGCCTTGAGGAAGACCTCGGCCAGCCCCTGTTCGTGCGCGACAACCGCACCGTCACCCTCACGGAAGCGGGCGAAGAGCTACGCATTTTTGCCCAGCAGACGCTGCTGCAGTACCAGCAGCTGCGGCACTCGATTGACCAGCAGGGGCCGTCACTTTCCGGCGAGCTGCATATTTTTTGCTCCGTGACCGCCGCTTACAGCCATCTGCCGCCCATCCTTGACCGCTTCCGCGCGGCGCATCCGTCGGTTGAAATTAAGCTCACCACCGGCGATGCCTCCGACGCAATGGAAAAAGTGGTGACGGGCGAAGCGGATCTCGCCATTGCCGGGAAACCTGAAACCCTGCCGGGCGCGGTGGCATTCTCCATGCTGGAGAATCTGGCGGTGGTACTCATTGCCCCGGCGCTGCCCTGCCCGGTGCGTAACCAGGTGTCGGTGGAAAAACCGGACTGGTCCACGGTACCGTTTATCATGGCCGATCAGGGGCCGGTGCGCCGTCGTATTGAGCTGTGGTTCCGCCGCCAGAAAATCAGCAACCCGTCGATTTACGCCACGGTCAGCGGCCATGAGGCGATGGTGTCGATGGTGGCGCTCGGCTGCGGCGTGGCGCTGCTGCCGGAGGTGGTGCTGGAAAATAGCCCGGAACCGGTGCGCAATCGCGTGATGATTCTGGAGCGCAGCGATGAGAAAACGCCGTTTGAGCTTGGCGTGTGCGCACAAAAAAAGCGGCTGCATGAGCCGCTTATTGATGCGTTCTGGACGATATTGCCGAACCACTAACCTGCCAGGAAGAACCTGAACGCCGGGTTATGGGTTTCGTCGTGACACTCATAGCCCAGCTCGTTCAGCCGCGTTTCGAAATCCGGCTCGTGCTCGCCCAGTTCAAACGCCGCCAGCACGCGGCCGTAGTCGGTACCGTGGCTGCGGTAGTGGAAAAGGGAGATGTTCCAGTGCGTGCCCAGTGTGTGCAGGAACTTGAGCAGCGCGCCCGGCGATTCCGGGAACTCAAAGCTGAACAGGCGTTCCCTGAGCGGCTTCGATGGACGCCCGCCGACCATGTAGCGCACGTGCAGCTTCGCCATCTCATCGTCGGAGAGATCGACTACGCTATAGCCGCCTTCATGCAGCAGATTAAGGATCTCTTTACGCTCCTCCACGCCACGGCTCAGACGCACGCCGACAAAAATGCAGGCGTCTTTGGCATCGGCAAAACGGTAGTTAAACTCCGTCACCGAACGGCCGCCCAGCAGCTGACAAAATTTCAGGAAGCTGCCCTTCTCTTCCGGAATGGTCACCGCCAGCAGCGCTTCACGCTGTTCCCCCAGCTCGCAGCGCTCGGACACGTAGCGCAGACCGTGGAAGTTCACGTTGGCACCAGAAAGCACGTGCGCCAGACGCTCGCCGCGAATGTTGTGCTGCGCGATGTATTTTTTCATGCCCGCCAGCGCCAGAGCGCCGGACGGTTCCGCCACCGCACGAACGTCTTCGAAGAGATCCTTCATCGCCGCGCAGATCGCATCGCTATCCACCGTGACGATATCGTCGAGATATTCCCGGCACAGGCGGAAGGTTTCGTCGCCAATACGCTTCACCGCCACGCCCTCGGCAAACAGCCCGACGCGCGGCAGGTCTACCGGATGCCCGGCATCCAGCGCCGCTTTCAGGCAGGCAGAATCTTCCGCTTCCACGGCAATGACTTTGATCTGCGGCATCAGCTGTTTGATCAGCACCGCCACGCCTGCGGCTAAGCCACCGCCGCCCACCGGAACAAAGACGCGGTCGAGATGGGCATCCTGCTGCAGCAGCTCCAGCGCCAGCGTGCCCTGCCCGGCAATCACCATCGGGTGGTCGAACGGCGGCACCCAAGTGAAACCCTGCTGCTGCGCCAGCTCAATCGCTTTGGCTTTTGCTTCGTCAAAGTTAGCCCCGTGGAGTAATACTTCACCGCCGAAACCGCGCACCGCGTCGACCTTGATGTCTGCGGTAGCAACCGGCATCACGATCAGCGCTTTCAGCCCCAGACGAGCAGACGAGAACGCCACGCCCTGCGCGTGGTTGCCCGCCGACGCGGTAATCACGCCGCGCGCTTTTTGCTCATCGGTAAGTCCGGCCATCATCGCGTAGGCACCGCGCAGCTTGAAGCTGTGCACCGGCTGGCGGTCTTCGCGCTTCACCAGAATGACGTTGTCGAGGCGCGAAGAGAGTTTTTCCATTTTCTGCAGGGGCGTGACCTGCACGGCTTCATAGACCGGTGCGCGCAGCACCGCCCTGAGATATTCCGCCCCCTCAGGGGCGGCGGATAAGGGTTGTGACTCGGCCATCGTTAGCCCCCGAGTTTCGATTTATCGCGCACCGCGCCTTTATCTGCACTGGTGGCAAGGCTCGCGTAGGCGCGCAGGGCAAAGGAGACTTCGCGCTGGCGATCTTTCGGCGTCCAGGCTTTGTCGCCGCGCGCTTCCTGCGCTTCACGACGGGCTGCGATCTCCTGGTCACTCAGCTTGAGCTGAATGCCGCGATTCGGAATGTCGATTTCGATCAGATCGCCGTCTTCGATGATGGCAATGTTGCCGCCGCTTGCCGCTTCCGGGGAAACGTGGCCGATAGAGAGGCCGGAAGTACCGCCGGAGAAACGCCCGTCGGTGATCAGCGCGCAGGCTTTACCGAGGCCCATCGATTTCAGGAAGGTGGTTGGGTAGAGCATCTCCTGCATGCCCGGACCGCCTTTCGGCCCTTCGTAGCGAATGACAACCACGTCGCCTTCAACCACTTTACCGCCAAGGATGGCGTCTACCGCTTCATCCTGGCTTTCGTACACCTTCGCCGGACCGGTGAATTTCAGGATGCTGTCGTCCACGCCTGCGGTTTTCACGATGCAGCCGTTTTCCGCAAAGTTTCCGTACAGCACGGCCAGGCCGCCGTCTTTGCTGTAGGCGTGTTCCAGCGAGCGGATGCAGCCTTCGGCGCGGTCATCGTCCAGCGTGTCCCAGCGGCAATCCTGGGAGAAGGCCTGCGTGGTACGAATACCGGCAGGACCGGCGCGGAACATTTTTTTCACCGCATCGTCTTTGGTCAGCATCACGTCGAACTGGTCCAGCGATTCCGGCAGCGTCAGCCCGAGCACGTTTTTCACGTCACGGTTCAGCAGACCGGCGCGATCCAGCTCGCCGAGGATACCGATGACGCCACCGGCACGGTGCACGTCTTCCATGTGGTACTTCTGGGTACTTGGTGCGACCTTACACAGCTGCGGCACTTTGCGGGACAGCTTGTCGATATCGCTCATGGTGAAGTCGATTTCGGCTTCCTGCGCGGCGGCCAGCAGGTGCAGAACGGTGTTGGTGGAACCGCCCATGGCGATATCCAGCGTCATGGCGTTTTCGAACGCGGCTTTACTGGCAATGCTGCGCGGCAGCGCGCTGGCGTCATCCTGCTCGTAGTAGCGCTTGGTCAGCTCAACGATACGTTTACCGGCGTTGAGGAACAGCTGCTTACGGTCGGCGTGGGTCGCCAGCAGCGAGCCGTTGCCCGGCTGAGACAGGCCCAGCGCTTCGGTCAGGCAGTTCATGGAGTTCGCCGTGAACATACCGGAACAGGAGCCGCAGGTCGGACACGCGGAGCGTTCCACCTGATCGCTCTGCTCGTCAGAAACTTTCGGGTCCGCGCCCTGGATCATCGCATCGACCAGGTCGAGCTTGATGATTTTGTCGGAGAGCTTGGTTTTCCCCGCTTCCATTGGGCCACCGGAGACGAAGATCACCGGAATATTCAGACGCAGGGAAGCCATCAGCATCCCCGGGGTGATTTTGTCGCAGTTGGAGATACAGACCATGGCATCGGCGCAGTGGGCGTTAACCATATACTCTACGGAGTCGGCGATCAGCTCGCGCGACGGCAGTGAATAGAGCATGCCCCCGTGACCCATCGCGATACCGTCATCGACCGCAATGGTGTTGAACTCTTTCGCCACGCCGCCGGAGGCTTCGATTTGCTCGGCTACCAGTTTACCCAGATCGCGCAGGTGCACGTGGCCCGGTACGAACTGGGTGAAGGAGTTCACCACGGCGATAATCGGCTTACCGAAATCGGCGTCGGTCATTCCAGTGGCGCGCCACAGCGCGCGGGCACCCGCCATGTTGCGGCCGTGGGTGGTGGTGGCTGAACGATACTTAGGCATGCTTTATTGACTCCCGTCTGACTATGTAATGGGACGGTGCGTGCCGTCCCAAATTTATGCTTAGTGATTAACCTGATCCAACCAGCCGTATTTATCTTCTGTTTCGCCGGTGAAGAGGCCAAAGAACGCTTTCTGAATGCGTTTGGTGACCGGGCCACAGCGGCCTTCGCCCACCTGAATACCGTCTACGCTGCGCACCGGGGTGATTTCAGCCGCGGTACCGGACATAAACACTTCATCGGCCAGGTACAGGGATTCGCGGGACAGCACCTGCTCGCGCACTTCGATACCCAGGTCTTTCGCCAGCTTGATGATGGCGTCACGGGTGATGCCCGGCAGCGCGGAGGAGGTGAATGGTGGCGTAAACAGAATGCCGTCTTTCACTTCAAACAGGTTTTCACCTGCGCCTTCGGAGATGTAGCCATTCACATCGAGCGCGATGCCTTCCTGGTAACCGTGACGGCGCGCTTCGCTGCCGACCAGCAATGAAGAGAGGTAGTTACCGCCCGCTTTCGCGGCGGTCGGGATGGTGTTTGGCGCAACGCGGTTCCAGGAAGAGACCATTGCGTCGATCCCCTGCTCCAGGGCTTCAGCACCCAGGTAAGCACCCCACGGGAACGCGGCAATGATCACATCAGTGGTATAGCCGGCCGGCGGGTTCACGCCCATACCGACGTCACCCACGAAGACCAGCGGACGAATATAGGCGCTGGTGAGGTTGTTCTTACGGATCACGTCGCGGCAGGCTTCCATCAGCTCATCAACGCTCTGAGATACCGGGAAACGATAAATTTTGGCTGAGTCATGCAGACGCTGCATGTGTTCGCGATGGCGGAACACCACTGGCCCTTTGTGAGAATCGTAGCAGCGGATGCCTTCAAACACGGAGGTACCGTAGTGCAGCGCGTGGGACATCACGTGGACCTTCGCGTCCTCCCAGCGAACCATCTCACCGTTGAACCAAATGTAATCAGCTTTTTTTGTCGTCATTTTTTCGTCCTGTCACGCTTAAGCGCGGATTTGTTGTGATGTGGTTGTGCTCTGGCAGATGGCAACATGGGCAACGTCTACCAGCTTTGATAACTGACTAAACAGTAAGTCGACCGGCCGCGGGCTGGCAACGGTTAATTCGATACTGATATTCCGGGCGTCAGTGGCTGTCTCCATATTCATAGAGCAAATCTGAAAACCACGATGACGCACCACACGCAAAACGCGTTCTAAAGTTTCCGGGTTGAAGCGAGCCTGTACGGCGACCTGATGCTGCATCATGATAATTTCTCCATCATTTGTGAGTTACTGGCACCAGGCGGTACCAGCGGCCAGACGTTCTCGAGTTCGTCGATTGAGACATGAAGCAGGTAAGGCCCATCGCTGTTCAGCATGGTGTCGAGCGCCGCTTCAACCTGATCTTTACGGGTGATGTGCTGGCCAGGGATGCCAAAGGCGCTGGCCAGGGTGAGGAAATCGGGGTTATCGGTGAGAGTCGTTTCGCTGTAGCGCTCCTGGAAGAACAGCTGTTGCCACTGGCGAACCATCCCTAAACGCTGGTTGTCGAGCAAGACGATTTTCAGCGGCAACTGCTTGCGTTTAACGGTGCCGAGCTCCTGGACGTTCATCATGAAGGAGCCGTCACCGGAGATACAGATAACGGTATCGTTCGGGCGGGCGACCTGCGCGCCAACGGCTGCTGGCAGACCGAAGCCCATCGTCCCTAACCCACTGGAGGTGATGAAATTTTCCGGGCTGGTGTAGGTCATATGCTGCGCGGACCACATCTGGTGCTGGCCGACGTCGGTGGTGACGACGCTATCAGCAGGTTTGCGATCCGACAACTGCTTCAACAGCAGCGGCGCGTAGATGGCCTCGCCGGGGTGATCGTAACGCCATGCGTGCTCGGCGCGCATATCGGCGGTGTGCTGACGCCATGCGTTGATATCCAGCGGCTTCTGCAATGCCGGTAACAGCGCGTTGAGATCGCCCTGCAGCGCAACGTGCGCCTGACGCAGCTTGTTCATCTCCGCCGGGTCGATATCCATATGGATGACTTTAGCGTTCGGCGCAAAGGTATTCAGCTTGCCGGTGACGCGGTCGTCAAAACGGGCACCTACGGCGATGAGCAGATCGCACTCCTGCACCGCCAGGTTTGCCGCTTTGGTGCCGTGCATCCCCAGCATGCCCAGATAGTACGGGTAGTCTGCATCTACCGCACCCAACCCTTTCAGCGTGCAGGTGGCAGGTATTTGCGTTACCGCGATAAATTCACGCAGGGCGGGAACGGCCTGCGCCATCCCGACGCCACCGCCGACGTACAGCATCGGCTGTTTCGCCTGCGCCATCATCTGACGGGCCTCTTCAACTTCCGCATGCGGAAACGCGTCGTCGCTTTCAACGGTGGAGAAGTGGGGTTCCAGATCGCCAGGTGCCACCTGGATATCTTTCGGGATATCGACCAGAACCGGACCAGGACGGCCTGAGCTGGCCACTTCGAAAGCTTCTGCCATTACGCGCGGCAGCTCTTCCAGAGACTGAACGAGGAAACTGTGTTTGGTGCAGGCCAGCGATAAACCCAGTACATCGACTTCCTGAAAAGCGTCGGTACCGATGAACGGAGACGCCACCTGCCCGGTGATGGCGACAACGGGAACGGAATCCAGCAGCGCGTCAGCCAGGCCGGTGATGAGGTTAGTTGCGCCTGGGCCTGACGTCGCCATACACACGCCGGTTTTGCCGGTCGCGCGGGCGTAGCCAATGGCCGCCATCACTGCGCCCTGCTCGTGTCGGCACAAGAGATGTTCCACGCCGCCGTCATACAGTGCATCGTAAATCGGCATAATTGCGCCACCTGGATAACCGAATACTGTCTCGACTCCCTGCGCGCGCAACGCATGTACTACCCACTGTGCCCCATTCATAGTTAGTTCCCCGTCATAAATCGGGAGAAACAGAATTTTGTGCTAGTCGTCATTCTCTGCTCCTCATTTACGTTTTTTAGTCATAAAAAAACCCCCGGACCTTTCGGTGCGGGGGTCTTAGTTCGTTAAGGCTTGATTTCTAAGCCTTTCCTCGTCCAAGTGCAGCCCCGCACGGTGGGATAATAATCACCACCACGCTAATCACGACCAGGCTAATCACTCGTAGAAGGGCTGTCATTTTCAGTTCTTTTTGCATCTTGTTCGAAGGAATACCTAAAGAGTTATCACAGTTTTTAAATCAAACACAAGATTTATTTATGACGGATTTGATTAGGCAGCGAATCATATTTCTTAAAATCTTTGTTTTATATAAAGAAATTAGAAAATGAATATTTTTCATTTTTTTACTGCAGTTCTTAACGTCAAAACGGGGCTTTTTACATTCTGCGAGGAAGCTTCCACGGTTATGCAATTGTTTCAGCGTGCGCTTAAAATCTCTGAACAGGCGGCGTAAATCAGCAAAATGACGCTAAACAGACAAAAAAGGCGCTGGCATAGTCACACCAGGAGGTAGTGCAAATGTCACTGTCAGTTGTTTATACGCGTGCGGCTCTCGGGGTAAAGGCACCGCTTGTTTCCGTTGAGGTTCATTTGAGTAATGGGCTACCCGGACTCACGCTTGTCGGTTTACCTGAAACGACGGTTAAAGAGGCCAGGGATCGCGTTCGCAGCGCAATAATAAATAGCGGTTATACCTTCCCTGCGAAGAAGATCACCATCAACCTTGCTCCCGCCGATCTGCCTAAAGAGGGGGGACGATACGATTTACCTATCGCAATTGCCCTTCTCGCGGCTTCTGAGCAGCTTAATACGACAAGGCTAGGCTCGTATGAGTTCGTGGGTGAACTCGCGCTCACAGGCGCGTTAAGAGGCGTTCCCGGTGCGATATCAGGAGCGCTGGAGGCCATACGTGCCGGGCGGCAAATCATTGTCGCAAATGAAAACGCATCAGAAGTGAGTCTTATCGCCGAGAAAGGATGCCTCATCGCGGGACATTTACAGGAAGTTTGTGCCTGGCTGGAAGGACGACATGAACTGTCCGAGCCGGAGGAGTGTGACGATGTTATAACCGACGTCCCGGAGGATCTCAGCGAGATTATGGGGCAGGAGCAAGGGAAACGGGCGCTGGAGATTACGGCCGCAGGTGGGCACAATCTTCTGTTGATTGGTCCACCAGGTACGGGGAAAACGATGCTGGCGAGCAGGTTGAGTGGATTGCTTCCACCGCTCAATAATCATGAAGCGCTGGAAAGCGCAGCCATATATAGCCTCATCAGTTCTGCATCGTTGCAAAAACAGTGGCGCCGTCGCCCTTTTCGTTCCCCGCATCATAGCGCTTCACTGACGGCAATGGTCGGCGGCGGGTCTATCCCCGGGCCGGGAGAGATCTCACTGGCCCATAATGGAATTCTATTTCTCGATGAGCTGCCCGAGTTTGAGCGCCGCGTGCTGGATGCACTGAGAGAACCTATTGAATCTGGCGAAATACATATCTCGCGCACGCGGGCCAAAATAAGCTATCCCGCGCAGTTTCAGCTGGTCGCGGCGATGAATCCCAGCCCGACGGGCCACTACCAGGGAAACCATAACCGCTGTACGCCGGAGCAGACGTTGCGCTATCTGGGTAAGTTATCCGGCCCGTTCCTCGACCGTTTCGATTTATCCCTCGAAATCCCCCTTCCTCCGCCGGGTCTGCTCAGGCAGACGGGTATCACGGGTGAAAGCTCAGCGGATGTACGCGAGCGGGTGATTGCGGCCCAGACGCGACAGTATGCTCGTCAGAACAGGCTAAATGCGCGGCTAGATAATGCCGGGATCCGGCAGTTTTGTTCCCTTAACAGTGAGGATGCGGGATGGCTGGAGGAAACGTTGACCCGCTTTGGGCTGTCTATACGTGCGTGGCAGCGTTTGCTAAAAGTGGCCAGAACCATTGCTGACGTGGAGGGGTGCACTGACATTGAGAGAAAGCATTTGCAGGAGGCGCTGAGCTACCGCGCTATCGATCGTTTGCTGCTGCATCTGCAGAAGTTGCTGGCATAAAAAAAGGGGCCGTAGCCCCTTCTCTTCATTTTAATCATCAGACTCGGTGTAGTCTTCTGCACCTTCCATCTGCGGCTTGCCGCCAGACAGCGTATGGAAGCGCTTTGGACGCTTAATGCGTGCCATATACTTGATCCACACACGTTCCGCTTCAGACTGAGGCTCACGCTCACCACGGCAAACGGAAACAAACTGTTTTTCGTCTTCGGTCGCAGGTTCACGCTTACCCAGATCCAGCTCGTTAAAGGCATAACCATGGCGCTCAAGCAGTTGAGCTTCTTTGATGGTGAAATCGCCGTGACGAGAGAACCCGCGCGGATAATGTTTATTGTCGAAAAAACGATTAGTCGTCGTAAAGCTTTCCGCCATCCTACACGCTCCTAATTCTTTGGCCGAGCTATTTATGGCGCGGAGTATTAGTTACGCTTGACAGAGTGTAAAACAAAACATTTAAATCATAACGACAAATAATTTTGCGGAGAAAGATGTGGATACGGAATTGCTTAAAACTTTCCTTGAAGTGAGCAGAACACGCCACTTTGGGCGAGCAGCTGAAGCCCTTTACCTGACGCAGTCAGCAGTCAGTTTTCGTATTCGACAGCTGGAAAATCAACTGGGTGTGAATCTTTTTACTCGCCATCGCAACAATATTCGCTTAACGCCTGCCGGTGAGAAACTGCTGCCGTACGCAGAAACGCTCATGAATACCTGGCAGGCAGCACGTAAAGAGGTGGCGCATACTTCGAGGCATAATGAGTTCTCGATTGGGGCCAGCGCTTCTCTGTGGGAATGTATGCTAAGTCAGTGGCTTACCCGGCTGTATCATTCACACGGCCACCTGCAATTTGAAGCGAGAATTGCGCAACGGCAGTCGCTGGTTAAGCAGCTTCATGAGCGTCAGCTTGATCTTCTGATCACAACTGAAGCCCCCAAGATGGACGAATTTAGCAGCCAGATTGTAGGCCAGTTTGGTCTGGCGCTTTATGCCTCTGAACCTTCGATGATGAAGGCAGATCTGACCTATTTGCGCCTGGAATGGGGGCCAGATTTTCAGCAGCATGAGACTGGATTGATTGCACCTGATGATGTTCCACAGTTAACGACCAGCTCTGCGGAGATCGCCTGTCAGCAACTGCCCTTGCTGAGAGGATGTACCTGGTTACCTGTTCGCTGGGCAGACGCTAAAGCGGGGCTGCATACGGTGATGGATTCCACCACGCTTACCAGACCGCTGTATGCAATTTGGCTGCAAAACAGTGATAAGCAAGCACAGATAAAAGATCTGTTAAAAATCAATGTAATGGATTGATACATCAGCCAGCAGAAATGCTGGCTGAATATTAAGAAGAGGCCTTTTGCTGGATTTCAGGCAAAAAAAAATCCTTTGCCGAAGCAAAGGATTATATATGGCAGGGGCGGAGAGACTCGAACTCGCGACACCCGGTTTTGGAGACCGGTGCTCTACCAACTGAGCTACGCCCCTAAAGTTTTTTGCCATTAAGCCTGCCAAAAAGGCAGGCTTAATGTCTTAATAAGTGGCGGAACGGACGGGACTCGAACCCGCGACCCCCTGCGTGACAGGCAGGTATTCTAACCGACTGAACTACCGCTCCACCGAAGACTGCTTGTAACCACCGGATTT
>NZ_JAJNOG010000012.1:0-92611 GCF_027947695.1 Enterobacter sp. PI-10 | reverse complement strand
AGTCAAAAAATGGTAGGCCGGATAAGGCGAAGCCGCTACCCGGCAAGTCGTCAGATCGCACTCCACTCCATAATAAACTCCGCAATCCCATCCACATCATTTAAATCCAGTACCGGAACTTCAAGTGGCAATACAACATCACTTGCCACCGCAATCACATGCTCATCCAGCGTTAACTCACTAAAATCATGCCCGGCATCGCTTCTGAATAGCAGGATCTTAGGCACGGCCTCATGCTTAAATCCCTCAATCAGCACCAGATCCAGGGTGGAGTGATCCATCCGACTGACAAGATAAGCGAGATCCAGCGGCGCCTCGTCCGGCGTTTCTGTCATTAACGCCCAGCGTTGAGAACTTGCCACCATCGTTTGCGCTGCACCCGCTTTACGCAGCTCAAAGCTGTCTTTTCCCGGTTTATCGACATCCATATTATGGTGGGTATGCTTAATCAATCCTGGACGGATACCTCTGGTACACAGCGCAGGAATGAGCTTTTTCAGCAGCGTGGTTTTCCCGGTTCCACTCCAGGCGGATATGGCTACAACAGGTATCATTTTTTCTCCTGCATCATCTGCAAATCTTCATGCGTATTCACATTCACAAACGCTGATTTCACATCGCTAAAATCAACGGAATGGCCGCCAGACTCACGCATGAAGACCATTACCCTGCGCTCTCCCCCAGCCAGATAGCTCTGCAGAGCAGGAGCTAGCGATCTGTGCATTAATGCGATAGCAGGATGGTCACGCTCGCCGTCATGTACCCAAACCACTGGAGCTGTACTGCGAAGCTGTAATAAACGCTCGGCAAGACAGGACGGAATAAACGGGGTATCGCAGGGGCAGAAGATAAACCACTCTCCTTGAGACTGTTGTATGACCGAAAGCATACCGGCCAGCGGTCCTGGGTAATCCTCAACGATATCCTGGTAGACGGCGTACCCGCTGCTTCGGTAAGTGTCGATATGCCGGTTAGCGCTGATGGCCATTGTCGACACCTGGCCTGAGAGCGTATCGGCGACATGCTGCCATAAGGGTTTTCCATTAAGAAGCTGAAGCCCCTTATCTTTTCCGCCCATTCGCGTTGCTCTGCCGCCTGCCAGAACGACCCCGATGATTTCCTGGCTAAGATTCACGAATATCGCCTCTTTTATTGTGGGATTGACCCTGCTAACGTGTCACTCTAAATGAAAGGAGCACCACCATGAAATGTAAACGTCTGAATGAAGTTATTGAACTCCTACAGCCCGCCTGGCAAAAAGAGCCAGAGCTAAATCTGATGCAATTTTTACAGAAACTGGCGAAAGAGTCAGGTTTTGACGGCGATCTGGCTGACCTTTCTGACGACATCCTGATCTACCACCTTAAAATGCGCGACTCTGCCAAAGATGCTGTTATTCCTGGTATTCAGAAAGATTATGAGGAAGATTTTAAGACCGCATTATTGCGCGCACGAGGCGTAATTAAAGAGTAAAAGCTTGTAAGCGGCGGCACCGAAATCGCCACAAGATGATATCCTGAATCATTCGTATAATTTCCGGATGATCGGATGAACGACCAGGCTTTTACTTTCCAGACATTACACCCGGACACCATTATGGATGCCCTGTTTGAACAGGGTATTCGGGTGGATTCCGGGCTAACACCTTTAAACAGCTACGAAAACCGCGTCTATCAATTTCAGGACGAGGATCGTCAGCGCTACATCGTAAAATTCTATCGTCCTGAACGCTGGTCCGCAGAACAAATTCAGGAAGAGCATCAGTTTGCTCACGATCTGCTGGATGACGATGTTCCCGTTGCCGCACCGCTGAAATTCAATAACCAAACGCTCCTCATGCACGAAGGGTTTTACTACGCTGTATTCCCGAGCCTGGGGGGGCGCCAGTTTGAAGCGGATAATATCGATCAGATGGAGTGGGTTGCCCGCTATCTTGGGCGTATACACCAGACGGGACGCAAAAAAGCCTTTATTGCCCGCCCGACTATCGGGATTCAGGAATACCTTCTTGAACCGCGCCAAGTATTCGAAACGTCTGCAATGATCCCCGCAGCGCTAAAGGATGATTTCCTCAACGCCACCGATAAGCTTATTGCTGCAGTGAAAACCTGCTGGCGCGATGATATTTCCGTCCTGCGCCTGCATGGCGATTGTCACGCCGGGAATATTCTCTGGCGTGACGGCCCGCTCTTTGTCGATCTCGACGATGCGCGCATGGGGGCAGCGGTTCAGGACCTGTGGATGCTGCTCAATGGCGATAAAGCCGAGCAGCGCATGCAGCTTGAAACCATTATTGAAGCTTATGAAGAATTTAGCCCGTTTAATTCAGACGAAATTGCCCTGATTGAGCCTTTACGTGCGATGCGTTTTGTTTATTATCTCGCATGGTTAATCAGGCGTTGGGACGATCCGGCATTTCCTCGCAATTTCCCGTGGCTTACCGGAGAGGATTACTGGCGTAGCCAGATATCTACATTTACTGAGCAGGTTAAGGTTCTTCAGGAGCCCCCTCTGCAATTAACGCCGATGTATTAATGGACACACCCAGGAGAGAGTTAATCATGAAAAAAATTTGGCTGGCGCTGGCAGGTATGATTCTGGCATTTAGCGCTTCTGCTGCGCAGTTTACCGACGGCAAACAGTACATCACGCTGGACAAGCCGGTCGCTGGCGAGCCACAGGTTCTGGAGTTCTTCTCGTTCTATTGCCCACACTGCTATCAGTTCGAGCAGGTGCTGCATGTTTCTGACAACGTGAAGAAAAAGCTGCCGGAAGGCACAAAAATGACCAAGTACCACGTCGAGTTCCTGGGCCCATTGGGTAAAGACCTGACTCAGGCATGGGCGGTGGCGATGGCACTGGGCGTGGAAGATAAGATCACTTCGCCAATGTTTGAAGCCGTACAGAAAACACAGACCGTTCAGACCACTGCGGATATCCGTAAAGTGTTCGTTGATGCCGGCGTGAAAGGTGAAGAGTATGATGCCGCATGGAACAGCTTCGTGGTGAAATCACTGGTTGCCCAGCAGGAAAAAGCGGCTGCTGACCTCCAGCTTCAGGGCGTTCCGGCGATGTTTGTTAACGGCAAATATCAGCTGAACATGCAGGGCATGGACACCAGCAGCATGGATATCTTCGTACAGCAGTATGCTGATACCGTGAAATACCTGGTTGAGAAGAAGTAATTTCACTGATGTAAAAACGCCGGTCACTGACCGGCGTTTTTGTATGAAGATTTAATCTTGCCTATCTGTTCGTCTTTCTCTTTCCAAAGCGTATTAAGCCACTGCTGGAAACGACGTTTGAAATTCTTGTCGTTAACGTAATCACCGTGCAGTTCAGCGTCAATCGGAACCAGGTCGACATGCACGACAATGCGCGTCAGTTTGCCGCTGAGCATGTCAAAGAATGGCGTCCTGTCGTTTTCCGGATAGCAGAGCGTGACGTTAAGAAGTTTATCGAACTGTGCTCCCAGCACGTTAAGCGCCATCGCAATCCCCGCTGCCTTTGGCGGCAACAGATGCTGATAAGGAGAGCGAGTTTGCTGGCGCTTCTCTTCCGTAAACCGGGAACCTTCAACAAAGTTCACGATAGTCGTTGGATGCGCGCGAAACTTTTCGCAGGAACGGCGCGTGGTCTCCACATCTTTGCCGCGACGCTCGGGATGACGAATCAAATAGCTGCGCGAATAGCGTTTCATAAACGGCATATCTAGCGCCCAGCAGGCCAGCCCAATAAAAGGTACCCAGGCGAGCTGCTGTTTCAGAAAATATTTGTTCATCGGGATGTGTTTGCGAAAAAGCACGCATAACACCACGATGTCCGCCCAGCTGTGATGATTGCAGATCAGCAGATACCAGTTTTTCTTGTTAAGACTCTCCAGCCCTTTGATATCCCACTTCAGATGCGGGTTCAGGCACAGCAGGATCGCCAGCCCTTCGCACCAGCAGTACATCATGAAATTACAAAATGCGGACACGGCTCGCCACACCATGGGGACAGGCAGCAGCAGTTTAATGATCCCGGCTACGATGATCGGCACAGAACATGCGACAGTCACCAGAATAGTTAAAATGATGCTTAACAGTAATGTTATTGCAGCGAGCAATCTCGACATGATGAGCTTTTTCAGGTAGTTAGCTTTAAGTTAGCGGCCAGCTATTCGACGCTGGGCGCTGATTTTACCAGAAAACGGACAAATTAATGGCGCTTTCATGTGATGATTTGACCGCTTTTACCCTGTCGTAGACGATTTCACTGTGATTCCGCGCTTATCAAGGCTTATATCCACATAGACTAAATTGCCATCAGTTGGCCATATAGATAAGATCTAATGCCATAACAGCATGATAATTAAGAGCTAAAAAATAAGTCATATGTGTATTTTGTGTCTGTTATTCATATGAAGTGAAAATATGCACAAACTTATCCACAGTTTGAATTTTGCGAGCGATCCTCACGATCGCAAAATCTTTTCCTGTATCAGGCGCTAATAACTGATGTTTTCATCCTTCTGTGGCATCCTTTACCCATAAATTGATTAAAGGCACGGACATTATGGTTCAGATCCCAGAAAACCCTCTTATTCTCGTCGATGGCTCTTCTTACCTGTATCGGGCATACCATGCGTTTCCTCCTCTGACCAATAGCGCAGGGGAACCCACCGGCGCAATGTACGGCGTGCTGAACATGCTGCGCAGCCTGATCCTTCAGTACCAGCCAACCCATGCGGCTGTGGTCTTTGATGCGAAAGGCAAAACGTTCCGCGATGAGCTGTTTGAGCATTACAAATCTCACCGTCCGCCAATGCCTGACGATCTGCGCGCGCAGATTGAACCGCTGCACACCATGGTAAGAGCGATGGGGCTGCCGCTGCTGGCCGTCTCTGGCGTTGAAGCCGATGACGTCATCGGTACGCTGGCGCGTGAAGCAGAAAAGATGGGTCGTCCTGTACTGATCAGCACCGGTGATAAAGATATGGCGCAGCTGGTGACGCCAGGTATCACCCTGATTAATACCATGACCAATACCATTCTGGGGCCTGAAGAGGTTGTCACTAAGTATGGCGTGCCGCCTGAGCTGATTATCGACTTCCTTGCGTTGATGGGCGACTCCTCGGATAACATCCCGGGTGTCCCTGGCGTTGGTGAGAAAACCGCGCAGGCTCTGCTTCAGGGGCTGGGCGGGCTGGATACGCTCTACGCGGAATCAGACAAAATCGCCGGGCTCTCCTTCCGTGGCGCAAAAACCATGGCCGGAAAACTGGAAGAGAACAAAGAGGTGGCTTATCTCTCCTATAAGCTGGCTACAATCAAAACCGATGTCGAACTGGAGCTGGGCTGTGAGCAGCTTGAGGTGCAACAGCCTTCTGCTGACGATCTGCTGAGCCTGTTTAAGAAATACGAATTCAAGCGCTGGATCACCGACGTGGAAGCCGGTAAATGGCTACAGGCAAAAGGGGCCAAACCTGCTGCAAAGCCGAAGGAGACGATTGTTGTTGAAGCAGAAGATCAGGCTGAAGAAGAAGCCGTGGCGCTTTCATTCGACAACTACGAAACCATTCTTGAAGAGTCACAGCTGATCGCCTGGATCGAGAAGCTGAAAAAGGCGCCGGTCTTTGCCTTTGATACCGAAACTGACAGTCTCGATAACATCTCAGCCAATATGGTTGGCCTGTCATTTGCGACAGCGCCGGGTATTGCAGCCTACGTTCCTGTGGCGCACGATTACCTGGATGCGCCGGAGCAGCTCTCCCGTGAACGCGTGCTTGAGCTGCTGAAGCCGATCCTGGAAGACGAAAAGGCGCTCAAGGTTGGGCAAAACCTCAAGTACGACCGCGGCATTCTGCAAAACTACGGCATTGAACTGCGTGGGATCGCCTTCGACACCATGCTTGAATCCTACATTCTGGACAGCGTCGCGGGCCGCCATGATATGGATTCCTTATCTGACCGCTGGCTTAAGCACAAAACGATTACCTTCGAAGAGATTGCCGGAAAAGGGAAAAATCAGCTCACCTTTAACCAGATTGCTCTTGAAGAGGCGGGTCGCTACGCGGCGGAAGATGCTGACGTCACGCTGCAGCTGCATCTGAAGATGTGGCCAAAACTGCAGAAGCACGAAGGTCCGCTGAACGTGTTCCAGCATATCGAGATGCCGCTGGTGCCCGTGCTATCCCGCATTGAACGCAACGGCGTGAAAATCGACCCAACGGTGCTGCATAACCACTCCGGGGAGCTGGCGCAGCGCCTGACCGAGCTTGAGCAAAAAGCGCATGAGCTTGCAGGCGAGCCGTTTAACCTCTCTTCACCGAAGCAGCTGCAAACCATTCTGTTTGAAAAGCAGGGCATCAAGCCGCTGAAGAAAACCCCTGGCGGCGCACCATCAACCTCTGAAGAGGTGCTGGAAGAGCTGGCGCTGGATTACCCGCTGCCAAAAGTGATTCTGCAGTACCGTGGTCTCGCGAAGCTGAAGTCGACCTACACCGACAAGCTTCCGCTTATGATCAACCCGAAAACGGGTCGCGTGCACACGTCGTATCATCAGGCTGTTGCGGCGACCGGTCGTCTCTCGTCAACCGATCCCAACCTGCAGAACATCCCGGTACGTAACGAAGAGGGCCGTCGTATTCGCCAGGCTTTCATCGCACCAGAGGATTATCTGATTGTCTCTGCTGACTACTCGCAAATCGAACTGCGCATTATGGCGCATCTGTCCCGTGACAAAGGCCTGCTTACCGCGTTTGCCGAAGGGAAGGATATCCACCGGGCAACCGCGGCGGAAGTCTTCGGCTTGCCGCTGGACAGCGTGACCAACGAACAGCGCCGCAGTGCTAAGGCGATCAACTTCGGTCTGATCTACGGCATGAGCGCGTTCGGCCTTTCACGCCAGCTCAACATTCCGCGTAAAGAGTCGCAGAAGTATATGGATCTCTACTTCGAGCGTTATCCGGGCGTGCTGGAATATATGGAACGCACACGCGCGCAGGCGAAGGAAAAAGGTTACGTCGAAACCCTGGATGGCCGCCGTCTCTACCTACCGGACATCAAATCCAGCAACGCGGCGCGCCGCGCTGGCGCAGAGCGTGCGGCGATCAACGCCCCGATGCAGGGTACCGCGGCGGACATTATTAAGCGTGCAATGATCGCTGTTGATGCCTGGCTGCAAGAAGAGAAACCTCGCGTGAAAATGATTATGCAGGTACACGATGAACTGGTATTTGAAGTGCACAAGGATGACCTCGACGCCGTGTCGAAGAAGATCCACGAACTGATGGAAAGCAGCATGACGCTTGATGTGCCGTTGCTGGTGGAAGTGGGAAGTGGTGAAAACTGGGATCAGGCTCACTAACGATTCTTCGCATAACGCGCTATTTATGTAAGTTTGCAACATTAGAACGCGCGTTTTGTGACGATCATTAGAATTCCCTATGTAAAGAATGAAAAAAAACTACAAAAAGTGCTTTTTCTGCAGCACAAAAAGGGGTAGAGTTATCGGCGTAGGGTACAGAGGTAAGATGTTCTATCTTTCAGACCTTTTACTTCACGTAATCGGATTTGGCTGAATATTTTAGCCGCCCCAGTCAGTAATGACTGGGGCGTTTTTTATTGCGGCAAAGAAATGTTCAGGCAAAAAAAGCGCGGCCATTGCCGCGCCCGGTATTACTCTTCTTCCGCTTCCTTCGCGGGTTCCAGCTCGCTAAACCAGGTATCGAGTTTCTGACGCAACTTGTCCACGCCCTGCTTTTTCAGCGAGGAGAACGGCTCAACCTGCACATCACCGTTGAACGCCAGCACCGCTTCGCGAACCATATTCACCTGCGCTTTACGCGCGCCGCTCGCCAGCTTATCGGCTTTCGTCAGCAGCACCAGTACGGCGATATCGCTTGCTACAGCCCAGTCGATCATCTGCTGATCGAGATCTTTTAGCGGGTGACGAATATCCATCAGCACCACCAGACCTTTCAGGCACAGACGTTTTTCCAGGTATTCACCCAGCGCACGCTGCCACTTGATTTTCATCTCTTCCGGTACCTGCGCGTAACCGTAGCCCGGTAAGTCGACCAGGCGTTTGCCCTCTGCGACTTCAAACAGGTTGATCAGCTGGGTACGGCCAGGTGTTTTTGAGGTACGCGCCAGGCTCTTCTGATTGGTCAGCGTATTCAGGGCGCTGGATTTCCCCGCATTGGAGCGGCCAGCAAAGGCCACTTCAATACCGGTATCAGAAGGCAGGTGGCGAATATCGGGCGCACTGGTGACAAAATGCGTCTGTTGGTAGTTCCAGGTAGTCACGTGGTCGTCTCCAAAATCGTAATCTGAGGGGGATTATACCCGAATGCAGGCAAAAGGCTTTTCTGATTACTATGCCGTGTAGGCGAATGCCCCCACCGGTGTGAGAGATCGCCCAGTGAGACTATGGGAGATTTCAGAGAATTCGCAGGCGTTAAAAAATGCAAACTGTTTTAAATCATAAGCTTATTTTCGGGTAATTGTCTGAAAATCTCTTTTTATGCCGTTTCGTTGCTTGTTAGTTTAACGGAACAAGGTAAAGTGTGCGTCAGGGCGAGGAAGCCAACAGGAAATCGACTTAAGGATTAGGGTCAGGAGCGCCAGGAGGCGAAGACGCAGGATTGTCAGGACGACCAGCGCCTGGAGGCGTTTTAAAAGGAAATGGAACCGTATCACGGACGGTATTAGCCAAGGGATAAACAGGGTTTGTTGTTGGCAAACATGGAATGTCTGACCCGCTAAGGGTTGTGAGTCAGGAAAAAAGGCGACAGATTGCTCTGTCGCCTTTTTTCTTTGCTTGCTTTCTGCTAGATTTCGCCGCAATTCTATACTGAAGAAAACGACTTAAAGATAAAACATCATGAAAAAACCAACCTCCGCTGCGGGCGCGAAACGCCCTGCAAAAGCACGCCGCAAAACGCGCGAAGAACTGAACCAGGAAGCGCGCGACCGCAAACGCGACAAAAAACATCGCGGTCATGCTGCGGGTAGCCGTGCCAACGGTGGTGGTGCAGCGGGCGCTTCTGCAAAAGGCAAGCAGCAGAAAGATCCTCGTATCGGTAGTAAAACTCCCATTCCACTGGGCGTGACAGACACCCCGGTCACTAAGCAGCACAAACCAAAGAGCGAGAAACCTATGCTTTCACCGCAGGCTGAGCTGGATTTGCTGGAGAACGATGAGCGCCTGGACGCGCTGCTGGAACGTCTTGAAGAGGGTGAAACCCTGACCGCTGAAGAGCAGTCATGGGTGGATGCCAAACTGGATCGTATTGATGAACTGATGCAGAAGCTGGGCCTGTCATACGACGATGACGAAGATGAAGAAGAAGACGAGAAGCAGGAAGATATGATGCGTCTTCTGAAGGGTGGAAACTAACATTTGCACCCGGCAGGCACGATAGTCCTGCTTATAACCCTTCCGGTTATATGTTATCTGGTGTGGTTATTCGTTAAACTACGGCGGTTGTCGCGGCGACAGAAGTGGCTGCGCACCCGAATGATGGCCCGCAATGGGGTCAGAACGGGCCGCCGTATACGAACGCGACACCAACGGAAGGAGTGAGCATGTCAGCATCAACTATCGACTGGGATTTGGCCCTAATCCAGAAATATAACTATTCCGGGCCGCGTTATACGTCATACCCCACCGCGCTGGAGTTCTCCGATGCCTTCGGAGAGCGTGATTTCCAGCAGGCTGTCGCGCGCTATCCTGAGCGTCCGCTGTCGCTCTACGTCCATATTCCGTTCTGCCACAAGCTTTGCTACTTCTGCGGCTGCAATAAAATCGTGACCCGCCAGCAGCATAAAGCCGACCAGTATCTTGATGCGCTCGAACAGGAAATTGTGCATCGCGCGCCGCTGTTTAAAGGCCGTCACGTGAGCCAGCTTCACTGGGGCGGCGGTACGCCAACCTATCTGAACAAAGCGCAAATAAGCCGCCTGATGGCGCTTCTGCGCGGCAATTTCAGTTTTAATGCTGACGCTGAGATCTCGATCGAAGTCGATCCGCGTGAAATTCAGCTGGATGTCCTGGATCATTTACGCGCAGAAGGATTCAACCGTCTGAGCATGGGCGTACAGGATTTCAATAAAGAGGTTCAGCGTCTGGTGAACCGCGAGCAGGACGAAGAATTTATCTTTGCCTTACTCAATCACGCGCGTGAGATTGGTTTCACCTCGACCAATATTGACCTGATTTACGGCCTGCCAAAGCAAACGCCGGAAAGCTTCGCCTTCACGCTGAAGCGCGTGGCTGAACTTAACCCGGACCGCCTGAGCGTCTTTAACTATGCGCATCTGCCAACGCTCTTTGCCGCCCAGCGCAAAATCAAAGATGCCGATCTTCCTTCTGCCCAGCAGAAGCTGGATATCCTGCAGGAAACCATCACCTCGCTGACCGACACCGGCTATCAGTTTATCGGCATGGATCACTTTGCCCGCCCGGATGACGAGCTGGCCGTTGCTCAGCGCGAAGGGGTCCTGCACCGTAACTTCCAGGGATACACGACCCAGGGCGATACCGATTTACTGGGAATGGGTGTCTCCGCCATTAGCATGATTGGCGACTGCTACGCGCAGAACCAGAAAGAGCTGAAGCTGTATTACCAGCAGGTTGATGAGACTGGCAACGCGCTGTGGCGCGGCATTGCGTTAACGCGTGATGACTGTATCCGTCGCGATGTGATTAAGGCGCTTATCTGCAACTTCCGTCTCGATTTCAGCGATGTGGAAGCGCAGTGGGAACTGAACTTCAGCGATTATTTCGCGGAAGATCTGAAGCTGCTGGCGCCGCTGGCGAAAGACGGGCTGGTGGATGTGTCGGAGAGAGCGATAGAGGTCACCCCGAAAGGGCGTCTGTTGATCCGTAATATCTGCATGTGCTTTGACGCGTATCTGCGTCAGAAAGCGCGAATGCAGCAGTTCTCGCGAGTGATTTAAACTGTAATGCCGGGTGGCGGCTTCGCCTTACCCGGCCTACAAAAGTGCGAAATGTAGGCCTGGTAAGCGAAGCGTCACCCGGCTTTTCATCGCCAACTCGCTAGCTAAACAGCCCAACCAGCGCCGCGCACAACATAGCCGCAACGGCTGTTTGTGGCGTGTGGCTTTCAGCGGCTCCGCTAGAGAGCATATTCACGAATGTTTCCAGCATGATGTTCACCCCCAATTTCCGGGCACGATCATACAAAACTCATCGGAACAGTAAAGCGCAAAATAACGACGATTTGCGTTCAATTAATAACCTTTACACAGCGGCGTGAGATCATTCCATTCCCAGCTCTTTCAGCTTGCGCGTCAGGGTATTGCGACCCCATCCCAACAGGCGAGCGGCTTCCTGCTTGTGACCCTGCGTATGACGAAGCGCGGTGGTCAACAGCGTACGCTCCATCTCAGGCTGAGCCTCAGACAGCAGGTTTTGATGACCGGAACGCAGCGCGCGGTCGGCCCACTGCGCCAGCAGCGTCGCCCAGCTGTCCGGCAGCGCGTGTCCGCTACTGCTTTCCGGCGCGGTCGCCTCAAACAGTTCGGCCGGTAAATCCTGAATCAGCACTTCCTGACCGGCAGCCATCACGGTTAACCAGCGGCAGGTGTTTTCCAGCTGACGCACGTTGCCCGGCCACGCCAGACGCGTCAGAGCGGCATCGGTTTCCGGGTGAAGCTGCTTGGCTTCCACGCCCAGCTCGCGGGCAGCCACCTGCAGAAAATGACGCGCCAGGCGGGGAATATCTTCCCGACGTTCACGCAGCGGCGGCAGATGAACGCGGATGACGTTAAGACGGTGGAATAAATCCTCACGGAATTTGCCTTCCTGCACGCGTTGCTCCAGGTTCTGGTGGGTCGCGGCGATAATACGCACGTCCACTTTCACCGGCGCATAGCCGCCCACGCGATAAAACTGCCCGTCGGCCAGCACGCGCAGCAGGCGGGTCTGAACGTCCAGCGGCATATCACCAATTTCATCCAGGAACAGCGTGCCGCCGTCAGCCTGTTCGAAGCGCCCCTGGCGAATGGTATTTGCGCCGGTAAATGCCCCTTTTTCATGGCCGAACAGTTCGGACTCAATTAAATCCTTCGGGATCGCCGCCATATTCAGGGCGATGAACGGGGCTTTTGCCCGCGGGCTATGGCGATGCAGTGCATGCGCCACAAGCTCTTTACCGGTGCCCGATTCGCCGTTAATCAAGACGCTGATGGACGAGCGGGACAGACGGCCAATAATGCGAAACACGTCCTGCATCGCCGGCGCTTCGCCAATGATGTCGGTGGTTGGCCCAAAATCGGGCGCGTGGCGTGGCTGTTGCTGCTCCTGATAATGGCTAATCGCGCGCTCAACCAGCGCCACCGCTTCGTCGATATCAAACGGTTTGGGCAGGTAATCGAACGCCCCTTGCTGATAGGCGCTCACTGCGGCATCCAGATCGGAGTGCGCGGTCATTATGATGACCGGTAGCATAGGGTGGCGTTGTTTGATCTGCTTTAACAGCGCCAGCCCGTCCATGCCCGGCATACGGATATCCGACAGCAGAACATCGGGCGTTTTAGTGGTGAGTGCGTCGAGCACTTCGCTGCCGCTCTCAAACGTCGTGCAGCTTAATCCTGCCCCTGTGAGCGCGCGTTCAAGCACCCAACGGATGGAGCTATCGTCATCGACTACCCAGACTATCCCTCGTTGCATAAACGTCACCTTTATTTTTTAATCGGCAGGAAAACCGAAAACTCGGTATGTCCCGGCCAACTGGTAAATTCAATTTTCCCGGAGTGTTGGTCGATCAAACTGCGGGCAATGGATAAGCCCAGGCCGGTTCCGCCTTCACGGCCGCTGACCATCGGGTAGAACAGGGTGTCCTGCAGATGCGATGGAATGCCGGGCCCGTTATCCTCAACGTCGATTCGGGCCGCAAGCCGGTAGCGCACGCCGTGTAACGTGAGCTGGAAGGCGGTGCGGGTGCGTAAAATAATCTCGCCGCCTTCAGGTCCCAGCGCCTGCAGAGCATTACGCACAATATTCAACAGGACCTGCTCAATCTGATCCGGGTCATGGGCCAGTTCCGGCAGGCTTGGGTCGTAATCACGTACCAGCGTGACGTTCTCCGGCAGCTCCATTGAGACGAGCTTCACCACCCGCTCAGCCACTTTATGGATGCTTTCAGTGACGTGCATTCCCGGCTGCTGCGGACCGAGAAGACGGTCTACCAGATTCCGCAGACGGTCCGCCTGCTCAATGATGACGTTGGTATATTCCGCCAGCGCAGGGTCAGGCAGCGCCTTGGTCAGAAGCTGCGCCGCGCCGCGTAACCCACCCAGCGGGTTTTTGATTTCATGCGCCAGACCGCGCACGAGGTCACGGGCTGCAATCTGCTGCGCATGCTGAAGCTGCTCCTGGCTCAGTCGACGCTGATTATCCATCGGCGCCATTTCCAGCAGGATCAGGCCTTCGGGAAGACGTTGCGCGGTTAGCGACAGAATGTGCGAGCGCCCGTCGATCACCAGCGTCACTTCGTTATCGGTGAAACCCTGGCCTGCCTGTAAGCTTTCCTGCATCAGGCCAATATTCAGCGAAAAATAGCTCAGGAGTTCCGGAAGCGGGGTACCGAATAGTTTACGTGCGCTTTGGGCAAGCAGCTGCTGTGCCGCCGGGTTGGCGTAATGAACGGCCAGCTCGTCATCGACCAGCAAAATGCTGTTAATCAAAGAATTGAGGATCTGCCCAGCATCGGGCAGCGTGCCAGTTGCCATTCAGCAGTCTCCTGGAGTCGTTTGCACTAATTTAGTGCAGTATAGCGTTTTCGGCGTAAAAAGCGCGTGAGATCAGATTGTTGGTGGAGAAAAAAGCCCATCCGGAGATGGGCTAAAAGTTTCCACGGCAACTACTCCCGGCGCTTGTCACGCCGGGTAAAACAACTTAATTAAACGCTGTAGTACAGTTCGAACTCAACCGGATGCGGAGTCATGCGCACGCGGTCGTTCTCTTCAGTGCGCAGGGCGATGTAGGCATCGATAGCGTCGTCAGTGAATACGCCACCTGCAGTCAGGAACTCGCGGTCTGCGTCCAGCGCCTGCAGGGCTTCTTCCAGAGAGCCAGCAACCTGTGGGATCTCTTTCGCTTCTTCTGGCGGCAGGTCGTACAGGTTTTTGTCCATCGCTTCGCCCGGGTGGATCTTGTTCTTGATACCGTCCAGACCTGCCATCAGCAGTGCTGCGAAGCACAGGTATGGGTTAGCCGCTGGATCCGGGAAGCGTACTTCGATACGACGCGCTTTAGGAGACGCCACCACCGGGATACGGATAGAAGCAGAACGGTTACGTGCAGAGTAGGCCAGCATCACTGGCGCTTCGTAGCCCGGGACCAGACGCTTGTAGGAGTTGGTGGTTGGGTTCGCCAGGGCGTTGATCGCTTTAGCGTGTTTGATTACGCCGCCGATGTAGTACAGCGCCTGCTCGGACAGGCCAGCATATTTGTCGCCAGAGAACAGGTTGGTACCGTTCTTGGACAGAGACATGTGGCAGTGCATACCGGAACCGTTATCGCCAAACATTGGTTTTGGCATGAAGGTCGCGGTTTTACCGAAACGGTGCGCAACGTTGTGCACAACGTATTTGTAGATCTGAATTTCGTCCGCTTTTTTGGTCATGGTGTTGAAGCGGGTTGCCACTTCGTTCTGACCAGCAGTCGCCACTTCGTGGTGGTGAGCTTCAACAACCAGGCCCATCTCTTCCATCACCAGACACATGGTGGAACGAATGTCCTGTGCAGAATCGACCGGAGGAACCGGGAAGTAACCACCTTTAACGCCAGGACGGTGACCTTTGTTACCACCTTCATATTTGGTGGAGGAGTTCCATGCACCTTCGATGTCGTCGATAGCAACGTGGGAGCCAGAGATAGAAGCACCGAAACGGATGTCATCGAACAGGAAGAATTCTGGCTCTGGCCCGAACAGAACGGTGTCTGCGATGCCGGTAGAACGCAGGTACTCTTCAGCGCGTTTCGCGATAGAACGTGGGTCGCGGTCGTAGCCCTGCAGCGTGCCTGGCTCGAGGATGTCGCAACGGATGATCAGGGTTGGTTCTTCGAAGAACGGATCAATGACCGCAGTGGTTGCATCTGGCATCAGAACCATGTCGGATTCGTTAATGCCTTTCCAGCCACCAATGGAGGAGCCGTCAAACATTTTGCCTTCTTCAAAGAATTCGGCGTTCACCTGATGAGCAGGGATTGTGACGTGCTGTTCTTTACCTTTGGTGTCGGTGAAGCGGAGATCAACAAACTTCACTTCATGTTCGTTCAGCATCGTCAAAACGTGTTCAGCGGACATACTTAACTCTCCAGATTGGTCATTGTCGTCGTGGTAACGAGGTCTTCAGTTTCTGTTTGTACTGGCTGTTGCCATGTAATTTTTATAAAGCGAAATCTGTGCCAACTTTTAAATCACCCCAAAAAGGCGTTATCATGCGCACCATAGTGCAAAAGGGCTGCACCACGATGGATTTGTTGCACCAGTATAGTGCTTCAATGTGAACATTGAGCACCATATTGGTGCAATTTACGTTAAAGTGCCCTTTTTCGCTCCGTGAAAGCGATCACAAAGCATCTCTGCAATACTTGTTTGCGGAGGATGTTTGTGATCCTGTTTTGTAGTGCGATTAATCCGTGTACAATAACGCGCTATTTCTAATGCCTGAGGCAAAGTTGTGATCGAAAATTTGCGTAACATCGCCATCATCGCGCACGTTGACCATGGTAAAACTACCCTGGTTGATAAGCTGCTGCAGCAATCCGGTACGTTTGATGCGCGTGCCGAAACTCAAGAGCGTGTGATGGACTCCAACGATTTGGAGAAAGAGCGTGGGATTACCATCCTCGCGAAAAACACCGCGATTAAATGGAATGACTACCGTATCAACATCGTTGATACCCCAGGGCACGCCGACTTCGGTGGTGAAGTTGAGCGCGTGATGTCCATGGTGGATTCCGTGCTGCTGGTGGTTGACGCATTTGACGGCCCAATGCCGCAAACGCGCTTCGTGACCAAAAAAGCATTTGCCCATGGCCTGAAACCAATTGTTGTTATCAACAAGGTTGACCGTCCTGGCGCACGTCCTGACTGGGTTGTTGATCAGGTATTCGACCTGTTCGTTAACCTCGACGCGACCGACGAACAGCTGGACTTCCCTATCATTTACGCTTCGGCGCTGAATGGTATCGCGGGTCTGGACCACGAAGATATGGCGGAAGACATGACCCCGCTGTATCAGGCGATTGTCGATCACGTACCGGCACCGGATGTTGATCTGGATGGTCCACTGCAGATGCAGATCTCCCAGCTGGACTACAACAACTACGTTGGCGTCATCGGTATCGGTCGTATCAAACGCGGTAAAGTGAAGCCAAACCAGCAGGTTACTATCATCGATAGCGAAGGCAAAACCCGTAACGGTAAAGTTGGCAAAGTGCTGACTCACCTGGGTCTGGAGCGTATCGACAGCGATCTGGCTGAAGCGGGCGACATCATCGCTATCACCGGTCTGGGCGAGCTGAACATCTCTGACACCATCTGCGACCCGCAGAACGTGGAAGCGCTGCCAGCCCTGTCTGTTGATGAACCAACCGTTACCATGTTCTTCAACGTCAACACCTCTCCGTTCTGTGGTAAAGAAGGTAAGTTCGTTACCTCTCGTCAGATCCTTGACCGCCTGAACAAAGAGCTGGTGCACAACGTTGCGCTGCGCGTTGAAGAAACCGAAGATGCTGATGCATTCCGCGTTTCTGGTCGTGGTGAGCTGCACCTGTCTGTTCTGATCGAAAACATGCGTCGTGAAGGTTTCGAAATGGCGGTTTCCCGTCCGAAAGTTATCTTCCGCGAAATCGACGGCCGTAAACAAGAGCCGTTCGAAAACGTGACGCTGGACGTTGAAGAGCAGCACCAGGGTTCTGTGATGCAGGCGCTGGGTGAGCGTAAAGGCGACCTGAAAAACATGAATCCAGATGGCAAAGGCCGCGTACGTCTCGACTACGTGATCCCAAGCCGTGGCCTGATCGGATTCCGTTCTGAGTTCATGACCATGACCTCCGGTACCGGTCTGCTGTACTCCACCTTCAGCCACTACGACGACGTGCGTCCGGGCGAAGTGGGCCAGCGTAACAACGGCGTGCTGATCTCCAACGGTCAGGGTAAAGCGGTTGCGTTTGCGCTGTTCGGTCTGCAGGATCGCGGTAAGCTGTTCCTGGGTCACGGTGCTGAAGTTTACGAAGGCCAGATCATCGGTATTCACAGCCGTTCTAACGACCTGACCGTAAACTGCCTGACCGGTAAGAAACTGACCAACATGCGTGCGTCCGGTACTGACGAAGCAACGGTTCTGGTTCCACCGATCAAGATGACCCTGGAGCAGGCTCTGGAATTCATCGATGACGACGAACTGGTAGAAGTGACTCCGCTGTCTATCCGTATCCGTAAACGTCACCTGACCGAGAACGATCGTAAACGTGCAATGCGCGGTGCGAAAGAAGAGTAATACGGTCAATCTATAGGTCGGGTAAGCGCATGTACCACCCGGCCGGTAAAAAGCCGCTGATCCCTCAGCGGCTTTTTTATTGGATGATCGCCAGAATTCTTCATTAGCCGGGGGAGTTATGTCCCAACGCTATCTTTTTCCTGCGAAATTCACGGATTAGGGTAACTCTGCTCCATTTATCACGAACACCCGATCTGCCGATGAAATCGTGGTTTCGCGATGCGCGATAATAATCCTCGTAATGTTCATCGCCTGTATAGACTGATTGACCTGACTTTCACTGGTTTTATCAAGGTGGCTGGTCGCCTCGTCCATGAATAAAATACCCGGTTTACGGTATAATGCCCGGGCAATATAAATCCGCTGTTTTTGACCGCCGGACAACCCTTCCCCAAGTTCACCAATCAGTGTCTCGTAACCCATTGGTAGCTTTAAAATGTCATTATGAATATGGCTTGCGATAGCGCATTGCACCATCCACTGCTCGTCAATGTCAGGCCGAAAACCGGCGATATTCTCTTTGATTGAGCCTGAAAACAGCTTATCTTCCTGCATGATACAGGCAATGCGTTCAGCATAATGCTCGAAACCAAGTTGCTTAATATCAATGCCATTAATTCGGACGCAGCCGTTCGACGGTTCGAATAAACCGCACAACACTTTCATCAAGGTGCTTTTACCTGAACCCGATACGCCCGTAATAGCAATACTCTCTCCGGCATGAATGGTCAGATTCAGTTTGCTGAAGATAGGGTCCGCATGGTTATCATAACGGTAAGTCAGATCCTGAGTTTCGAGCGTTAAGGCTCCGTGTGGTAAACGCAGCGGGCTGGTGGCCGTTGAAGAAGATGCTTCCTGCAGCGCAATATCGGCAACGCGTTCATTGTGTAAGTTGATGATCTTCAGCTGAATGATAAAGTTGATCAGGGCATTTATTCGGTCATAGAACTGACTCCTGAAGGTGTTAAATGCGATAAACATACCGATGGTTAAATGACTATCCATCATCAGCCTGCCGCTAACCCACAGGATAACAATTTGGTCGCAGGCGGCGATAAAAGAGACGACGCCACCAAAGAAAAGATCCATTCGCGTCAAACGAATGCCTGTATTGACCTTATCTGAAAAAAGATTAAACCAGTTATTGATTCTCAGGTCAGTCATCCCCTGAATCTTAATCGTCGCGATACCGTACAGGGTTTCCATAAAATAAGAGTTAAGGCGTGCTTCCTTGATTAACTCTTCTTCTGATAGCTGGCGATAGTATCGATAGGTAGCAAACCGAATGAAGGTGTATATTGCGGTAAAAGAGACCACTATCATGCTGAGCTGCAGGTTGTATAAAAACATCATTACCAGCAAACCCATGAGCATTAGCGTATCAATAATGCTACCAGTTAAACCTGTGGTAAAAGTGGCCCGTATAACATCAAGCGAGTGGAAGCGAGACTGAATGTCCCCCAGTTTGCGTCTTTCAAAATAGGTGGTCGGTAGCTTAATAAGGTGAGAAAAGAGGCTAAAACTCCACTGGACGTCGATGAGTGTTCCCAGTATCAGCGTGGTCCAGGAGCGTATGACACTGACCGTCAAACGTAACAGAATCAGAATAAACAACCCAAGACAGATGATATTAAGTAAACCGTAATCTCCGGATGCAATCACATTATCCGTGACTAATTGTGTCCCCACTGGCATTAGCAGGCTGATCAACTCAATCACCAGCGATAAGAAAAATACCTTCGTCAGTGAAGTTATCAGTCCATTGATATTCTTTAATAACGTGGTCGCTTTTAACCTGTTTTGCTTCTTTTGAACTGAGAAAGTGGTTCCCGGCCATACCTCAAGCACAACACCAGTAAAATGTTGGGACAATTCGGGCATGCTAATCACCCGTCGTCCAAACGCAGGGTCGTGGATCACCGCGCTGTTCTTATCGACCTTAATCAGTACGACAAAATGGTTAAAATCCCAATGCAATATGCAGGGCTTACGCACGTCATGTAATTCCTGAAGGTCCACGGACAATGCGCGTGACGACATCTCCAGTTCACTGGCAATTGCTTTTATCGCATTGAGGTTGACCCCACGTGATGACAAATTGAATTGTTGCCGGAGTTGCAGTAGATCCACCTGCTTGCCATAAAAACTGCATATCATTGAAAGACAGGCCAGGCCACATTCGGACGCTTCGGTTTGAAAGACAACTGGGATGCGTTTAAATATTTTCAGATCCAACTTGCGCAGCAGCGTCTCAAGTGTATAAAGATTATTCATTACCTGCGTCCGTTACGCTCATTTTCATTTCGTAAAATGGCGATAATAACCACTCATAGATATGTCTCTTTTCAAGGAAAAGAGAAATCTGCGCTTTGGCTCCCTGGCTCAGTGAGAGTTGTTTTCCATGGACTTGCACAGACTGTAGGTCAGGTTTGATCATGATTTTGTACCAGGACTTTTTATCGTCATAGAATTCATGTGCGATGGTCTGCTTTGACAGGAGTTCTGGCTTCGATGCCGGAAGCCTGGATATTGCTGATATTGATGCCCTGAACTGACCAAATTTTTCATAAGGAAAGGCGTCGTAACTAACATTAACGCGCTGGCCAATCGCCAGATAAGGAAGAACTTCATCCGGAACCCAGGTTTCGAGATAGCATGGAGAATGGATATTCTGCTGAACTCGCGCCAGTACATCGCCTGCGCCGATCATCTTACCTTGCGCCGTATTGATGGAGTCGATTAAGCCATCGGCTGTTGCCACGATGACATAATTACCTTCCGCTTCTGTATTTAACTTTTCTTTTTGCAGTTCGTATATTTGTTGCTCAAGCTGGTAAACCTGTTGGTCATAATCAGCGCTCTGGGATTGGATTTGCTGATTGAGCGCATCGATCTGAACCTGGTCCTGTGATTTTCTGGCGACCAGGTCAGAAACATTGCTCTGCTGTTGGTAGAGTAGTGCGTTTTGGCTACTCATCTGGTCTTTGGTGACCAGACCTTTTTCCTGATAACCACGGTAATCGTTAACGTTCTTCTCAATCTGATGCAGTTCCCGCTCAGCCTGCACCAGTAGCCCAGATGAGGTATTAAAACTGGACTGATAATGATCTTTTTGAGTCGTCAGCGCGTTGAGCGTACGGTTTTTCGAAGAGTTCAAATTTGCCATCATTACGCTGATACTCTTTATCTGTAGCGCGATCTCCTTTTTTTTATTCTCATCAACCAGGCCTGATTGCGTCGATACACCCGAATGAATGAGAAAGAGAGCATCACCTTTTTTTACGCGATCGCCTTCATTAACAAAACTCTGCACGACTGTACCCTGCATTGATGCAGAGATATTCACTGAGCCAGGGAAAGTGGTTATTTCACCGTGAACGATGACGCGACGGGTGTAGGAACCTTTGGTAATAAAAATAGAAATGGAAGCAATAAAAAAAATGCTGAGCAATATGATAAGAGCAAAAGGGATGCCCGGCAGAAGAACAGCTTTCCCTTCCCACCGTGTACTCTGATATTCAATAGCTTCCTTGCGAAACATATCTGGCCTCTTGCGGGGTGGAAATAGCCGCCAAATATCAGCGGCTATGAGTTATAATGGTTCAGGAATTAATGTCTACCGTGATCATTACCCTGGCGGCCACCGCCACTTTTCGAACCACCATTACCTTTTGATGAACCACCGCTTTTACCACCAACGTTAACCGAGCAACCACCGCTAAAGGATGTGCTTTCAGAGTGAGAACCATCTTTGTTAGTGGTGCTGGTGTGAGAATAGCTGCCATTACAACCAGCGCTACCACCACCGAACATCCCACCAATCGCACTACCGATAGAACCCCACATTCCTGCACCGCTGACGTTACTTAATTCACTTTCATTGAGTTCACGCATTATTAATTTTCCTTGCAATAGTGAGCAAAAGGTATACCCATAATATCCATAGACTTTTTCCATACCATTTCACCATCCGTGAATGAAATGTTTTTTACGCCAAAACGCGTAAAATCCTTTTCGCTGTACGTCGACAGACCTGTGTCTGGATCACCAATATTTTCTTTTTGCCCGCAAAGTGGCATCATCCATGACACATTTATATCTTTGTAGAATGCTTTATCCGTTTTTCTTATTTCTGAGAAAATGCGATCTGTTATCGTTGTGTCTGTATTGATTTCTCCGTTAACCGTAGTTGTTAACTTATTGTCATCAGAATTAGGCGACCCATGGAAACCAATAATGGAACCATAGTTGATGATTTTGTTTTTTGCCGCTGGGAAAAGATAGTTAGCACAGGAAGAAAGGCATAATCGCCTGACCTCAATGTTAATTTCTTTATCATGAATAACTTGTGCTATTTTTATTGCAGTTTCGACATCGCCGCCACCACTGTTTATGGATATCGTTCTGACAGGGATAAGGTTTTTTCTGATAAGCCCCACAATGATTTTGTCATCATCTTTGGATATGTTTCCGTCGATATATAACATATCAAAAACGAGGTGGGTTGAAAGTTTTGGTTCAAGCCCTTGCTTCACAATCAGTTGGCTAGAGAGTTGATATAAAATATCTCTGCTGGCTTTTTTAAATCGGTAGGCATTGTATGAATAAATAGCGAAAGCGCAGAGTAAAGCTATTAAAACGGCACTGAGGACGTATCCCTTTTTAATCTTCACGAAAGTGCAGCTCCATGTGTAAAGTAATGTAAACTTATCATTATAAAAAAGAAGATAAATAGAGTATTTGTATCTAAATGTAAATTTAAGTAAAGTGAACTTGTTGCGATTTCGAGCAAAGCCGCGCGAAATGGGATTGCCATGGCAAAAATGGGGGAATATGGTGATGAGAAAAAATATTACGGAAGCGTTTTTCTATAATTTTTTGCAGAATGAACTAAAACGTATATCTTCGCAAAATCGAACTTAAATAAAACTCATCCCTGCCTATCGCCCGTAAGCCAATATCATCTTCCTGGCTAAATTTTTGTTCTTCATACTGCTCCCTCTAAGCTGAATCTCGTGCATAGCCAAACTTTATCTTTCCCGCTACAGTTACCTCTCCACGGCGAGCAGGAGATAAACATGCTTTATATCTTTGATTTAGGAAACGTCATCGTCGATATCGATTTTAATCGCGTGTTGGGCGCATGGAGCGATTTTAGCCGCGTGCCGCTGGCGACCTTAAAGCAGAATTTCGCGATGGGCGAGACTTTCCACCAGCATGAACGCGGCGAAATCAGCGATGAAGAGTTCGCTGAACGTTTCTGTCAGGAGATGGGGCTTTCGTTAAGCTATGAACAGTTTTCCCACGGTTGGCAGGCGGTATTTGTCGCCATCCGGCCTGAAGTGATCGACATCATGCACAAACTGCGCGATCAGGGGCATCGTGTCGTTGTGCTATCAAATACCAACCGCCTGCATACCACGTTCTGGCCTGAAGAATACCCTGAAGTTAAGACGGCGGCTGATAAAATCTATCTCTCGCAGGAGATGGGCATGCGTAAGCCTGAAGCCCGAATTTATCAGGCTGTTCTGCAGTCAGAAGGATTCACCGCGGCCGATGCGGTCTTTTTCGACGACAACGCCGATAATATAGAGGGAGCTAACCAGTTGGGTATTACGTCAATTCTGGTGACCGGAAAAGAGACGATACCTGACTACTTTGCGAAGCAGCTATGCTAAAAACCGTTCATCAAAAAGCCACGCACCATACTCGCCCGCTGCGGGCCTGGCTGAAACTGCTTTGGCACCGGATTGATGAGGACAATATGACCACGCTGGCGGGTAACCTCGCCTACGTGTCATTGCTCTCGTTAGTGCCGCTGGTGGCGGTTATCTTTGCCCTGTTTTCCGCCTTTCCGATGTTTGCGGACGTCAGCGTGCAGCTTCGTCATTTTGTCTTCGCGAATTTCATTCCGGCAACCGGGGATGTTATCCAGAACTACATTGAGCAGTTTGTTGCCAATTCCAGCAAGATGACGGCAGTGGGGGCGTGCGGTCTTATCGTCACCGCGCTGCTGTTGATGTACGCCATCGATAACGCGCTAAACACGATTTGGCGGAGTAAAAAAGCGCGGCCAAAGGTCTATTCTTTTGCCGTGTACTGGATGATCCTCACGCTGGGGCCGCTGCTGGCCGGGGCGAGCCTGGCAATCAGTTCTTATCTGCTCTCCCTGCGCTGGGCGAGTGATTTAAACGGCGCTATTGATAATGTGCTTCGCATCTTTCCGTTGATCCTGTCGTGGCTCTCGTTCTGGCTGCTCTATAGCGTGGTGCCGACCACGCGCGTGCCTAACCGCGATGCGGTCGTGGGGGCGCTGGTGGCGGCATTGCTCTTTGAGCTCGGTAAGAAAGGGTTTGCCCTCTACATCACCATGTTTCCGTCCTATCAGCTGATTTACGGCGTGCTGGCGGTGATCCCCATTTTGTTTGTCTGGGTCTACTGGACCTGGTGTATCGTCTTGCTTGGTGCTGAAATAACTGTCACTCTCGGTGTATACCGCGAACTTAAAAAAGCAGCAGAAGCTGAAAAACAACAAGAAGCAGACCAACCATGATTGCATTGATACAGCGCGTAACCCGTGCCAGCGTCACCGTGGAGGGAGAGGTGACGGGTGAAATTGGCCCAGGACTTTTGGTGTTGTTAGGTGTCGAAAAGGATGATGACGAACAAAAAGCCAACCGCTTGTGTGAGCGCGTGCTGGGCTACCGTATTTTCAGCGATGCGGAAGGCAAGATGAACCTGAACGTCCAGCAGGCGGGCGGCAGCGTGCTGGTGGTTTCCCAGTTTACGCTGGCAGCGGATACCGAGCGCGGCATGCGCCCGAGTTTCTCGAAAGGTGCCGCGCCAGATCGTGCTGAAGCACTTTACGAGTACTTTGTAGAGCGTTGTCGCCAGCAGGAAATGAATACGCAAACCGGACGATTCGCTGCAGATATGCAGGTATCGCTGGTGAACGATGGTCCCGTCACATTCTGGCTCCAGGTATGAGCATACTTACGGCATGGCCGCGGGTAACAAGAGAGAGTACAGCTATGTATCACCTTCGAGTACCGCAAACGGAAGAAGAGTTAGACGCTTATTACCAGTTCCGCTGGGAAATGCTACGCAAGCCATTACATCAGCCAAAAGGCTCTGAGCGCGACGCCTGGGACGCGATGGCCCACCATCAGATGGTGATGGACGAAGAGGGCAACCTTGTGGCCGTCGGGCGTTTGTATATCAACGCCGATAACGAAGCGTCTATTCGCTTTATGGCGGTTCATCCCTCCGTGCAGGACAAAGGTCTGGGGACGCTAATGGCGATGACCCTGGAATCCGTCGCCCGTCAGGAAGGCGTTAAGCGCGTTACCTGTAGCGCCCGCGAAGATGCAGTAGAATTCTTCGCTAAACTCGGTTTTGTGAATCAGGGGGAGATCACAACCCCGCAAACCACCCCGATTCGTCATTTTTTGATGATCAAACCCATCGCCACGCTGGACGATATTCTGCATCGCGCCGACTGGTGCGGACAGCTGCAGCAGGCCTGGTATCAGCACATTCCGCTCAGCGAAAAAATGGGCGTGCGCATTCAGCAGTACACCGGACAAAAATTTATTACCACCATGCCGGAAACTGGCAATCAGAACCCCCACCACACCCTCTTTGCCGGAAGTCTGTTCTCACTGGCCACGCTTACCGGCTGGGGGCTTATCTGGCTGATGCTGCGCGAGCGCCATCTGGGTGGCACCATCATTCTTGCTGATGCTCATATCCGCTATAGCGCACCGATCAGCGGTAAACCGAGCGCGGTGGCCGATCTGGGGTCGCTGGGCGGCGATCTGGACCGCCTGGCACGCGGCCGCAAGGCTCGCGTACAAATGCAGGTTGAACTATTTGGCGATAAAACACCGGGCGCGGTTTTTGAAGGTACCTATATCGTTCTTCCGGCGAAGCCTTTTGGCGCGTATGAAGAGGGTGGGAACGAGGAGGAGTAATCTTCTGTTCACGTTATCCGGGCGTGCTGAATCCGCCCGGCGATATCCCGCATAACGTCTCGCGCAGACTGGCTAACGCCGCCAAGCTGAAAGAAGCCATGGATGACGCCCAGCCAGCGCTGAGCGGTACACTTCACACCCTGCTCAGTCAAATGCTGATATAACATTTCTCCCTCATCGCACAGCGGATCGTACTCTGCGGTAATGATGTGAACTGGCGGAAGTCCTTAAAAATCATCGCGCCACAGCGGGCTCGCTTCGGGATGCTGGCGTTCGATGTCGGCGAGGTACATTTCATACCCGCTGAGCAGGGTATCACGGGTAATAATGTAATCCGTGCCATTGAGGGCATAGCTTTCAAAACTGGCGGTGGCGTCGAGCATGGGATAGATAAGAATGAGCTGTGCGGGTTTCCATCGTCCTTTCGCGTTGAGCCGCAATGACGTTACCAGCGCAAGATGGCCTCCTGCGCTGTCTCCGCAAAGTGTGATCCGGTTTTTATCCACGCCCAGTTTGTCCGCATATTGCCAGACCAGATCTGCACCTTTTTCCGCATCGTCATGTGCTGCGGGGAAAATATGCTCCGGGGCCAGCCTGTACTGAATCGCGATCACCCGGCAATTGCCGTAGCAGGCTAACTGGCGGAGTTGGTTGTCATGGGTATCAAAGCCGCCGCTGATGAAACATCCGCCATGATAGTAAATGGCAGCAGGCAATATTTCAGGTGCATTGAGAGGTGAAAACACCCGAATGGTAAGACCGTCAAGAACGAGCGTCTCCACCTGTACGCGCGTTTCGGTCTCCCCGGCAAGCCCCGTGCTGGCAATATAGCCTGCTCGTCGCACCTCAACGCTCTGGCGACGTGACGAGGGTCGCCCTGCAGCGATAAATCCCTGAACCAGCTGTGCAATACCCTGTTCCAGCGCCATGAAAATTCCCTTTTACTGTATGGATAAACAGTTTTATAGCCTGGTTTGATTCAAAAGAAAACAAGAATATTGTTGAGGGCAACAATCTGGAAAGCGGCTCGCAAAGGCGATAACGCGTCTCTCAACGAGAATGGAGAGCATCTGACATGAAAGACGGCGGGTAATGCTGTCGAACTGCAGGCCGGGCAAGCACGCGCCGCCCGGCACTGTAACAGGGAGTTATTCCCCTTCACCCGGGAACAGGAACGGGTTGATCGAGCTGCGGGCGAATCCCTCCTGCTCCATCTTCGCGTCCAGAATCAGCGAGGCAAGATCGTCGGCCACCGCTTCGACTTTCGGGTCTTTTTCCTGATACAGAATCTTCAGGTAAGTGCCACAGTCGCCGCAGCTTTCGGCTTTCACTGCTGCTTCTTCATTTTCCAGCGACCAGTAATTCAGATCGCGGGTCTGCTCGCAGTTGCTGCACTTGATGCGAACCACGTGCCACTCGGTTTCACACAGGTTGCAGTGCAGGTAGCGCAGCCCCTGAGTGGTGCCGATTTGCACCATGCTGGAAACCGGCATTGAGCCGCAGACCGGGCAGAACTGGCGCGCCTCGCCGTATTCGGCGCGAGCTTTGCCGGGGATCAGGCTCGCCATTTGCGCCCAGTAAAGCGACAGCGCAGCCCAGATAAACGGCGCTTTATCGCTGCTCACCAGAGCGAAGTCGGAGGCAAACAGCGCGCTCGCCATCTCTTCCAGCTCCAGGTCAGAGGCTTTTTCCAGATTCTCAATGACCGCCAGCGCGGTACCGCTCATCTCCGGCTTCAGCTCGGCAATCAGCGAATGCAGCAGCTTTTGCCAGTGCTTGTCGCGCGGCAGGACGTGAATGTCCAGCGGCGGCTTGCCCTGCGCGTTGGCTTCTTTGATACGCGCGGTCAGATCCATTTGCAGCGGGTGGTCGTACAGCACCACTTCCTGCGCGTGGGCGACCAACGCGGCAAAACGCAGAAAATCGCCCAGCGGGTTGTTCTCTGCCAGCTCGCGCAGACGCTCTGCGCGGCGGTTGTAGAGGTTCTTGAGTCTGGGGAATAACAACGGCGGAATATAATCCGCCGTGCGTTTCTCGCTCGACCCCAGCTCATCTTGCGGGATTATGCGAATACTCATTCAGATGACTTTTCCTGTTTCTGGCGGACTTCACGGTACCAGCGCGGGTGATGTTTCTTCGCCCACGTACTGGTTACCCAGCCTTCCACCATCGCGGTAATGGTGCCTTTCACCCAAAGGGCGGCGTAGATATGCACCATGATAACCACAATTAACGCCACTGCGGCAAATGAATGCAGCATCAGCGCGAATCGGATCACCGGGATTGAGAAAGCAGGCGCAAAGTACGGACGCCAGATGATCACGCCGCTCACCAGCAACAGGACCAGGAAGATAATCGCCGCCCAGAATACGCATTTCTGGCCGAAGTTATAACGCCCGGTGTCACCCACTTCCTCGTTGACGACGATCTTACGAATATTCTTCGCCCAAAAGATATCATCCCGATTGATTAGGTTATGGTGCCAGTAGCGGAAAAACATGATGATGAACGACGCGAACATGATGACGCCTACAAACGGGTGCAGGATGCGCGCCAGCTGTGGTGTCCCCATGATCTGCATCAGCCAGTTGAAGGACGGGAAGAAGAACCCCAGCCCGCTTATCGCCGCCAGCATGAAGCAGAAGGCGGTGACCCAGTGGTTGATGCGTTCCGGCGCGGTGTAGCGCACGATGGTGTCACGTTTTCTCATTTGCGCACCTCGTCTTTCTCTTCATGCAGGTTGTCGTCTTCCTCTTCCGCGCGGTTCGGACCGACGCCGACGTAGTGGAAGATGCTCGCTGCGAAGGTGGCAGCAAAACCGACCGCTGCCAGCGGTTTCCAGATGCCTTTCCAGAACTTCACGGTGGCGCTGATTTCCGGGTTCTCCGGCAGACCGTGATACAGATTCGGCTTGTCGGCGTGGTGCAGCACGTACATCACGTGCGTACCGCCAACCCCGGCCGGATCGTACAGGCCCGCGTTGTCGTAACCACGGGTTTTCAGCTCTCCCACGCGCTCTGCCGCCAGCGTTTTCATATCCTCTTTGGAGCCAAAGTGGATAGCGCCGGTTGGGCAGGTCTTCACGCACGCAGGCTCCTGGCCGACGGTTACGCGGTCAACGCACAGGGTGCATTTGTAGACGCGGTTGTCTTCCGGGTTCAGGCGCGGTACGTCGAACGGACAGCCCGCGATGCAGTAGCCGCAGCCGATGCACTGTTCGGACTGGAAGTCGACGATGCCGTTGGCATACTGAATGATAGCCCCTTCTGACGGACATGCCTTCAGGCAGCCCGGATCCGCACAGTGCATACAGCCGTCTTTGCGAATAAGCCATTCCAGTTTGTCGTTCTGCTCAACTTCCGAGAAACGCATCACCGTCCAGGACTTGGCGGTCAGGTCCGCCGGGTTGTCGTACACCCCGACGTTGTGACCCACTTCGTCACGCAGATCGTTCCACTCAGAGCAGGCCACCTGACAGGCTTTACAGCCGATACAGGTGGTCACGTCGATAAGCTTCGCCACTTCCTGCTGGTGGTCCCGCGCCTGAGGCGCGGGCGTGAAACCATTAGTCGCGGAACGACGGATAATGTCTTGAGATTGATAAGCCATAAGTCGTCTCCGTTACACCTTTTCCACGTTCACGAGGAAGGCCTTAAACTCCGGCGTCTGCGTGTTCGCATCACCGACGAACGGCGTCAGGGTGTTCGCAATGAACCCTTTCTTCGCCACGCCCTCATAGCCCCAGTGAATCGGAATACCGATGGTATCCACCTGCTGACCGTGAACGTTCAGCGTGCGAATACGCTTAGTCACCACCGCCTTGGCTTTAATGTAGCCACGGTTAGAGGAGACCTTCACGGTATCGCCATGGGCAATGCCGAGCTTGTTCGCCAGCTTCTCACCGATCTCCACAAACTGTTCCGGCTGCGCGATCGCGTTAAGCAGCGCGTGCTTGGTCCAGTAGTGGAAGTGCTCGGTCAGACGGTAGGTGGTGCCCACGTACGGGAACTTGTCCTTTTTACCCAGCGCTTCAAAGTCGCCTTTGAAGATACGGGCTGCCGGGTTTGAGACCACGTTCGGGTGCAGCGGGTTGGTGCCCAGCGGCGTCTCAAACGGCTCGTAGTGTTCCGGGAACGGACCTTCCGCCATCTTATCGATAGCAAACAGACGCCCCATCCCTTCAGGCTGCATGATAAACGGCCCAACGTCGCTGCCCGGTGCGGCAGTGCTGTAGTCCGGAATATCCACGCCGCCCCATTTCGCACCGTCCCACTTCAGAAGCTGACGCTTCGGATCCCACGGGTTACCCTGCGGGTCAGCGGATGCGCGGTTATAGAGGATACGGCGGTTGAGCGGCCACGCCCATGCCCAGCCCAGCGTATTGCCAAGGCCCGACGGGTCAGCGTTATCGCGGTTGGCCATCTGGTTGCCCTTCGGCGTCCAGCTACCGGCAAAGATCCAGCAGCCGCTGGAGGTAGTACCGTCATCGCGCAGGTGCGCGAAGGTGCTGAGCTGATCGCCTTTCTTCGCCAGTACGGTGCCGGTGGCCGGGTCAATAACGTCCGCCAGCGCCTTACCGTTGCTCTCCATCGCCACTTCTTCTGGCGCAGGATTTTCCGGCGTCGAGTAGTTCCAGGTCATGTTCAGCACGGGTTCCGGGTTCGCGCCGCCTTCTTCCGCATACATCTTACGCAGGCGTAAGAAGATGCCGGCCAGGATCTCGCCGTCGTTCATGGCGATGCCCGGGGCGTCCGCACCTTTCCAGTGCCACTGCAGCCAGCGTCCGGAGTTGACGATAGAGCCGTTCTCTTCCGCGAAGCAGGTCGATGGCAGACGGAACACTTCGGTCTGAATCTTCGACGGATCGACGTCGTTCGATTCGCCGTGATTCTGCCAGAAGGTCGAGGTCTCGGTATTGAGCGGGTCAATCGTCACCAGGAACTTCAGTTTCGACAGCGACTCAACAACCTTGTTCTTGTTAGGGAACGAGGCCACCGGGTTAAAGCCCTGGCACAAATAGCCGTTCACTTTGCCCTGGTGCATCATCTCGAAATACTGCAGAACGTCATAACCTTTGTCCCACTTCGGCAGCCAGTCAAAGCCCCAGCTGTTTTCAGCCGTCGCTTTATCACCGAAGAACGCTTTCATCATCGAGACGAAGAACTTCGGATAGTTGCCCCAGTAGTTCACCTGGCCTTCAAGCAGCGGTTTAGGCGTGCTGGCCGTCAGGTAGGTTTGCAGGTCGGTCTGTTTCTCGCTTGGCAGGTTCATGTAGCCCGGCAGGCTCTGAGACAGCAGGCCGAGGTCGGTCAGACCCTGAATGTTGGAGTGACCGCGCAGGGCGTTCACGCCGCCGCCAGCCATACCCATGTTGCCGAGCAGGAGCTGAACCATCGCCATGGTACGGATGTTCTGCGCACCGATGGAGTGTTGCGTCCAGCCGAGGGCGTACAGGAACGACGCGGTTTTGTCCTTCGCGCTGGTTTCGGCGATAAGCTCGCACACCTTCAGGAAGTCCGCCTTCGGCGTACCGCAGATGTTTTCGACAACCTCAGGCGTGTAGCGGGAAACGTGCTCTTTCAGCAGGTTCCACACGCAGCGCGGGTGCTGCAGGGTGGTGTCGCGCTTCGCAAAGCCTTTTTCATCCAGCTCGTAGTTCCAGCTGGTTTTGTCGTATTTGCGTTTTTCGGCGTCGTAACCGCTGAACAGGCCATCTTCGAAGTGGTAATCCTCACGCACGATCAGGCTGGCGTTGGTATAGGCTTCGGTGTATTCGCGGTTATATTTTTCGTTGGTCATCAGGTACAGCAATACGCCTGACAGGAAAGTGATGTCAGTACCTGAACGAATAGGGGTGTAGAAATCCGCCACTGACGCAGTACGCGTAAAGCGGGGATCGATCACAATCAGTTTCGCACCGTTGTGGATTTTGGCTTCCATCGCCCAGCGGAACCCGACAGGGTGCGCTTCAGCGGCGTTACCGCCCATCACCACAATGAGGTTGGCGTTCTTGATGTCGACCCAGTGGTTGGTCATCGCACCGCGACCAAATGTTGGAGCAAGACTTGCTACCGTTGGTCCGTGTCAGACACGCGCCTGGTTGTCGACCGCGAGCATACCGAGTGCGCGCGTAAATTTCTGGGTTAAATAACCGGTTTCGTTGCTTGAAGCGGAGGCACACAGCATCCCGGTGGAGAGCCAGCGGTTGACCGTGACGCCGTCGGCATTCTTCTCAACAAAGTTGGCATCGCGGTCTTCTTTAATGTGTTTTGCGATGCGGTCAAACGCCTCTTCCCAGCTGATTTGCTGCCATTTGTCGGATCCAGGCGCACGATATTCAGGGAATTTGAGACGGCTTTCGGAGTGGATAAAGTCCACCAGACCGGCCCCTTTGGGGCACAATGCGCCGCGGTTAACCGGATGATCCGGGTCGCCTTCGATATGGAAAATAGACGCTTTGGCGTTTTTAGCACCGTCGCCGAGGCTATACATTAACAGCCCGCAACCGACAGAGCAGTACGTACAGGTATTACGGGTTTCACGGGTGCGCAGCAGTTTATACTGCCGCGTTTCCGCCAGCGCTACGCCGGGCGCAAAGCCCAGTGCCGCTGCCGTGGTGCCTGCCATACCGCCAGCGCAGATCTTAAAGAACTGCCTTCTGCTGACCTGCATGGGTCACTCCTTGTTTCGACATTGCTTACATATGTAGTTTTGACTTCGCGGTTGAGAAATGACCGCAAAGGAGAAAAATTTGCGTTAATCCCTCAATTCCACGAGGGATATCATCAGAATACCACATTGTCGGTACCGCTGTTCTAATGGCGTTAATACAAAGTGAACGTATTATCACCATGTTGATTATAAAGTGTGATATTGATCACGTTAACAGCTCTGCATGTTAAAGCGGTGTAGCCGGTGGCAGGTTGCACCCCTGCTAAATGAGTAGGAGAATGGTTGTCGAAAAGTTGATCCATACTATGCGTACAGCCTGTGGTTTATGCTGCAATAGCACGCTCGCTTCCGTGGTTGTTCAGGAATACCGCTGTGTCTAAACAAAACCGTGTTCTCCACTCGTCACCCCTGCCTGCCGGCATTGTGGAACTGTCGGTACACCGACCGCCCCACATCACCCATGCCACGCCCGATTTTCTGGCGGAAGAAGTACCCGTTGCGCTCGTTTACAACGGCATCTCGCATGTGGTGATGATGGCGTCTCCGAAAGATCTTGAGCTGTTCGCCATCGGTTTTTCCCTCTCGGAAGGCATCATCGAGCATCCGCAGGAGATCTACGGTATGGACGTGGTGCAGGCCTGCAACGGTCTTGAAGTGCAGATCGAACTCTCCAGCCGCCGCTTTATGGGGCTGAAAGAGCGCCGTCGCGCGCTGGCCGGGCGTACCGGCTGCGGCGTGTGTGGCGTTGAGCAGCTCAACGATATTGGCAAACCTGTTTCACCACTGCCGTTTACTCAGACCTTTAATCTGGCGCACCTCGACCCTGCGCTTGAGCACCTGAATGATGTACAGCCCATCGGCCAGCTGAGCGGCTGCACGCACGCGGCGGCATGGGTGTTGCCGTCGGGGGATATTGCCGGGGGACATGAGGACGTTGGCCGCCACGTGGCGTTGGACAAGCTGCTCGGTCGCCGGGCACGTGAAAGTGAGGTCTGGAAGCAGGGGGCAGCACTCGTTTCCAGCCGGGCCAGCTACGAGATGGTGCAAAAGTCCGCCATGTGCGGTGTGGAAATTCTGTTTGCGGTCTCAGCCGCAACAACGCTGGCGGTGGAGGTGGCGGAGCGCTGCAACCTGACGCTGGTGGGCTTCTGCAAGCCGGGAAGGGCGACGATTTATACCCATCCACAACGATTGATAGTTGATCAGTAATTTTGAATGATAATAGCAAATCCTTCCGCTTTTAGTTGATCATGATGAGGTCTACTATTTATCTCATCAAGGCACGGTGCCTTACCAAAACAACTTAATGAAAGGGTTTATATCATGAAAAGCATCAAAAATTTTGTCGCTGTAATCGCTCTGGCTACTTCTTTCGGTTCTTTCGCTGCACAGACCGTAACCGCAACCGCCTCTACCATTGATGGCGCAGAAGCTAAAATCGCGGCTCAGGCTCAGGAAGCCGGCGCGTCATCGTACAAAATTACCCAGGCGTTCTCAGGTAACCGCGTACACATGACCGCTGAACTGACTAAATAAGCTGTCACACCGTCGAAAGAGCGCCCCCGGGGCGCTTTTTTAGTTTATGCCCGCCACGCGCAGCAGCGCGGTTACCACTGCCGCCGCTACGATCACCACAATTAACGGCATCTTCCGCCAGGCCAAAAACACTGCAAACGCCACGCCCAGCACGCGCGCCATGCCGGCAAAGTGGTCACCTTCATAAAACGTGGTCGCCAGCGCCACGGAAAACAGCAATACCGTTGCCGCATCTGACAGCAGCGCCTGTGAACGCTCTGACAATGCCAGCCTGCTGCCCAGTTTCGCTCCGCCAAGACGCATCAAATAGGTTCCCGCAGACAAAATGGCGATGCCGAGAATAAAGAACGTCATGTTTTCCATTATTTTTTCCTCGCGGCAAGACCGAGTAAAGAGAGCAGTACCGGCAGACCTACCGGGGCAAACGGCACGGCGGCCAGCGACAGAACGGCACCGCTGCAGGCGCGTATCAGCGTGGTGCGGTTTTTAAATGCGGGAACCACTAATGCCAGCAGTATCGCCGGGAATACCGCATCCAGGCCTATGGTTTCCGGGTCCGGCAGCAGTTTGCCGACCATGGCACCCAGCAGCGCGCCAAGCGGCCAGACGATGGCGACGCCTAAACCGCACAGCCAGTAGGCGGCTTTACGCTGCTCGGCGGTTTTTTGCGACAGGCCAAACACCACGCTTTCGTCGTTCATGATGTGGCAGCCCAACAGGCTCAGACCGCGCTTACCGACCAGCTCACGCACCGTCACGCCAAACGGCACGTGGCGCGCGTTGACCAGCAAACCCGCGGCTGCAGCCGCCAGCGGGTTACCGCCGCTTGCTACAATGCCGATAAACATAAACTCTGACGCGCCCGCGAGTACGGTGATGGAGAGCACAAACGGCACCCAGACCGGGAAACCGTAGGCCATCGCCAGCGAGCCGTAGGACATTCCCACCACGCCCACCGCGAGGCAGACCAGGATGATTGCTTTTATGGTGTCGCCTTTCAGACAAGAGAGATGATGCTTCATACATTTTTAGCCATATCGAACGTGTATCCATTATAATGAACGCAACGAAACTGATTTTCAAGGCGAACGATTCGTTCGTTTTATAGAACAAGAGGCCGTTATATGACGCAGCCAATCAGCCTGATCGCTAAAAGTCTGGTGCGGGAACGTCTGCGCACCGGGCTTTCGCTGGCGGAAATTGCCCGCCGTGCCGGGATCGCTAAATCCACGCTTTCCCAGCTGGAGTCCGGCAACGGTAACCCTAGCCTGGAAACGCTGTGGTCGCTCTGCGTGGCGCTGGATATTCCTTTCGCCCGCCTGCTTGAGCCGCAGTTGCCGACCACGCAGGTGATCCGCCGTGGTGAAGGGACAAAAGTGGTCGCCGGACAGGCTAATTATGAAGCCATTTTACTGGCGGCATGCCCACCCGGCGCGCGCCGCGATGTCTATCTTCTGATGACCCAACCGGGCGCAGATCGTATTTCTCAGCCGCATCCGCCGGGCTCTGTTGAACATATTATTGTGACGCAGGGCCGGGCGCTGGTCGGCCTGCTCGACGCGGCGGAAGAGCTCGGCGCAGGGGATTACATTTGTTATCCCGCCGACCAGCCGCACATCTTCAAGGCCCTGGAGCCAGACACTTACGCGCTGCTGGTGGCGGAACAAAACTAACAGAGATACGGAAACTCATGTCGCTTAAAGCCATTGCCAAAGAACTGGGGCTGTCAGTCACCACCGTCAGCCGCGCCCTCAACGGATATGACGACGTCTCCGCCGAGACGCGCGCTCGCGTAGAAGCGGAAGCCCAGCGACGCGGCTATCGGCCTAACACTTTCGCCCGCCGCCTGAAGATGGGCAAAATTGATGCCGTTGGGCTGGTGTTCCCGGTCCATCCTGTTCCGCTCAATAACAGCGTATTTATGGACATGGTCGGCGAAATTAGCCACGAACTGGCGCGACATGAGATCGACTTATTGCTTATCGCCGACGACGATCTGGCGGATAAGCACAGCTATATGCGCATGGTGCAAAGCCGCCGCGTGGATGCGCTGATTGTGGCCCACACGTTGGATCGCGATCCGCGACTTGAGCAGCTGCAGGCCGCCGGATTTCCCTTTCTGGCGCTTGGTCGCAGCCAGCTACCGCAGCCGTACGCGTGGTTCGACTTCGACAACTATGCCGGTACGTACAATGCTACACGCTGGCTAATCGGGAAAGGCCATCAGCGCATTGCCCTACTGGGCGAAAGCAACAATCAGGCATTCATCACCCAGCGTCGTCAGGGCTATCTGGACGCGTTGCGGGAAGCCGGGCTTTCCAGCGAATGGCTGCGCGCCATGCCCCCTTCGCGCCGCGTGGGTTATGCCACCACGAAAGAGCTTCTCTCGCTGTCGCAGCCGCCCACGGCCATCATTACCGACTGCAACACTCACGGTGACGGCGCGGCGATGGCGCTGGCAGAGCTGGGCCGTCTGACCGGCGAGAGCGCCGTTGCGCTGGTTGTTTATGACGGGCTCCCGCAGGACAGTATCGTCGATGCCGACGTGGCGGCAGTGATCCAGTCCACCCGCCAGGGCGTCGGGAAACAGATTGCCGATATGGTGCGTCAGCTGATTAACGGCGACGATATTGAACGGCTTCAGGTGCTCTGGCAGCCCGAATTTTCTCCCGGCCAAACGGCCTGAATCTCTCCATTTTCTAAACCCGATCACAAAACCGAAACGTTTTGGTTTGTATCCGAAACGTTTCGGATCAACACTCAGATCATCCCGATGACAGGAGATGTCTGATGCAAGATTCCGTTTTACGACTTGAAAGCAACACGGTAGATGTGGTGATCAAAACGTACCCGTTCGCCGAAATTCTCTACTGGGGGCCGCACCTTCAGCACTTTTCGCCACAGGATGTTGCTATGATCGCGCGCCCTGTTGCCAACGGCAGGCTTGACGTCGACTCCCCGGTCACGCTGATGGCCGAGCTGGGGCACGGTCTGTTTGGTGCTCCCGGCATTGAGGGGCATCGGCAGGGGCTGGACGGTTCACCCATGTTCACCACCACAGACGTACAGCAGTCAGGACAAACCCTGACGGTGACGGCGGAAGATGAACATGCGGGCCTGCGTCTGACCAGCGAGCTGGCGCTGGATGCCAGCGGCGTGCTGGTGGTTCGTCACGGTTTAACGAACCTGAAAGCGCAGGCGTGGCAGGTGGACCGTTTCGCCGTCACGCTGCCGGTGGCCGAACGCGCTCAGGAGGTGATGGCCTTCCACGGTCGCTGGATCCGGGAATTTCAGCCGCATCGCGTGACGCTTGAACACGACAGCTTTGTGATTGAAAACCGCCGGGGTAAAACCTCCCATGAACACTTCCCGGCGCTGATTGCCGGGACGCCGTCGTTCAGCGAAATGCACGGCGACGTCTGGGGCGTGCATCTGGGCTGGAGCGGCAACCACCGCCTGCGTGCGGAAGCCAAAACCGACGGCCGCCGCTATCTGCAGGCTGAAGCCCTCTACCTGCCGGGCGAAATGGCGGTTGAGGAGGGCGATACGCTCTGGACGCCGCGCCTGTATGCCAGCTATTCCACGCATGGCCTGAACGGCATGAGCCAGCCGTTTCATCGCTACCTGCGCAACAACGTTATCCGCTTCCCGGAAAACAAACCGCGCCCGGTGCACCTCAATACCTGGGAAGGGATCTACTTCAACCACGATCCGGACTACATCATGCGCATGGCCGACGAGGCTGCCGCCCTGGGCGTGGAGCGCTTCATCATTGACGACGGCTGGTTCAAAGGCCGTAATGACGACCATGCCGCGCTGGGCGACTGGTATCTGGATGAGAAAAAATACCCGAACGGCCTGACGCCGGTGATCGACCACGTCAAACGGCTCGGTATGGAGTTTGGCATCTGGGTTGAGCCGGAGATGATCAACCCGGATTCCGATCTGTACCGCACGCACCCTGACTGGGTGCTGGCACTGCCGGGCTACAAACAACACACCGGGCGGCACCAGCTGGTGCTCAATCTGAGTATCCCGGAAGCATTTGATTATCTTGTGGAACGCATGAGCTGGCTTCTGGGTGAACATGAAGTCGACTACGTGAAGTGGGACATGAACCGTGAGCTGGTACAGCCGGGTCACGACGGGAAGGCCGCCGCTGACGCGCAAACCCGCCAGTTTTATCGCCTGCTGGACGTGCTGGGTGAACGTTTTCCGCACATCGAATTTGAATCCTGCTCATCCGGCGGGGGGCGAATTGACTATGAGGTGCTGACGCGCTGCCACCGCTTCTGGGCCTCGGACAACAACGATGCGCTGGAGCGCAACACCATCCAGCGCGGCATGAGCTATTTCTTTCCGCCGGAGGTGATGGGGGCGCATATCGGTCATCATAAATGTCACGCCACCTTCCGCCAGCACAGCATTGAATTTCGCGGTCTAACGGCGCTGTTTGGCCATATGGGGCTGGAACTTGATCCCCTCACCGTCGATGAGAAGGAGCGCGAAGGCTATCGCCGTTACGCCGCGCTGTACAGGCAGTGGCGCGAGGTTATTCATCAGGGCACACAATGGCGCGTGGATATGCCTGATGCCACTACGCTGGCACAGGGTATTGTGAGCGAAGATAAAACGCAGGGGCTGTTTATCGTCAGCCAGCTCGCCATGCCGGACTACACGTTGATGATGCCGCTGCGCATGCCGGGGCTTGAGCCCAGCGCGCAGTATCGTATTTCGCTGCTCGATCACCCTGATATTCACATCACCGGTGAGGGGGGACATACCATGCGCAAGCTGCCGGCATGGATGGAAACACCGCAAACGGCGAGCGGCGAGTGGCTGATGCAGGCGGGCATTGCGCTGCCGATTCTGGATCCGGAAACCGCCGTTCTGATTGGCGTTGAACGCGTGTAAAGGTGACGGGCCGGACAGCCGGCCCTCCGTTGAGGATAAAAATAATGAACACAACAACCTGTACCCACAAAGACAACCCTAACTTCTGGATCTTCGGGCTGTTCTTCTTTCTCTACTTCTTCATCATGGCCACCTGCTTTCCGTTCCTGCCGATCTGGCTGTCGGATATCATCGGCCTGAACAAAACCCATACCGGCATCGTCTTTTCCTGCATCTCACTCTCGGCCATTGCCTTCCAGCCGGTGCTTGGGGTGATCTCGGATAAACTGGGGCTAAAAAAACACCTGCTGTGGATCATCTCCGTGCTGCTGTTCCTGTTTGCCCCTTTCTTCCTCTACGTCTTCGCGCCGTTACTAAAAGCCAACATCTGGCTGGGCGCGCTGAGCGGCGGCATGTATATCGGCTTTGTCTTTTCGGCGGGCTCAGGGGCCATTGAGGCCTACATTGAACGCGTGAGCCGTAACAGTTTTTTTGAGTACGGTAAGGCGCGCATGTTTGGCTGCCTCGGCTGGGGGCTATGCGCCTCCACGGGCGGGATCCTGTTCGGCATCGATCCGTCGTATGTTTTCTGGATGGGTTCGGCGGCGGCGCTGCTGTTGATGCTATTGCTGGTGGTCGCGAAGCCAAAACCCAACCAGACGGCGCAGGTGATGAATGCGCTGGGTGCCAACCAGCCGCAGATCACCGCGAAAACGGTCTTTAGCCTGTTCCGTCAGCGCAGGATGTGGATGTTTATTCTGTACGTGATTGGCGTGGCCTGCGTCTATGACGTCTTTGACCAGCAGTTTGCTACCTTCTTCAAAACGTTCTTCGCCACGCCGCAGGAGGGCACTCGCGCCTTTGGTTTTGCGACCACTGCCGGGGAAATCTGCAACGCGATCATCATGTTTTGTTCACCATGGATCATTAACCGCATCGGCGCGAAAAACACGCTGCTCATCGCCGGGGTGATTATGGCGACGCGCATTATCGGCTCGTCGTTTGCCACCACCGCCGTAGAAGTGATTGCCCTGAAGATGCTGCACGCGCTGGAGGTGCCGTTCCTGCTGGTGGGGGCCTTCAAGTACATCACCGGGGTGTTTGATACGCGTCTTTCGGCGACTATCTACCTGATTGGCTTCCAGTTTGCCAAACAGTCGGCAGCGATCTTTCTCTCCGCGTTTGCCGGAAATATGTATGACCGGATCGGCTTCCAGGAGACGTATCTGATGCTGGGCTGTTTCGTGCTGGCGATTACGGTGGTGTCGGCGTTTACGCTCAGCAGCAGGGAGGAGATTGCGGCAGGCAATAAGGCGCTGGAAGTCCATTAACGCCCTGAACACATTCACTATTCCTGCGTTGGTCAAAAAATGAATAACCTTATAAAAACTACGGCATTGATAATCATTTTCAATATCATTTAATTAACTATAATGAACCAACTGCTTACGCGGCATTAACAGCTGTGCCGCCCGACAATAATGGAGAGGATTATGAGTTATACACTGCCATCCCTGCCGTATGCCTACGACGCACTGGAACCGCATTTCGACAAGCAGACGATGGAAATCCATCACACTAAACACCACCAGACCTATGTGAATAACGCGAACGCCGCGCTGGAAAGCCTGCCAGAGTTCGCTAACCTGCCTGTTGAAGAGCTGATCACCAAGCTGGACCAGCTGCCAGCGGACAAGAAAACCGTGCTGCGTAACAACGCGGGCGGCCACGCAAACCACAGCCTGTTCTGGAAAGGCCTGAAAACCGGTACCACCCTGCAGGGCGACCTGAAAGCGGCTATCGAGCGCGACTTCGGTTCCGTTGACAACTTCAAAGCGGAGTTCGAGAAAGCCGCTGCAACCCGCTTCGGCTCCGGCTGGGCGTGGTTGGTACTGAAAGGTGACAAACTGGCGGTTGTTTCTACTGCTAACCAGGACTCCCCGCTGATGGGTGAAGCGATCTCTGGCGCATCCGGCTTCCCAATCCTGGGTCTGGACGTGTGGGAACACGCTTACTACCTGAAATTCCAGAACCGTCGCCCGGACTACATTAAAGCGTTCTGGGACGTGGTGAACTGGGACGAAGCAGCAGCGCGTTTCGCCGCTAAAAAATAAGGTTGCATTGACGCCTGTGAGAAGCGAGTCTGATGGCTCGCTTTTTTTGTATCTGCAGAAAGGAGCAGCGATGCATTATCCGGTGAATGTATTTACAGGCAAGGTAAGGGAGTACGACGGCAGCCGCCCGAGCGCCATCGCCAAAATTCAGGTCGACGGTGAGCTGACGTTGACCGACCTCGGGCTTGCTGGCGACGAGCAGGCCGAAAAGAAAATCCACGGCGGGCCGGAGCGCGCGCTGTGCCACTACCCGCGCGAGCACTATCAGCACTGGAAGGCAGAGTTCCCGGAGCAGGCGGATCTCTTCGTTGCTCCCGCGTTTGGCGAGAATCTCTCCACCGAAGGACTTACCGAAAAGAATGTATTTATTGGTGATATCTACCGCTGGGGCGATGCCCTGATCCAGGTGACGCAGCCGCGCTCGCCGTGCTTCAAGCTCAACTTCCATTTCGGTATTCATGACATGTCGGCTCAGATGCAAAGCGCGGGTAAAACCGGCTGGCTGTACCGGGTGGTGCTGGCCGGGCAGGTTTCAGCAGATGCGCCGCTCGAGCTGGTATCACGCCTGAGTGAGGTGTCTGTTTATGACGCCTGCGCCATTGCGTGGCATATGCCGTTTGATGACGAGCAGTATCATCGCCTGCTGTCGGCTGCGGGGCTATCGACCAGCTGGACAAGAACGATGCAGAAGCGACGTTTGAGCAGCAGGATCGAGGATAATTCCCGGAGATTGTGGGGTAAGTAGTGCCCTTGATCCCGGCCCTCTCCCCTTCGGGGAGAGGGTTAGGGTGAGGGGGTTACGAACGCTTGTACAATGGTAGCCACAGCGTTAACCGCAGTCCACCCAGCGGGCTGTCGTCGGCTTTCACCCAGCCGCGGTGCTGCTGCATGGCGGTTTCAACAATCGCCAGACCCAGCCCCGTGCCGCCGGATTCCCGGTCGCGCGCCTCATCGGTACGATAGAACGGACGGAAAATCTGCTCGCGATCTTCCGGGCTGACACCAGGACCGTCGTCGTCGACAATGACGGTGATCCCGTCTTTATCCACCGAGAACGCCACCTCAATCTTCGTATGCGAGTAGCGCAGGGCGTTACGCACGATATTCTCCAGCGCGCTTTCCAGCGCGTTGGGGTTACCGTAGAGCGGCCACGGGCCCGGCGGGAAGTTGACGGTGAAGGATTTGCCCATCTGCTCTGCTTCGAATGCCGCGTTGTCCAGCACCTCGTGCCAGAGGTGATTCGCTTTCACCGTTTCGCTAACCAGCGCGTTTTTCTGTTGATTGCGGGACATGACCAGCAGATCGTTGATCATGCTGTCCAGGCGGTGAGCTTCGGTTTCGATACGTTCCAGCTCTTTGCTTTCCCCGCTGCGGCGACGCAGCAGCGCGGTGCCAAGCTGTAAGCGCGTAAGCGGGGTGCGCAGCTCGTGCGAGATATCCGACAGCAGGCGCTGCTGTGCGGTCATCATGCGATCGAGAGCGCTCACCATCTGGTTAAAACTGGTCCCGGCGGCAAGGAACTCCTGCGGTCCGGCTTCCAGTTCAGGGTGTTGTCGCAGGTTACCCTGTGCCACCTCATCGGCGGCATTCTTCAGCTTACGCGCCGGTTTTGCCAGGCTCCACGCCAGCCATAACAGCAGCGGCGAGCTGACCAGCATAGTAACAATCAGCAGCAGGAGAGGGCGGTCAAACAGCAGGTTGATGAAGTCGGACTGGGAGCTGCTCGCGGGGCGAATCAGGTAGAGCTGATAATTATCTTCTCCGTCCCTGACGGAGAAAGGCCCCACCATCTCTACGCGCCCATATTTCTTCTTCTGGGGATGATCGGCGTTATCCGCCTGGCCAATGAAGTTGCGGATAATCTGCATTTCATTGCGATCGGCCCCAATCACGCGGCCTTCGCTGGTCACCAGCAGCAGGCGTTGTCCGGGCGGCGCCCACTTGTCGATAGCGCGAAACAGCCTGCGCCACCACATTAAATCGTTTGGCGGATCGTTTGCCAGCTCGGCTTCCACGTGCTGCTCGATCATCACGCCCTGACGTTGCTCGCTGTCGAGAAGCTCCGTCATCTGGCGTGAGTCGAGTTTTGGCAACATCAGTACGAGCATTAAAACCAGTGCCAGCGTCAGCCAGAAAATGGCGAAGATGCGGGCGGTTAAGCTTCCTATCATGAAGCGGAAACCATCAGATAACCGCGACCACGCAGGGTTTTAAACCATGGGTGACCGTCTTTACGCTCAGGCAGCTTACGGCGCAGGTTAGAGATGTGCATGTCGATGGCGCGGTCAAACGGGGTGAGGCGTTTGCCCAGCACCTCCTGGCTTAGATGTTCACGCGAAACCACCTGGCCGAGGTGCTGCGCCAGCAGATATAGCAGGGTGAACTCCGTGCCGGTCAGTTCCAGCGTCTGGCCATCAAAGCTCGCTTCCTGACGGCCCGGGTTGAGGCTCAGGGAGTCGACTTCTAGTGTAGGTGAGCTGTTGTCGGTATTTTGCTGCTGTTCGCTCCAGTGGGAACGACGCAGGATAGCGCGAATACGGGCAACCAGTTCACGGTCGTTAAACGGCTTTGGTAAATAGTCATCCGCGCCAAGCTCAAGGCCGAGTACGCGATCAAGTTCGCTGCCGCGTGCGGTCAGCATGATTACGGGAGTCTGGTGTGTCTGGCGAAGTTCTTTCAACGTATCAATACCGTTTTTCTTCGGCATCATCACGTCGAGCAAAAGTAAATCGATGCTGTCGTCAAGGAGACTCAGCGCCTGCTCGCCATCATGGGCAACCAGGACGTTGAAACCTTCCATGTCGAGCAACTCCTTTAAAAGGGATGTGAGCTCTCGGTCATCATCAACTAACAGGATTTTATTCATTGTTTAAATACCTCCGAGGCAGAAATTACGACATCAAGGCTGTCTAATCCATGACTTTACGTTGTTTTACACCCCCTGACGCATGTTTGCAGCCTGAATCGTAGACTGTCTCTCGTTGAATCGCGACACGAAAGATTTTTGGGAGCAAGTGATGCGCAAAGTTACCGCTGCCGTCATGGCCTCAACGCTGGCGTTCAGTGCGTTTAGCCAGGCTGCTGAAGCTATCATCAGCGATAACAGTCCCTTACAAGAGGGCGCAACGCAGAACAGCAGCCAAAGCCATATGTTTGACGGCATAAGTTTAACCGAACATCAGCGTCAACAGATGCGAGATCTGATGCAGAGGGCAAGACACGACCAGCCCCCTGTTAATGTTAGCGAAATGGAGACAATGCATCGCCTTGTCACCGCAGAAAATTTTGACGAAAGCGCTGTACGCGCTCAGGCCGAAAAAATGGCACAGGAACAGGTTGCCCGCCAGGTAGAGATGGCGAAGGTCCGCAACCAGATGTTCCATCTGCTAACGCCCGAGCAGCAAGCGGTTTTGAACACCAGACATCAGCAGAGAATGGACCAGCTGCGAGAGGTTGCACGGATGCAGCGAAGCTCAGAAACGACGTTTTTCAGTAGCAATAGCAGTACCCGTAGTAACCAGTAAACCCTGTTTTCCTTGCCATAGACACCATCCCTGTCTTCCCCCACATGATGTGGGGGTTTTTTTTATTCCTTCTTCTACCCCCCTAAATCAAGGGCTCATTATTTTCATTCCGACGATATATTCTTTTTAAAATAGTATTTTTCTGAATTGTTTGTAAAATATGCAAGCTACTGATAAGAAACAAAAGGGGATATCATGTCAGGAATGGTTTTTTGCCGAGGATGTGGCAAGGAGTTGCACAGTACCGCTAAGGCCTGTCCGCATTGTGGCGCAAGCCAGGTTGCAGCAGGAAGTAAAAATAAGCTTACCGCAGCATTGCTCGCTTTCTTCTTAGGAGGCCTGGGCGCACATAAATTTTACTTAGGTAAGATTGGCCAGGGATTCCTTTACCTCATCTTTTGCTGGACCTTCATACCGTCAGTCATTGCCTTCATTGAGTTTATTATCTATCTGTGCACCTCTGAAGACGACTTTGCCAGAAAATATGGTTAAGTGCTGACTTAGCATTTTCAGGTTTCAAATCAGGAAAGCCCCTTTTAAACGGGGCTTTCTTATTGATGAACGTCACGGGCGAATATCTCGTTATAAAAGCCATTTCTATCAATAGTGTGATTGTAATCCTGCATAATCTATTTCTCTTCATCTGCGACAGGTCTTTTGCTCGTCATTTCTTTTGTTAACCGTTTATTCATCCTTTGACTCCCAATGCTTCCGTTATACTAGCGGCATAACATGACAGGAGCGTTTATGAATCAATCCTATGGAAGACTGGTCAGCCGGGCCGCCATTGCGGCGACCGTCATGGCCTCCAGCCTGTTACTGATTAAAATCTTTGCGTGGTGGTATACCGGTTCGGTCAGTATTCTGGCGGCGCTGGTGGACTCGCTGATGGATATTGCCGCCTCGTTGACCAACCTGCTGGTGGTGCGTTACTCGCTGCAGCCAGCGGACGAAGAGCACACTTTTGGGCACGGCAAAGCGGAGTCGCTGGCCGCGCTGGCGCAAAGTATGTTCATTTCCGGCTCTGCGCTGTTCCTGTTTTTAACCGGCATTCAGCATCTCGTCTCGCCAACACCGATGAACGATCCCGGCGTGGGAGTCGTTGTGACGATAGTCGCGCTTATATGCACACTCGTTCTGGTAACGTTCCAGCGCTGGGTTGTTCGCAAAACGCAAAGTCAGGCTGTAAGGGCGGATATGCTTCATTATCAATCTGATGTTATGATGAATGGGGCTATTCTTATTGCGCTCGGTCTGGCCTGGTATGGCTGGCATCGCGCCGATGCGTTGTTTGCGTTAGGGATTGGTATCTATATTTTATATAGCGCTCTGCGGATGGGGTATGAAGCGGTGCAATCACTGCTTGACCGCGCCCTCCCGGACTCAGAACGTAATGAAATTTTTTCTATCGTGACCTCCTGGCCCGGCGTCAGCGGTGCACACGATCTTCGAACGCGGCAGTCAGGGCCGACCCGCTTTATACAGATTCATATTGAAATGGAAGACAACCTGCCACTGGTACAGGCTCACGTTATTGCTGAGCAGGTCGAGCAGGCGATTTTGCAGCGTTTTCCTGGTTCAGACGTCATCATTCACCAGGATCCCTGCTCGGTTGTACCCGGTCATGTTGGGCTTTCGTAATTCGTTGTAAAAAAGTGAGCCAGGCCAGCATTTTGTGTATAAATTACCGCCGTTTGGTCTGACCTGAATCAATTCAGCTGGAAGGGATTGATATACTATTTGCAGTATTCGTTGGTCGATAAGTTTCTTCCGGCAACAGATTTCAATTTTGCATTCCTAAGTTCAGAGGTAGTCATGATTAAGAAAATCGGTGTGTTGACAAGCGGCGGTGATGCGCCGGGCATGAACGCGGCAATTCGTGGTGTTGTCCGTGCAGCGCTGACGGAAGGCCTGGAAGTTTTTGGCGTTTATGACGGTTATCTGGGCCTGTATGAAGATCGTATGGTTCAGCTCGACCGCTACAGCGTGTCTGACATGATCAACCGTGGCGGTACTTTCCTCGGTTCTGCGCGCTTCCCGGAATTCCGCGACGAACACGTTCGTGAAGTGGCTATCGAAAACATGAAGAAACGTGGTCTGGACGCCCTGGTGGTTATCGGCGGTGACGGTTCCTACATGGGTGCAAAACGTCTGACCGAAATGGGTTTCCCGTGCATCGGTCTGCCTGGAACCATCGACAACGACATCAAAGGCACTGACTACACTATCGGCTTCTTTACTGCGCTCGGTACCGTTGTTGAAGCGATTGACCGCCTGCGTGACACCTCGTCTTCTCACCAGCGTATCTCTATCGTTGAAGTGATGGGCCGTTACTGTGGCGACCTGACGCTGGCGGCTGCCATTGCGGGCGGTTGCGAATTTATCGTCGTGCCAGAAGTCGAATTTAGCCGTGAAGATCTGGTGGCTGAAATCAAAGCGGGCATCGCGAAGGGTAAAAAACACGCGATCGTCGCTATCACCGAGCACATCTGTGACGTTGACGAGCTGGCGAAGTACATCGAAGCCGAAACCAAACGCGAAACCCGCGCGACCGTACTGGGTCACATCCAGCGTGGCGGTTCCCCAGGCCCTTACGACCGTATTCTGGCGTCCCGTATGGGCGCGTACGCGATCGATCTGCTGCTGCAGGGGCACGGCGGCCGCTGCGTCGGTATTCAGAACGAAAAACTGGTTCACCACGACATCATCGACGCGATTGAAAACATGAAGCGTCCGTTCAAAGGTGACTGGCTGGACTGCGCGAAAAAACTGTACTGATCGGCTCTGTTGCCCGGTGGCGCTACGCCTTACCGGGCCTACAAAAGCACGACACGTAGGCCGGGTAAGGCGTAGCCGCCACCCGGCTTTTTTTTATGCGTGGACGCTTTTTTATTCCACTACGTTATAGCCAATCTTTTTTTATTCTTTAATCCTCGATTCGCTTTCTGGCACGCTGCATTCATCAAAACACTACACAAGAGAGCTGGGCGATGAATAAATGGGGCGTGGGTTTAACATTATTGCTGGCATCGACCAGCGTTCTGGCTAAGGACATTCAGTTACTAAACGTGTCATACGACCCGACGCGTGAACTGTACGAGCAATACAACAAAGCGTTTGCGGCACACTGGAAGCAGGAAACCGGCGACAATGTCGTGGTTCGCCAGTCTCACGGAGGTTCTGGCAAGCAGGCGACCTCCGTCATCAACGGCATTGAAGCCGACGTGGTGACCCTGGCGCTTGCCTACGATGTCGACGCGATCGCCGAGCGCGGTCGCATTGACAAAAACTGGATCAAACGCCTGCCGGATAACTCCGCACCCTACACCTCGACCATCGTCTTCCTGGTGCGTAAAGGCAACCCGAAACAAATTAAAGACTGGAACGACCTGATCAAACCGGGCGTTTCTGTGATTACCCCGAACCCGAAAAGCTCCGGCGGTGCTCGCTGGAACTACCTGGGCGCATGGGGTTACGCGCTGCATCACAACAACGGCGACCAGGCCAAAGCGCAGGAGTTCGTGAAGGCGCTGTATAAAAACGTTGAGGTGCTGGACTCCGGCGCGCGTGGTGCCACCAACACCTTCGTCGAGCGCGGGATTGGCGACGTGCTGATTGCATGGGAAAACGAAGCACTGCTGGCGACCAACGAACTGGGTAAAGACAAATTCGAGATCGTGACCCCGAGCGAATCGATTCTGGCTGAGCCGACCGTTTCCGTGGTCGATAAAGTGGTTGAGAAGAAAGATACCAAAGCGGTGGCGGAAGCTTACCTGAAGTATCTCTATTCGCCAGAAGGCCAGGAAATTGCGGCGAAAAACTTCTATCGTCCACGCGATCCGGCTGTTGCGAAGAAATACGAAAGCGTATTGCCTAAACTGAAACTCTTCACCATCGATGACGAGTTCGGCGGCTGGACGAAAGCGCAGAAAGAGCACTTCTCTAATGGCGGTACCTTCGACCAAATCAGCCAGCGCTAACCAGTAACCTGTGACACGGTGACCCGGCGTGAGAAATCCGCCGGGTTTTTTATTTGGTCATCATTTTGCGTTACTCTTTTGCCTCAATCGAAAACAGGGAACGCGTTGTGAAAAAAATTATCTTATTGATCCTCATTGTCATCGCCCTTGCCGCTGGCGGCGTGTACTGGATGAAGGCGGGTAATCCGAATGCGTTAAGACATATCGTTCTCGACCAGTGTGTGCCGAATCAGATCCAGAATCGTAACCCGGCACCGTGTGCGCAGGTGAAAACGGATGCAGGCTATGTGATATTTAAAGACCGCAACGGGCCGCTGCAATACCTGCTGATGCCGACCTATCGCATCAACGGCACCGAGAGCCCGCTGTTGACCGAAGCGCATACGCCGAACTTTTTCTGGCTGGCCTGGCAGTCGCGCAGCTTTATGACCCTGAAGCGCGGAGCCGAGGTGCCTGACAGCGCCATTTCGCTGACGATTAACTCCCCGACAGGGCGCACGCAGAACCACTTTCATATTCATATCTCCTGCCTTCGCCCGGACGTGCGCGAGAAACTCAACGCCGCGCAGGCAGAAATCAGCACCCAGTGGCTGCCGCTTCCCGGCGGGCTGGAAGGGCATGAGTATCTTGCTCGTCGGGTGACGGAGAATGAGCTGGTGCAGCGCAGCCCGTTTATAATGCTGGCTGAAGAGCTGCCGGAAGCGCGCGACCATATGGGGCGCTTCGCCCTGGCGATGGCACAGCAGTCCGATGGTTCGTTTGTGTTGCTGGCAACCGAACGTAACCTGCTGATGCTTAACCGCGCGTCAGCTGAGGAACTGCAGGATCATCAATGCGCTATTCTGAATTGACCCCACCATAAATAGCGTTTACTCGCCCTGCCTGTCGCCGTAGACTTGCTGAAAAATTCTACAGGAGACAGGTATGTCGCTCTGGTCAACGTTTCCTCTGCTGGTACCCTCACTGATCGTTGGCGTCACTATCGTGCTATGGGCGACGTCGCTGTTGCCGGAATTTATCACCGCGCTGCTGTTCTTTACGGCGGCAATGACCGCGAAGATCGCCCCGCCGGAGGTGATTTTCGGCGGTTTTGCCTCGTCTGCTTTCTGGCTGGTCTTCAGCGGATTCGTGCTCGGCGTGGCGATCCGTAAAACCGGACTGGCAGACAGGGCCGCCAGGGCGCTGTCGGCAAGGCTCACCGACTCCTGGGTGTTGATGGTGGCGAGCGTGGTGCTGCTGAGCTACGCGCTGGCGTTTGTGATGCCGTCGAATATGGGACGTATTGCGCTACTGATGCCGATTGTCGCCGCGATGGCGAAACGCGCCGGTATCGCAGACGGCTCCCGAGCGTGGTTTGGTCTGGCGCTGGCGGTAGGGTTTGGGACTTTCCAGCTTTCGGCGACGATTCTGCCCGCTAACGTCCCTAACCTGGTGATGAGCGGTGCGGCGGAAGGCTCGTACGGCATCCATCTGAACTATGTCCCTTATCTGCTGCTGCACACGCCGGTGCTGGGCATTCTCAAAGGCCTGATTCTGATTGGCCTCATCTGCTGGCTATTTCCCGGCAGCCCAAAACCGCCGAAAGAACAGGCGCCGTCTGAGCCTATGGGGCGGGACGAAAAGCGTCTTGCCTGGCTGCTGGCGGTGGTGCTGGGGATGTGGGTTACGGAGAGCTGGCACGGCGTGGGGCCCGCGTGGACGGGGCTGGCGGCGTCGATCATCGTTATGCTGCCGCGCATTGGTTTCATTACCGGGGAAGAGTTTTCTGCGGGGGTGAATATGCGCACCTGTATCTACGTTGCCGGTATTCTGGGGCTGGCGATCGTCGTGACGCAAACCGGTATCGGAACGGCGGTGGGCGAGGCGTTGCTCCGCATTATGCCGCTGGATGCAGGCCGACCGTTCACCAGTTTCCTGGCGCTGACCGGTATTACCACCGCACTCAACTTCATTATGACCGCCAACGGCGTTCCGGCGCTGTATACCACTCTGGCGCAGAGTTTTTCGGACGCGACCGGTTTTCCGCTGCTGTCGGTGATCATGATTCAGGTGCTGGGCTATTCCACGCCGCTGCTGCCCTATCAGGCGTCGCCGATTGTGGTGGCGATGGGGTTAGGAAAGGTGCCTGCCAGGGCGGGGATGGTGCTTTGTCTGGCGCTGGCTATTGCAACGTATCTGGTGCTGCTGCCGCTGGATTATCTGTGGTTTAGCCTGCTGGGACGGCTGTAAAAAAGCCCGGTGGCGTTGACGCTTACCGGGCCTACAAAACCGCAGGGCGGGTTAGCGAAGCGCCACCCGCCACAAAGGCAATTACGCCTGTTTAGCCGCTTCTGCCGCTTTAACGATCACCGCGAAAGCGTCCGCTTTCAGGGATGCACCGCCAACCAGCGCGCCATCGATGTCTGGCTGGGTGAACAGCTCAGCAGCGTTGGAAGCGTTAACGGAACCGCCGTACTGGATAATCACTTGCTCAGCGACGTTGGCGTCAGCTTTCGCAATGTGGTCACGAATGAATTTGTGAACAGCCTGAGCCTGTGCAGGGGTTGCTGATTTGCCGGTACCGATCGCCCAGACTGGCTCGTAAGCGATAACCGCGCCTTCGAACGCTGCCGCGCCCTGGGTTTTCAGCACTGCATCGATCTGGCGTGCGCACACTTCTTCAGTTTTGCCCGCTTCGTTTTCTGCTTCGGTTTCACCGATGCACAGAACCGGGATCAGACCCTGCTCTTTCAGCACGGCGAATTTCTTCGCGATGAACTCATCGGATTCTTTGTGATAGGTGCGACGCTCGGAGTGGCCGATGATGATGTATTTCGCGCCGATATCTTTCAGCATTTCAGCGGAGGTTTCACCGGTGAAAGCGCCAGACAGGTTAACGTCAACGTTCTGCGCGCCCAGAATGATGTGGCTGCCGTCAGCGGCGTGTTTAGCCAGATCCAGATACATATCCGGCGGAGCGATCGCAACCGCGCAGCCGGTCACGCCAGCCAGCTCTTTACGCAGGTTCGCAACCAGTTCGTTTACCATGTGGCGGCTGCCGTTCAGCTTCCAGTTACCCATCACTAAAGGATGTCGCATTTCAATTCTCCACGCTAAATAAGCGAATTAAGGAATATGGCCGCCCTGTCGGGCAGCATGGTCTGTGAATCAGTATAGAGATTTTCCCTCGAAAGGCTTTGCTTTTTGTCATTAATTCGCCCCGCCGAGAGTGTCAGATAGTGCCAGCTTAATCGGTTCAACAGCGAAGGTCAGTCCTTTTTCGCCGTTGTCCGCCACAACATAGCGGATCGCGCCTTCGGTATCGGCGTAGTAACGCTTGTTTTTACCGGCAGCGAGGAGTTTTTGCAGCTTTTGCTGGCTTTGCTTTTTCGTCAGTGCCGGGGTAAACGCCTGCAGGACCGCGCTCATGTACTCCAGCGCCTTCGCCTTCGCGGCTTTCTGCTCTGGCCCCTGTATCGGCAGCCAGGTGATTTGCATGCTTTTGATTTTTAACGTTCCGCGCTCCAGCGCCGTCGAGGCATACAAATTCTCATTAATCTTGCTTGCCGCACGGGTCAGTGTGGGGGTATCGCGGGAGCCATCAATGGCGCGAAACTCATCCAGCGGCAGCGTGGGGTTGGCCTGATTGAAGGCTTCACGAAACTGGCTGATGGACTGATCGAACGACGGGGCGCCCGCCAGCAGATACGGCGCTGTGCTCGGGGCAGTGGTTTCGGCGGCGTGCAGGGGAAAACCCGCGCTGAGCACCGCTAAACACAGGAAAAGAGAATGTGCCGAACTTTTCATCAACATTGTCCCTGGCCGTAAGTGCTCATGATTAAAACGATATCTGGTCGGCTTGTCAAAAGGTCACAACTCCAGGGTAAAATGCGCGCTATACGATAATAAGGAACCTTACATGACCATACAGCAGTGGTTGTTTTCATTCAAAGGGCGTATTGGACGCCGTGATTTCTGGATCTGGATGGTGACGTGGGTTGTCGCCATGCTGCTTCTGTTTTTCGTTGCTTACAACGCATGGCTGAGCACGCAAACGGCGGCCTTCGCGCTGGTCTGCCTGCTATGGCCAACGGCGGCTGTTGTTGTTAAACGCCTGCACGATCGCGGTCGTTCCGGCGCGTGGGCATTTCTGATTATTCTGGCGTGGATGCTGGTGGCGGGGAACTGGGCGATGCTTCCGTCCATCCTGCCGTGGGTTGTGGGCAGGCTGCTGCCTTCGGTCATCTTCGTGATGATGATTGTCGATCTGGGTGCGTTTATCGGCACCCAGAGCGAAAACAAATACGGTAACGATACCGTTGAGGTGAAATACCGCTGATCACCAGTAGTGTTCAGCGGTCATATGGCCCGGCCGGCGGCGAAGATGTTTCGTCATCTGCCGGGTATCCTTCAGAAGCTGCTGCGTGTCCCGTACCATCTGCGGGTTGCCACACAGCATGACGTGGCTGGTTTCAGCGTTCAGCGGCAAACCCACCGCCTCTTCCAGGGCTCCACTCTCAATTAACGCCGGCACGCGACCGGTAAGCGTTCCTGCTACGGTTTCGCGGCTAACCACCGTCTGAATCTTTAACTTTCCGCCGTACCGCTGCTCCAGCGCCTGCATCTGTGGCAGGTAGCTCAGGTCCGCGGCGTAGCGCGCAGCGTGCACCAGCACGATGTTTTTAAAGCGCTCCAGATCTTTGCCGTACTGCAAAATAGAGAGATAAGGGCCGATGGCCGTACCGGTTGCCAGCATCCAGAGCGTGTCACAATTCGGGATCTCTTCGAGTACAAAGAAGCCTGCCGCTTCACTCACAATTTGCACGTCGTCGCCGGGCTTAAGGGCGGCAAGGCGCGGGCTGAGCTTACCGTCAGGAACGGTGACCAGATAGAATTCGAGATCCGGGTTATCAGGCGCGTTAACGTAAGAGTAGGCGCGCTGCACGCGCTCGCCGTCGACATCCAGTCCCAGCTTTGCAAATTGCCCGGCTTTAAACGGGTGAACGGGAGCATGTACGGTGAGACTAAATAGCGCATCGGTCCAGAACTGTACCTTTGTGACTTTACCTGTTACCCAGTCCGCCATGATCTTCTCCTGTGCTGTTTCTCTGTTCTATCTTCCGTACTTGTGGTGACAATTTCCAGCCCGTCAGGGCCGGAAAGCTCTATCGATCAAACGGTTTTACAGAATGTGCGTCTGTACGTCCGGGTCTTTGCGGTCGAGATAGTGGATAGACTGGATACGACGAATGGTGCGTGATTTACCGCGGATCAGCAGCGTTTCGGTGGTCGCCATATTGCCCTTGCGGGTGATGCCGTCCAGCAGATCGCCTTTGGTGATGCCGGTCGCCGAGAAGACCACGTTATCGCTACGGGCAATCTCGTCCAGCGCGAGCACTTTATTAGCCTCGATGCCCATCGCTTCGCAGCGCGCCAGCTCGTTTTCACCGATACGGCGATTCTCTTCGCTGTCGCCTTTCACCTCGTGGCGGGGCAGCAGACGGGCCTGCATATCGCCATCCAGCGCGCGGATCACTGCCGCAGAGACCACACCTTCCGGCGCGCCGCCGATGCCGTACAGCACGTCTACTTCGCTGTCCGGCATGCAGGTCAGGATCGAGGCGGCAACGTCACCGTCTGGAATGGCAAACACGCGCACGCCGAGCTTTTGCATCTGCGCGATGGTGGCGTCGTGGCGCGGTTTCGCCAGAATCGTCACGGTGAGTTCGCTAAGGGGTTTGCCCAGGGCTTTGGCGACGTTGTGCAGGTTCTCTTCCAGCGGCAGGCTAAGGTCGATTGCGCCTTTCGCGCCAGGGCCGACAATCAGCTTTTCCATGTACATATCCGGCGCGTTAAGGAAGCAGCCCTTATCGCCCACGGCCAGCACCGCCAGGGCGTTGGCCTGACCCATTGCGGTCATGCGGGTACCTTCGATCGGGTCGACGGCGATATCCACGGCATCGCCTTTGCCGGTACCGACTTTTTCACCAATATAGAGCATTGGCGCTTCGTCGATCTCGCCTTCGCCGATCACGATGGTGCCGTCGATGTTGACCTGGTTAAGTACAATGCGCATGGCATGGACGGCTGCACCGTCTGCGGTATTTTTATCGCCACGACCCAGCCACTTATAGCCTGCAAGGGCGGCCGCTTCGGTGACGCGGGAAAACTCGATAGCAAGTTCACGTTTCATGAGGTACTCGTGCAATCAAAAGGAATTGCACGAAGTTTATCACAGAGTGGGGAGGGGTGTTTTAAGTCCCCTCTCCCCTTTGGGGAGAGGGTTAGGGTGAGGGGTAAGTTTGTCTTACTCCTCGTGTTCTTCCCACGCCAGGGCGCGTTTCACCGCTTTCTTCCAGCCGCTGTAGCGGAAGTTACGCTCGGTGGTTTCGATGCCCGGGCGGAACTCGCGTTCGATAACCGCTTTTTCCTGCAGCTCGTCCAGGTTCTGCCAGAAGCCTACCGCCAGACCGGCAAGGTACGCCGCACCCAGCGCCGTCACTTCACGCACTTCAGGGCGCTCAACGCGGGTGCCCAGAATGTCGGACTGGAACTGCATCAGGAAGTTATTCGCTACCGCACCGCCGTCCACGCGCAGGGCGTGCAGACGAATGCCGGAGTCCGCCTGCATCGCTTCCAGCACGTCTCGGGTCTGGTAGGCGATGGATTCCAGAGTGGCGCGAATAATGTGGTTAGAGTTCACACCGCGCGTCAGGCCGAAAATTGCGCCGCGTGCATACGGATCCCAGTAGGGTGCGCCCAGACCGGTGAATGCAGGCACCACGTACACGCCGTTGGTGTCTTTCACTTTGGTGGCGAAGTACTCGGAGTCGAATGCATCGCTGATCAGCTTCATCTCGTCACGCAGCCACTGGATAGACGCACCGGCCATGAACACAGCACCTTCCAGGGCATAGTTCACTTCGCCGCGCGGGCCGCAGGCGATGGTGGTCAGCAGACCGTTTTCTGATTTCACCGCTTTCTCACCGGTGTTCATCAGCATAAAGCAGCCGGTGCCGTAGGTATTCTTCGCCATCCCTTCCTTGACGCACAGCTGGCCGAACAGCGCCGCCTGCTGGTCACCGGCGATACCGGCGATAGGAATACGGGTGCCACCTTTACCGCCGATGTTGGTCTGGCCGTAAACCTCAGAAGACTTGCGCACTTCAGGCAGCATCGCGCGTGGGATATCCAGCGCGTCCAGCATCTTGTCATCCCACTCCAGGGTGTTGATGTTGAACAGCATGGTACGCGAGGCGTTGGTGTAATCGGTGACGTGGACGCGTCCCTGGGTCATCTTCCAGATAAGCCAGGTGTCAACGGTACCGAACAGCAGCTCGCCGCGTTTAGCACGCTCGCGTGAACCTTCCACGTGGTCGAGGATCCATTTCACTTTGGTGCCGGAGAAGTACGGGTCAACCACCAGGCCGGTGGCGCTGCGCACGTACTCTTCCATACCGTCGCGCTTCAGCTGTTCGCAAATCTCAGAGGTACGGCGGCACTGCCAGACGATGGCGTTGTAAATAGGTTTACCGGTTTCACGTTCCCAGACAATCGTCGTTTCACGCTGGTTAGTGATACCAATCGCGGCAATCTCGTCGGAACTGATATCGGCTTTCGCCAGCACTTCGACCAGCGTGGAGCTTTGTGACGCCCAAATCTCCATCGGGTCGTGTTCTACCCAGCCTGGACGAGGATAAATTTGCTCAAATTCGCGCTGTGAAACGCTGACGATGTTCGCGTCATGATCCATTACGACAGCGCGGGAGCTGGTAGTGCCCTGGTCGAGTGCAACGATATATTTTTTTTCGGTCATGGTATGTGTCCCGTAGTCAGATTACAGCGAAGCTTTTTGTTGTGCGGTAGAAGTCGTTTCCTTCTCCTCTTCCACACAGGTGTCGCACGGTAAGTGGCGACCAATTAATTTGCGGTAGCTAAACGCACCCAGCGCAGCCCCGACAACCGGCGCAAACAGCGGTACCAGGAAGTAAGGAATGTCTTTGCCACCTGTGAAGGCGACGTCGCCCCAGCCTGCGATAAAGGCGAACGCTTTTGGTCCGATATCACGTGCCGGGTTCATCGCGAAGCCGGTCAGCGGGCCCATGGATGCGCCAATTACCGCAATCAGCAAACCAATCAGCAGGGGTGCCAGCGGGCCGCGCGGAATGCCGTTTCCGTCGTCGGTCAGCGCCAGGATAACGCCCATCAGAATAGCGGTAATCACCATTTCAACTGCGAACGCCTGCACAAAATTGATGTGCGGGTTAGGGTAGGTTGAGAAGATGCCTGCCAGATCCAGACTTTCGACGCTGCCGCGTACCATATGATGCGTCTGTTCGAAGTCGATGAAAAGATTGTAATAAAGCCCGTAAACTAACGCCGCTGCGCAAAACGCGCCGGCAAACTGAGAAAGAATGAAAGGAACTACTTTGCGTCCGTCGAAGCACGCGAACAGCCACAGTGCGATTGTCACCGCCGGGTTAAGATGTGCACCAGAAACCCCTGCTGTCAGGTAGATGGCCATCGCCACGCCCAGACCCCAGATGATACTGATTTCCCACTGACCAAAACTGGCACCCGCCACTTTCAGTGCAGCGACACAGCCCACTCCGAAGAATATCAACAACCCGGTACCAAGGAACTCGGCAATGCACTGGCCTTTTAAGGTTGATGTCTGACTCATAATCGGAATCCTGAAGAAATTGATGTTTATTGTTAGCATGACCGCCCGTGACAGCCACGATGCCCTGTAGACATAGTGTTAATTTATCGTTAACGAGCAAAAACGAGAAATATCGAAATCGAAATGTGTGGTCTGCGTCAATAAAATGAGCGTTTTCGCGCCATAAAGCACATCTTTGCAGCAGTACAGGATCAGTGCCGGAATGTGAGCTGAATCATTTCATTAACGAATCAGCTAACAATTTAGGGGTATATGACGCGAACACACCAGGACCAGACCTAAAAGTGTTGCAAACCGCGATCTGCGCGGTGTGTCGCTGGACACAGAGCGCCGCGCTCCATACAATCGACGGTATATGTCGTGCGCGTTTATGTTAAAGCGTCGCCTTGCAATTCAGGAGAGGTAGCATCATGTCTTTAGAAGTGTTTGAGAAACTGGAATCGAAAGTACAGCAGGCGATTGACACCATCACCCTGCTGCAGATGGAAATTGAAGAGCTGAAAGAGAAGAACAACAGCCTGGCGCAGGAAGTTCAGAACGCGCAGCACGGCCGCGAAGAACTGGAGCGCGAAAACAACCAGCTGCGCGAACAGCAGAACGGCTGGCAGGATCGCCTGCAGGCGCTGCTGGGACGTATGGAAGAAGTCTGATCCCCACTGGGATGAACTGAACAGGCCGGGTAAGGCGATGCCGCCACCCGGCTTTTTTATGGTTCTTGCTAACTGACATCCAACCATAAAAAAGGCCGCCAGAGGCGGCCTTAACGCTACTTGTCCTGCGCTGTCATAGCAAAAGTAACGAACACATTCGGTTCATCACTCTTTACAACGAGTACGCTGGCGACAATGAACGCGATACATAAATAGCGTTTCATTATGCGGTCCCTGCAGCTAACCGCTCCACCGTTCACCACCGGTGATAAGTCGGTGGACACAAGCCCGGTTAAAGGTTGCTTTACGGTTGTTAATACACCTTTCTCTGGACCGATGCCCATGTGCGAGATGGCGGAAAGGGACGATGCATCATAATGAGCAACAGTAGCGTAGTTAAGGTTTTCAAAGGAAATTAGGAATTTATAAAGGGTCGATGGGGTTACCTGAGATTTGAACCAGGGTAAGATAAAAATCCTGGTTAAAGGTTGCAAAACTCCCCAACGGACCGCGAATCCCGAGGGACAAAAAAACCGCCACATTGCTGTTGGCGGTTTTTTTATGGTTCACGCTGACGGTTTAATTACTCGATATCCAGCGGATCTTCGGAAAGGATAATGCCGGTATTATCGGCGTAGAGATGATCCCCGGAGAAGAAGGTCACGCCCCCGAAATTGACGCGCACGTCGCTTTCGCCGATGCCGTCACCCGCCGCCCCTACCGGTATGGCCGCGATGGCCTGAATCCCGATATCCAGGTCTTCCAGATCGTCCACCTGGCGCACGGAACCGTACACCACAAGGCCTTCCCACTCGTTCTGGACGGCAATGCCGGCCAGTTCAGCATCAATTAATGCCCGGCGCACGGAACCGCCGCCGTCGACCACAAGAACGCGGCCGCGGCCGTTCTGTTCGAGCAGATCGTACAGCAACCCGTTGTCCTCGAAACATTTCACCGTGACGATTTGACCGCCAAATGATGACCGCCCACCAAAGTTGGAGAACAGCGGTTCAACGACGTTGACATCTTCCTGGTAGATGTCACAAAGCTCGGAGGTATCGTATTTCATAGGTTTAACGCTCAGTTGCTGCGAATGTGTTCAGTATATCGTGCGAAATGCGTTGTTGGCAAAATCATCAATTGTTAATTGATATTTGTCAGCTAACGCAGCGTCTGGCTTAAAACAATCCCGATGACGAACAACAGGTTAGTCAGCAACGCGCCTTTTACAGTACGTTCCAGCATCGGCGGCATGGCGGACGGGCTGAGTTCACGCATCACAAAGCGGGCCTGCTTAATCAGCAGCGGCGCGGCAAGCACAAACAGCCAGCCCCACAGGCTCTGTAAGGAAATCAGGTTAAACAGCGCCAGGCAAACCAGCGCGCCAATGAGCAGACAGGCGTGATAGCGGCGGGCATTAACCGGCCCCAGACGAACCGCCAGGGTATTTTTGCCGTTCTCGCGATCGCTGTCGATGTCGCGCAGGTTGTTGATGTTGAGCACAGCTGTCGCCAGCAGACCGCAAGCGGTCGCCGGCAGGAACAGGGCAGGGATCACCGTATGCGCCTGCAGGTACCAGCTTCCCATCACGCTCAGCCAGCCGAAGAACACCAGTACGGAGATATCCCCGAGTCCAATATAGCCGTAAGGACGCGTGCCGACGGTGTAGGTGATGGCCGCGATAATGGCTAATAAACCCAGCACCAGGAAACCAATAAAATCGCTGGCGGTTTTAGACGCCACCGTTACCAGCGCCAGTCCGGAAACGCAGATCAGCACCACGGTGATAATCAGCGCGCGTTTCATCTGCGCCTGGGTAATCAGCCCTTTCTGCATTCCGCGCAGTGGCCCTATGCGGTCAGGCTTGTCGCTGCCCTTTACCGCGTCGCCGTAGTCGTTGGCGAGATTGGAGAGGATTTGCAGCAGGCCGGCGGTAATCAGTGCCAGCGCGGCAACCAGCGGATCGAAATAACCCTGCCACCAGGCAAGGGCGGTGCCGACGATAATCGCGGCAAAGGCCAGAGGAAGTGTTTTAGGGCGCAGACTTTCGAGCCACGCCTGCGTACGGCTGATGTCAGTCATAAGTATTTAGCCAATAAAAATGGGGGCATTAGCCCCCATTAAACGTGATGAGAATCCAGTAACCGCGATTATAGGATAAAACGGCTCAGATCTTCATCTGCCACTAACGCATCCAGATGTTTACTCACATATTCTGCGTCAATGGTAACGGTTTGACCGTTCAGGTCGCTCGCGTCATAAGAGATATCTTCGACCAGGCGTTCCAGCACGGTATGCAGACGACGCGCACCGATGTTTTCGGTGGTTTCGTTCACCTGCCATGCGGCCTGGGCAATACGTTTGATACCGTCTTCGGTGAACTCGAGGTTCACGCCTTCGGTCGCCATCAGCGCTTTGTACTGTACGGTAGCAGAGGCGTTTGGCTCGGTCAGGATACGTTCGAAATCTTCGGTGGTCAGCGCCTGCAGCTCAACGCGGATAGGCAGACGGCCCTGCAGCTCCGGGATCAGATCCGACGGGCTGGCAACCTGGAAGGCACCTGATGCGATAAACAGGATGTGGTCCGTTTTCACCATGCCGTGCTTGGTGGAGACGGTGCAGCCTTCTACCAGCGGCAGCAGGTCGCGCTGAACGCCTTCGCGGGACACATCCGGGCCGGAGCTGTTGCCGCCGCGCTTACAAATTTTGTCGATTTCGTCGATAAACACGATACCGTGCTGCTCAACCGCGTCGATAGCATCCTGCTTCAGCTCTTCCGGGTTCACCAGCTTCGCCGCTTCTTCTTCAATCAGCAGCTTCATCGCGTCTTTAATTTTCAGCTTACGCGCTTTCTGCTTCTGTCCGCCCAGGTTCTGGAACATGGACTGGAGCTGACTGGTCATCTCTTCCATGCCCGGAGGTGCCATGATTTCCACACCCATTGGCGCGGCAGCGAGATCGATCTCAATCTCTTTGTCATCCAGCTGGCCTTCGCGCAGTTTTTTGCGGAACGCCTGACGTGCAGCAGACGGTTCTGCCTGCTGTTCTGCCTGGCCCCAGTTGTTTTTTGCCGGTGGGATCAGCACGTCGAGAATGCGCTCTTCGGCCATCTCTTCCGCGCGATAGCGGTTTTTCTCGATCGCCTGGACGCGCACCATCTTGATCGCCGAGTCGGTCAGATCGCGGATGATGGAGTCCACTTCTTTACCCACGTAGCCCACTTCGGTGAACTTGGTGGCTTCAACTTTGATGAACGGCGCGTTAGCCAGCTTCGCCAGACGACGGGCGATTTCGGTTTTACCGACCCCGGTCGGGCCGATCATCAGAATGTTTTTTGGCGTCACTTCGTGGCGCAGCTCTTCGTCAAGCTGCATACGACGCCAGCGGTTACGCAGAGCGATAGCCACGGAGCGCTTGGCGTTATCCTGGCCGATAATGTGTTTGTTCAGTTCGCTGACAATTTCGCGTGGGGTCATTTCAGACATGGGAGATCCTTACGCTTTGGAGGTCAATTCTTCGATGGTGTGATTGTGGTTGGTATAGATGCAGATATCACCTGCAATATCCAACGCCTTCACCGCGATATCACGCGCGTTCATGTCGGTATTTTCCAACAGCGCGCGGGCTGCAGCCTGGGCATACGGGCCGCCAGAGCCGATGGCAATCAGGTCATTTTCCGGCTGAATCACGTCACCGTTACCGGTGATGATAAGCGAAGCGGTTTCATCGGCCACGGCCAGCAGCGCTTCGAGCTTGCGCAGCATGCGGTCGGTACGCCAGTCTTTTGCCAGCTCAACGGCAGCTTTCACCAGATGACCCTGGTGCATTTCCAGTTTGCGTTCAAACAGTTCAAACAGCGTGAAGGCATCCGCCGTGCCGCCTGCAAAACCGGCGATCACTTTGTCGTTGTAGAGACGGCGTACTTTCTTCACGTTGCCTTTCATGACGGTATTACCCAGCGTGGCCTGGCCATCACCGGCGATTACCACATGGCCGTTACGGCGTACACTTACTATTGTTGTCACGAGCAGACCCCCTGGTTACAGAATCGGGAAACAGAAGCCCTGAGCCTGTGCTCAGGGCTGAATTAAATGATAGATGGGGGGGATTTTGGGGGTTTCAACCCCCGGAGGCGAGTCGAATGCAGTTTGTGTGACCGGCGATTTTCAAACGCGAAATGGTGCCATCGGCATTTTCTTTGCCTTTCACCGGCCCAATCACCACGCGATTCCAGCCGTTATTGGTGGTAATACGCGAATCAAACCCTTCGAAGGCCAGCTGCGCACGCACCGTTTCCGCCTGCTCCGCGCCTTTGAACGAACCGCACTGCACCATCCAGCGGCGTTCGTCTTTTTTCTCAGCCGTCTGCTTCGGCGCTTCGGTCTCTTTGGTCACCGGCGCAGCCTGCTGAGTTTTCGGCTGCTGCGCGGTGGTATGCGCTGGCGTCTGAAGCAGATCCTGATAAGGCTGAGCCGCCTGTTTCTGCGGCTGAGTTTTCGGCTGCTGCTGGACAGGCTGAGACTGCACCGTACGCGTCGGCTGCTGATACGGCTGTTCCGTTACCCGCGGCTGTGCCTTAGGCTGCTGCACCGGCTGGGTTTGTGCCCACTGCTGCTGTTGCTGCTGGATCTGCTGTTGCGCCTGACGTCGCTGCAGCGTTTGCTGGCGCTGTGCCGGGGTCTGCTCATTCCACGGCACTTCGTTCAGCTGCGTAGGTTGCTGGCGCATATCGGCCTGCATTTGTGCCAGCAGCTGACGCTGTTCATCCGTTAGCTGATTCGCATTCTGCACTTCACCACCCGCAGAAGGTTCAGTTGGCGCACGTACCCCAGGCTGACGGCTTTCCAGCTCTTTGATATAGCGCCAGCGCTCTTCAGGCTTCGGAGGAAGGCCATTTCCGGCAACTTTACTGGCCTGAAGCGCCTCAGACTCTTCTTTTTTATGGTGCGTGATGAAGTACAGGCCACCAATAAAGGCGACGACTACAGCCGCAGCAATAGCGACCATTGCTGGCGAGACAGCAGGCAGGTTACGTTGCTTTTTCCTTGAGCTACTCTTTTTGCGTCGCGAAGGTGCCGGCTGGCCGCGACGTACATAATCTCGTTGTGCCACTATCGTTTCGCTGTATTTATTCGTTCGTCAGTCCGCCATGTTACTTAAGCGGCGGGGCTTTGACCAGATAAGGGTATCCGAAAGACGTTTACTTTAAGTCAATGCCTGGGTAGTGCCGCGGACGATCAGTTCACAGTCCAGCAACCGCGAGCCGCTGCTAACTGTTTGACCGTGAAGCTGATCCAGCAGAAGAAGCATCGCTTCGCGGCCGATTTGGTAGCGCGGCTGAGCGACCGTTGAGAGCGGCGGATCGCAAAATTCCGAAAGCGAAATATTGTCGAATCCGATGATCGATAAATCTTTCGGTATGCGAAGACCGCGGCGTTTGGCATACGATAATGCGCCCAGCGCCATCACGTCGCTGTGACAAAATACGGCGGTTGGCGGCTCAGGCAGGTCCAGAAGTTTCTCCAGCGCCTGTCCACCTGCAGCGAAGGTAAAATCACCGCGCGCAATGTAGTGCGGATCGACGGTAACGCCGGTACGGCGCAGCGCCTGAACGTAGCCCTGCAGACGGTAGTGACACAGCGGCATCTCTTCCGGTCCGGCGATGCAGCCAATACGCTTATGCCCCAGCTCCTGGAGATAATTTACGGCGTTGAACGCGGCGGTGAGGTTATCGATATGGACCGTCGGCAGCTCCAGCTCTGGCGCAAACTCGTTGGCCATGACCATCGGCGGTAAATTACGCTGCTCTTCAATGCTGGCATCAAACGGCAGACGAGAGCCAAGCAAAAGCATGCCGTCGATCTGCTTGGTGATAATAAGGTCGATGAAGGTTTTTTCCTGCTGATTCTGATGAGCACAGTCACCAATCAGCACCAGGTAACCTTGTTCCGCCGCGGTGACTTCAATACCGCGGATAATCTCGCTGAAGAAGGGGTCACAGATGTCCGGCACAATCACCAGAATGGTGCGCGACTCGTTGCGTTTAACGTTACGCCCCATCGCCTGTGGGAAATAGCCCACTTCCAGCGCAGCCTGCTCCACCCGGTTACGGGTCGCCTGGGAGACTTTATCCGGGTTCATTAATGCGCGGGATACCGTTGCCGTAGAGACTTGTGCTTTCTGGGCAACGTCTTTCATGGTCGCCGGTGCAACCTCTTTCCTGGACTTCAACGTCTTCTCCTCGCCTGAACACCGAACTTCTGACATCACCATTTTTACAGATTGTTAATGGAATCGGTTACAGAATTTTCATAAAAAATGTGAGGAGAGTTAAATTTTTCGATCCAGCTTCAGCCTTCGATGGGGTCGACGTCCAGCACCCACTTCACTTTTCGCGCTTCGGGCAGGGTGTTAATCAGCACCAGCGCGCCGCTGACGATATGCTGAAGACGAATACGCGAAGGGTGCTGGAGCAAAATCTGCCATCGGAAACGGCCGCCGCGTTTTGGCGCGAGGGCGGGCACCGGGCCCAAAATCCACAGCTGATTATCCACCAGCGGGCTGGCCTGCAGAAGGTTTCTCAGCTGCTGCAGGAAAAGTGGCGCCTGCTGGTTGTTATGATCTTCCGCGCGGATGATGACGTGACTGGTCCACGGCGGTAGCTGCATAGTCTGGCGCTCGGCCAGCGCCTGCTCGGCAAAGGCGTCATAGCCTTTGTGCAACAAGGTTTGCAGCAGCGGGTGCTCCGGGTGGTGCGTTTGCAACACCACTTCGCCTTGTTTACCGGCGCGTCCTGCACGTCCGGCTACCTGGGTATAAAGCTGGGCGAAGCGCTCGGCTGAACGAAAATCTGCCGAGAACAGCGCGCCGTCCACGTCCAGCAGGGCGACCAGCGTCACGTCCGGAAAATGGTGACCTTTAGCCAGCATCTGGGTACCAATCAGGATGCGCGCGCCGCCGCGATGCACTTCCGCCAGCTGCTGCTCAAGCGCGCCTTTGCGGCTGGTGGTGTCCCGGTCAATACGCGAAATAGGCAAGTCCGGGAAGAAGGGCCCAAGCGCCTGTTCCAGCTGTTCCGTTCCCAGACCGACCGGCACGATATGCGTTGAACCACATGACGGGCACTGGCGCGGCACCGGACGCTGGCTGTCACAGTGGTGGCAGCGCAAATGCCGCTGGGCCTGGTGGAAGGTATAGTAGTGGTCGCAGCGCGGGCATTCGGCAATCCAGCCGCAGTCGTGGCACAGGAGGGCGGGGGCGAATCCGCGGCGGTTCAGAAACAGAATGACCTGATTCCCCGCCTGCAGGTGCTGGCGCATGCGGGTAATCAGTGCAGGCGCAAGCCCGGCCTGAACCTGCTGACCTTTCAGATCCAGCACGTGCTGAATGGCCGGACGAGCATTCCCCGCCCGACGCGTCAGGCGAAGCATGTGGTATTTACGCTGGCGCACGTTGTGCAGCGTTTCGAGCGCTGGCGTGGCGGAACCCAGAATAATGGGAATTTGCTCGCTGTGCGCGCGATAGACCGCCAGATCGCGGGCATGGTAGCGCCAGCCTTCCTGCTGTTTATAGGAGCTGTCGTGCTCTTCGTCGATCACGATAACGCCAAGATTTTTAAACGGCGTAAACAGCGATGAACGGGTGCCGATCACAATCGCCGCTTCGCCGTTTTTCGCTTTCAGCCAGGCGCTGAGGCGTTCGCTGTCGTTCAGGCCGGAGTGCAGCACCTCAACCGGCGCGTTAAAGCGTTCGCGAAATCGGGCGATGGTTTGCGGCGTCAGGCCAATTTCCGGCACCATCACCAGCGCCTGTTTCCCCTGAGCGAGCACGTTTTCCAGCACGCTCAGGTAGACTTCGGTCTTGCCGGAACCGGTGACCCCCGCCAGCAGCCAGGCAGAGAAACGATCGGAGGCGCTATGAATCGCGCCTACCGCGGTGGCCTGTTCGGTATTCAGACGCAGGCGATCCCCTGAAACGGAGAAACTCTCCCGCCAGTCGTTCAGAGCAGGCGCTTCGCTGGCCAGTTCGCTTAGCCCTTTCTTTCTTAATGCCTGTAGCGCCGTTTCGCTGACCTCAAGCTCGTCGACCTGATGCCGCCAGATTTTCCCCTGACGCAGCGCCGCCAGCGCCTGCTGCTGCTTCTGCGAGCGCTTCAGATTGTTGATGTCGACGGCCTGGCCTTCCTCCGTGGCAAACCAGTACCACATTGGCGCATGGCTGGCGCTCTTGCCCTGACGCAGCATAATTGGCAGAGCGTGGAACAGGACGTCGCCGATCGGGTGATGATAATAATCCGCCGCCCACAGCAGCAGTCGCCATATGCTGGTGGAGTAAACCGGCTCGCTGTCCAGCACCTCAACGACTGATTTCAGCTCATTAAGCGGTAGCTCGCTTTTATCGCTGACGGATACGACGATCCCCACGCGCTGCTGTTTGCCAAACGGCACGGTCACGCGGCAGCCCGCTTTGGCGCTCATGCTGTAGGGCAGCAGATAGTCAAAGGTGCGGGGAAGCGGAACGGGCAGGGCAACGTGAGCGACGGGCATCGAATCTTCCTGACTTGAAAAGTGGCGCGTTAGTATACACATTAGTAAAAGCGGCGTGCGGATCAGTTTGCATACGTTGGTCAAATTCTGTATGATTCGCCGCCTTTGGTGTACTTTACGCCAAAGAACTTACAATCAACATCGCGTGGTGTCTGGCGTTAGGGCTGGAAGAGCGACGCGGCCTTAACTGAGGTTCTCCCATGAAAAAAGATATTCACCCGAAATACGAAATGATTACTGCAAACTGTTCTTGCGGTAACTCTATCCAGATCCGCTCTACCGTGGGTCACGATCTGAACCTGGACGTGTGCGGCAAATGCCACCCGTTCTACACTGGTAAGCAGCGTGATGTTGCAACCGGTGGCCGTGTTGACCGCTTCAACAAGCGTTTCAGCATCCCGGGCGCTAAATAAGTTTCCCGAAAAAAAGGCACCGCAAGGTGCCTTTTTTGTATCCGCTTCTCAGTATTCCCACGTCTCCGGGTCAATACCCAGTTCACGCATGATCACCTTCGCCTCTTCCGGGATTTCATCACTACGCTCTTTGCGCAGATCTTCATCGTTCGGCAACGGTTGACCGGTAAACGCATGCAGAAACGCTTCGCACAGCAGTTCGCTGTTGGTCGCGTGGCGCAGGTTGTTCACCTGACGACGCGTACGTTCATCGGTGAGGATCTTCAACACCTTCAGAGGAATGGAAACCGTAATTTTCTTTACTTGCTCACTCTTCTTACCGTGCTCAGCGTATGGGCTGATATATTCGCCGCTCCATTCAGCCATGAGATACCTTTAATCCTCTCAGTCATTTATCTAAAGGTGCAAAACCTGTAACCACCCGTTTTGAACCGCAATCTTGTCTAGTTTACCGTAGAGACGATACCGTGGCACGGATATTGCCGCTGCAGCGTGCACTAAAGCATATAATTTTAACGGCTATTTGCGCATTGCTCAATCTATACGCAAAGAAGTTTAGATGTCCAGATGTATTGACGTCCATACTTTCAATGTTTACTCTGGTGCCTGACTTTTCACCTCATTCGCCAGGAAGCCCTCACCATGACGCGTAAACAGGCCACTATTGCAGTGCGTAGCGGATTAAATGATGACGAGCAGTACGGCTGCGTTGTCCCGCCGATTCATCTTTCCAGTACCTACAACTTCACCGGATTTAATGAACCCCGCGCGCATGATTACTCGCGTCGTGGCAACCCTACGCGTGACGTGACCCAGCGCGCGCTTGCGGAACTGGAAGGGGGCGCAGGGGCTGTATTAACCAATACCGGGATGTCCGCCATTCACCTGGTGACCACCGTGTTCCTGAAACCGGGCGATCTGCTGGTTGCCCCACACGATTGCTACGGCGGCAGCTATCGCCTGTTTGATAGCCTGGCAAAACGCGGCTGCTATCGCGTGCTGTTTGTCGATCAAAACGACGAACAGGCGCTGAAACAGGCTCTGGCAGAGAAACCAAAGCTGGTTCTGGTGGAAAGTCCAAGCAATCCATTGTTGCGCGTTGTCGATATTGCGAAAATTTGTCAGCTCGCAAGGGATGCGGGAGCGATAAGTGTAGTGGATAATACGTTCCTCAGTCCGGCCCTTCAGAACCCACTCGCACTGGGTGCCGATCTGGTATTGCATTCATGCACTAAATATCTGAACGGCCATTCTGACGTAGTGGCAGGCGTGGTAATTGCCAAAGATCCGGATGTTGTCACCGAACTGGCATGGTGGGCCAATAACATTGGCGTCACCGCGGGCGCCTTCGACAGCTATCTGCTGTTGCGCGGCATCCGCACGCTTTCGCCGCGCATGGACGTGGCGCAGCGCAATGCCCAGGCGATTGTCGATTTCCTGAAAACCCAGCCGCTGGTGAAAAAGCTTTATCACCCGTCGCTGCCGGAAAATCAGGGGCACGAGATTGCCGCGCGCCAGCAGAAAGGGTTTGGCGCGATGTTAAGTTTTGAACTGGACGGTGACGAGCAAACGCTGCGTCGCTTCCTGAGCGGGCTGTCATTGTTTACGCTGGCGGAATCCTTAGGTGGGGTTGAAAGCTTGATCTCCCACGCCGCAACCATGACGCACGCAGGTATGGCACCGGAAGCACGTGCCGCCGCCGGGATTTCTGAGACGCTGCTGCGTATCTCAACCGGCATTGAAGATTCTGAAGATTTAATTGCCGATCTGGAAAATGGCTTCCGGATCGCAGCCAAGGGGTAATCATGAGTGTGATAGCGCAGGCAGGGGCGAAGGGTCGTCAGCTGCACAAGTTTGGTGGTAGTAGTCTTGCTGATGTGAAATGTTACCTGCGCGTTGCAGGGATCATGACGGAATATTCACAGCCGGGTGACATGATGGTTGTCTCGGCAGCGGGCAGCACCACCAACCAGTTGATTAGCTGGCTGAAACTGAGCCAGACCGATCGCCTTTCTGCGCATCAGGTGCAACAGTCCTTACGTCGTTACCAGAGCGAGCTGATTGCCGGCCTGCTGCCTGCGGACGTGGCGGACGGGCTGATCGGTGCCTTCACCCATGACCTTGAGCGTCTGGCTGCCCTGCTGGACAGCGGTATTACCGATGCGGTGTATGCCGAAGTGGTGGGCCACGGTGAAGTGTGGTCCGCACGCCTGATGGCCGCCGTGCTGCAACACCTGGGCGTGGAAGCGGCCTGGCTCGACGCGCGTGATTTCCTGCGCGCCGAACGCGCCGCGCAGCCGCAGGTGGATGAAGGGTTGTCCTACCCGCTGCTGCAACAGCTGCTGGTGCAGCACCCGGGCAAACGTATTGTCGTCACCGGCTTTATCAGCCGCAGCAACGCGGGCGAAACCGTGCTGCTGGGCCGTAACGGATCGGACTACTCGGCAACGCAGATTGGTGCCCTGGCGGGCGTGTCCCGCGTCACCATCTGGAGCGACGTGGCCGGTGTTTACAGCGCGGACCCGCGTAAAGTTAAGGATGCCTGCCTGCTGCCGCTGCTGCGCCTGGATGAAGCCAGTGAACTGGCGCGTCTGGCTGCGCCGGTACTGCACGCGCGCACGCTGCAGCCGGTTTCCGGCAGCGATATCGACCTCCAGCTGCGCTGCAGTTACACCCCGGATCAAGGCTCCACGCGCATTGAGCGCGTGCTGGCGTCCGGTACCGGGGCACGTATTGTCACCAGTCATGACGACATCTGCCTGATTGAGTTCCAGGTGCCTGCGGGGCAGGACTTCAAGCTGGCGCATAAAGAGATCGACACGATCCTGAAACGTGCTCAGGTGCGTCCGCTGGCCGTGGGTGTTCACAATGACCGCCAGCTGCTGCAGTTCTGCTATACCGCAGAAGTGGCGGACAGCGCGCTGAAAATTCTGGATGAAGCAGGCCTGCCGGGCGAACTTCGCCTGCGTCAGGGGCTGGCTCTGGTGGCGATGGTGGGCGCGGGCGTCACCCGTAACCCGCTGCACTGCCACCGCTTCTGGCAGCAGCTGAAAGGCCAGCCAGTGGAGTTCACCTGGCAGTCGGAAGAGGGCATCAGCCTGGTTGCCGTTCTGCGCAAAGGGCCAACCGAAAGCCTGATTCAGGGTCTGCATACCTCCCTGTTCCGCGCGGAAAAACGCATCGGCCTGGTGCTGTTCGGGAAAGGTAATATCGGTTCCCGCTGGCTTGAGCTGTTTGCCCGCGAACAGGTGACGCTCTCGGCGCGTACCGGGTTTGAATTTATTCTTGCGGGCGTGGTAGACAGTCGTCGCAGCCTGCTGAACTACGAAGGGCTGGACGCCAGCCGCGCGCTTGCCTTCTTTAACGATGAAGCGGTTGAGCAGGATGAAGAGTCGCTGTTCCTGTGGATGCGCGCGCACCCGTATGACGATCTGGTGGTGCTGGACGTTACCGCCAGCGAACAGCTTGCCGATCAGTACCTTGATTTCGCCAGCCACGGTTTCCACGTCATCAGCGCCAACAAGCTGGCGGGGGCGAGCAGCACCGATAAATACCGTCAGATCCACGACGCGTTTGAAAAAACTGGCCGTCACTGGCTGTATAACGCCACCGTGGGCGCGGGCCTGCCGGTTAACCACACCGTGCGTGACCTGATTGAAAGCGGCGACAGCATTCTGGCGCTGAGCGGTATCTTCTCCGGCACGCTCTCCTGGCTGTTCCTGCAGTTTGACGGCACCGTACCGTTCACCGACCTGGTGGATCAGGCGTGGCAGCAGGGCTTAACGGAACCCGATCCGCGCGTTGACCTTTCCGGTAAAGACGTGATGCGTAAGCTGGTAATCCTGGCGCGTGAAGCCGGCTACGACATCGAACCGGATTCCGTACGCGTCGAATCACTGGTGCCAGCCGGCTGTGAAGAAGGTTCTGTGGACCATTTCTTTGAAAATGGTGAAGAGCTTAACGAGCAGATGGTACAGCGTCTGGAAGCGGCGAACGAGATGGGGCTGGTACTGCGCTATGTGGCGCGTTTTGAGGCCAACGGAAAGGCGCGGGTCGGCGTCGAGGCGGTGCGTCCTGAGCATCCTCTGGCGGCGCTGCTGCCGTGTGATAACGTCTTCGCCATCGAAAGCCGCTGGTACCGCGATAACCCGCTGGTGATCCGCGGTCCTGGCGCGGGCCGCGATGTTACCGCTGGAGCAATTCAGTCCGACATCAACCGTCTGGCTAAGCTGCTGTAACTCGTCACCCTGGCCCTCTCCCCGCACGGTGGGAGAGGGCTCCAGTCAGGACAGATTAAACCAAACGGTTTTTCGCATCCGCTATCGCCTGTGCCACCTGCTTAGGCGACACGCCGCCTTTCGCGGCACGCTTATCCAGGCAAGACTGCAGCGCAAGAATCGGATACACATCATCCCCGATAACCGCGCTGAACTTCTGCAGGTCGGCCAGCGCCAGATCTTCCAGCGGTTTACCCTGACGAATAGCTTCCACTACCGCTTCACCCACAATATGGTGCGCTTCACGGAAAGGTACGCCTTTCGCCACCAGATAATCCGCCAGCTCGGTAGAGTTCGCATAGCCCTGCTGCGCCGCTTCCTGGCACCGTGGACGTTTCACCTGAATGCCGTCCAGCACCAGCGCGCCCATATGCAGACAGTCCAGCCAGGTGTCGAGCGCGTCGAACAGTCCTTCTTTGTCTTCCTGCATGTCTTTGTTATACGCCAGAGGCAGCCCTTTCAGGGTCATCATCATGCCGGTCAGCGCGCCCTGCACGCGGCCACATTTACCGCGAATTAGCTCCAGCGCGTCCGGGTTTTTCTTCTGCGGCATCAGGGATGAGCCTGAGGTCACGCGGTCGGACAGCTCGACGAAGCCCGCTTCGCCAGAGTTAAAGAAGATCAGGTCCTCGGCAAAGCGCGACAGGTGCACCATCCCGATCGAGGCATTGGAGAGCAGCTCCAGCACGTGGTCGCGGTCAGACACGCTGTCCAGGCTGTTACGGGTGGCGGAGGCAAAGCCCAGCCAGCCTGCCAGCTGTTCACGGTCGATTTCGTAAGCGGTTCCGGCCAGCGCGCCGCTGCCCAGCGGGCTGACGTCCAGACGTTTAAGGGTGTCATGCAGACGGCTTTCATCACGCGCCAGCATCTCGACGTAGGCCAGACACCAGTGCGCAAAGGTCACCGGCTGGGCGCGCTGCAGGTGGGTATATCCCGGCATCACCGCGTCCTGGTTGTTCTGCGCGGTCTCCACCAGTGCGCTCTGCAGCTGACGATTAGCCGCCAGCAGTTCGCCAACGGTATCTTTACACCATAGCTTCAGATCGGTGGCGACCTGGTCGTTACGGCTGCGTCCGGTGTGCAGCTTTTTGCCCAGCTGGCCGACCTTGTCGATAAGTTTGCCTTCCACCCAGCTGTGAATATCTTCAGCATCGCTTTCGAGGATCTGCTGCGGGTTAAGACGCACCTCTTCCAGCAGATTATTCAGCGCTTCTTCCAGCTGTAATTGTTCGTCTGCGGTCAGTACGCCCACCGTCACCAGCGCTTTGGACCAGGCCACAGAGCCGACAATATCCTGTTCGGCCAGGCGGTAGTCGAAGCGCAAAGAGTCGTTGAACTGTTTGAACCGCTGATCCGCTGCCTGTGTAAAACGCCCACCCCAAAGTGCCATAACATGCTTCCTTAATATCTTTGAATTTCATTGCCCGGTGGCGCTGCGCTTACCGGGCCTACAAAACGTTAAATCGATTACGCCAGAATACGCGTGCCAATCGGCGTACCGTTGAACAGCGCAGGCAGTTGTTCCGCGTGACGCCAGGAGGCGATATCCACCGGGCGGCCCAGCGTGCGCGCGGCATCCAGCGCGGCGTTCACTTTGACGATCATGCCGTCGGTGATGATGCCCTGCGCAATCAGCTGCTCGGCTTTCTCTGCCGTCATTTCTGCGATGCGCTGGCCTTTTCCGTCCAGAATGCCGCTCACGTCGGAGAGAAGGATCAGATCCGCGCCCAGCGTTGCCGCGAGCGCGGTTGCTGCCTGGTCAGCGTTGACGTTCATCAGCTCGCCCTCTTCGGTCACGCCGATTGAGCTCACCACCGGCAGGAAACCCCCTTCCAGCAGCGTATTAATCAGCTTAGGCGAACCAGGCTGCGCCAGTCCAACGTGGCCGAGCTCTTCGTCGAGCTGGGTCACTTTTACGCTGTCGCCATCGCCCAGATAGAGGCCAACGGACGCGATGTGGTGTTTCTTCGCCCACGCCAGCAGCGTTTTGTTCGCCGTACCCGCCAGCGCGCCGGTAATGATGTCAATCTGGTCAGCAGGCGTCACGCGCAGGCCGTTTTTCTTTTTCACCGGCAGGTTGAGCCCTTTCATCAGCTCATCCACCACGCAGCCGCCGCCGTGTACAATCACCAGCGGGCGTTGATGTGACTCGCGATAGTTCACCAGCGCGGTAAACAGACGCTCCAGCGCTTCTTCGCTATCCAGCAGTACACCACCGAGTTTGATAATTAATGGGTTCATCATCACACCTTAAATAAGAGCCTGCGTTTCCGGGAAACCGAAACGAATATTTGCACACTGCATTGCCTGTGCGGCAGCGCCTTTCAGTAAGTTATCTTCTGCGGCCACCACGATGAGATGCTCACCCTGAACGGCAAAGCCGATATCGCAGAACGGCAGACCGACCACGTTTTTCAGCGCCGGCACGACTTTGTCGTACAGGCGCACCAGCGGTTTGTCCGCATACGCCTGCGTGAAGGCCTCGTTCACCTGCTCTTTGGTCACGCCCGGTTTCAGGCGGCAGGTGATGGTTTCGAGGATCCCACGCGGGAAGCTGCCCAGGTGCGGGGTGAAAATGACGTCCGCGCCCAGATGCGTCGTGATTTCAGGGTGATGACGGTGATTAAACACGCCATACGGCTGAAGGCTCACTTCGCAGAAGCTGTTGGAGATCGCCGCCTTGCGGCCTGCACCGCTCACGCCGCTGGTGGCGTTGATCACTGGCCACTGGCTCAGATCCAGCAGGCCTGCGTCGATCAGCGGCTTCAGGGAAAGCTGCGCTGCAGTCGGGTAGCAGCCCGGAACGGCAATCAGGTCAGCTTCTTTCAGTTTGTCTGCGCTCCACTCCGCCAGGCCGTACACCGCTTTTTCCAGCAGATCCGGATGCTGATGGGTGAAACCGTAATATTTTTCGTAGAACGCGCCGTCGTTAACGCGGAACGCGCCGGAGAGGTCGAAGACCACGCAGCCAGCCGCCAGGAACTGCGGCGCCAGGTCGTGGCTGACCTCGTGCGCGGTGGCTAAAAACACCACGTCGACGCCGTCGGTAAACTCGCTGATGTCAGACATGGGCTGCAGCGGCAGATCGACCTGGCCCTTAAGCTGCGGATGCAAATCGGAAATTAACTTTCCTGCATCATTGCTTTGCGCTGACACGGTCAAAGCGGTTATGGTCATATGTGGATGGCGATTCACGTAGCTTACAAGCTCTGCGCCCGCATAACCGCTAGCGCCTACAATCAGCGTATTCAACATCGGGTTCCTTTATGCTCAACGTTAATGTATTTTTATTCACATTTATTGCATGAATATTGATACTATCACGACCTAAGGTGTGTCAACAATGAAAATGAACTTACCGCCATTTATCGAGATCTACCGCGCCCTGATTGCCACACCGTCCATCAGCGCAACGGAAGAAGCGCTGGATCAGAGCAATGAGTCTTTAATCAATCTGCTGGCGGGTTGGTTTAGCGATCTTGGGTTTAACGTTGAGGTTCAGCCCGTTCCCGGAACCCGCCACAAATTTAACCTGCTCGCCAGCACCGGAACCGGTGCGGGCGGCCTGCTGCTGGCCGGTCATACCGACACCGTGCCGTTTGACGATGGCCGCTGGACGCGCGATCCGTTCACCCTGACCGAGCATGACAACAAGCTCTACGGTTTGGGCACCGCCGACATGAAAGGCTTCTTCGCCTTTATCCTCGACGCGCTGCGTGACGTGGACGTGACGAAGCTGAAAAAACCGCTCTACATTCTGGCGACCGCTGATGAAGAAACCAGCATGGCTGGCGCGCGCTACTTCTCTGAAAACACGTCGATTCGCCCGGATTGCGCGATCATCGGCGAGCCGACGTCGTTGCAACCGATTCGCGCGCACAAAGGCCATATCTCTACGGCCGTGCGCGTGCTCGGCCAGTCCGGCCACTCCAGCGACCCGGCGCGCGGCGTGAACGCCATTGAGCTGATGCATGACGCCATCGGGCGCATCATGGCCCTGCGCGACGATCTGAAAGAGCGCTATCACTATGACGCGTTCACCGTGCCGTATCCGACCCTGAACCTCGGCAGCCTGCACGGCGGCGATGCCTCGAACCGTATATGCGCCTGCTGCGAACTGCATATGGACATCCGCCCGCTGCCGGGTATGACCCTCAGCGATCTCGACGGCCTGCTGAATGAGGCGCTGGCCCCGGTGAGCGAGCGCTGGCCGGGCCGCCTGACTGTCTCCGAACTGCATCCGCCGATCCCGGGTTACGAATGCCCGCCGGACCATCAGCTGGTTGAGGTGGTGGAAAAGCTGCTCGGTGAGAAAACCGACGTGGTGAACTACTGCACCGAAGCGCCGTTTATTCAGACGCTTTGCCCTACGCTGGTCCTTGGCCCCGGCTCCATCAACCAGGCGCACCAGCCGGATGAATATCTGGAAACCCGCTTCATCAAGCCAACCCGCGAACTGATTACTCAGGTTGTGCATCACTTCTGCTGGCATTAAAACCGCACCGTACACCCCATAGGGAGAAGACTGCCTGGTGCGGTCTTTTCCCCTTTACCCAAAGGGCAGTAAGGTCCTGGGCAGGGGATGTCTCACTCCCCATCATGAACTTTCTTCATCTTGTCTGAGCAAACCTCACCGTTATTGTTGATTATTTATGTTGACGTCCCTCTGCTTTTCCGTCATTTTTACATCTGGACGTCTAAACGTATAGAAGTTCACAAGACAACAGACAACGACATGTGATTGATAGAGGTAAGGTATGAGCTTTTTTCACGCCAACCAGCGGGAAGCACTGAATCAGAGCCTGGCCGAAGTAAACGGTCAGATTAACGTCTCTTTTGAATTTTTCCCGCCGCGCACCAGTGAAATGGAGCAAACCCTGTGGAGCTCTATCGATCGTCTCAGCAGCCTGAAGCCGAAGTTCGTTTCCGTGACTTACGGCGCTAACTCCGGCGAGCGCGATCGTACGCACAGCATTATCAAAGGCATCAAAGATCGTACCGGTCTGGAAGCGGCGCCGCACCTCACCTGTATCGACGCGACCCGCGACGAGTTACGGGCTATCGCCCAGGATTACTGGAATAACGGCATCCGTCATATTGTCGCACTGCGCGGTGATCTGCCGCCGGGCAGCGGTAAGCCGGACATGTATGCCGCCGATCTGGTCGCGCTGCTGAAAGACGTGGCTGATTTTGATATCTCCGTTGCCGCTTATCCTGAGGTGCATCCGGAAGCGAAAAGCGCCCAGGCCGATCTGCTTAACCTCAAGCGTAAAGTGGACGCCGGCGCGAATCGCGCCATTACCCAGTTCTTCTTCGATGTCGAAAGCTATCTGCGCTTCCGTGACCGCTGCGTCTCCGCGGGCATCGACGTTGAAATTATCCCAGGTATTCTGCCGGTCTCTAACTTCAAGCAGGCGAAGAAATTCGCTGATATGACCAATGTCCGCATTCCGCTGTGGATGTCCAAAATGTACGAAGGGCTGGACGATGACCCGGAAACCCGCAAGCTGGTGGGGGCTAATATCGCGATGGACATGGTGAAAATTTTAAGCCGTGAAGGAGTGAAAGATTTCCACTTCTACACGCTAAACCGTGCGGAAATGAGCTACGCCATCTGCCACACTCTGGGCGTTCGCCCCGCGTAAAACACCAAAAGCCCTCTTAAATTGAGGGCTTTTTAATAGGGCAAAAAGTTAAAAGGTATCAGCTATCGAATCTGTGGATTAATTCAACTATAACTTATTGCTAGTGGTGTATATCGTAACGGTAACACTGTAAAAGGGAGCATAGCGATGAGCACGTCAGACGAGACCAATAAAGCGGCATCAGTCGGCAAATGCCCGTTCCACCAGGGCGGCGTCGATCACAGCGCGGGCGCAGGTACAGGCAGCCGCGACTGGTGGCCAAAACAACTCCGCATCGATCTTCTTAACCAACATTCCAATCGTTCGAACCCGCTGGGTGAAGACTTCGACTACCGCAAAGAATTCAGCAAACTTGATTACTCCGCCCTTAAAGGCGACCTCAAAGCACTCTTAACCGACTCTCAACCGTGGTGGCCTGCCGACTGGGGCAGCTATGCGGGCCTGTTTATCCGTATGGCCTGGCACGGCGCGGGTACCTATCGCTCCGTTGACGGGCGCGGTGGGGCTGGACGCGGTCAACAGCGCTTTGCGCCGCTGAACTCCTGGCCGGATAACGTAAGCCTGGATAAGGCGCGCCGTCTGCTGTGGCCAATCAAGAAAAAATACGGACAAAAAATTTCCTGGGCTGACCTGTTTATCCTCGCGGGTAACGTGGCGCTGGAAAACTCGGGTTTCCGCACCTTTGGTTTTGGTGCCGGACGTGAAGACGTTTGGGAACCGGATCTGGACGTGAACTGGGGTGATGAGAAAGCCTGGCTGACCCACCGTGACCCGGAAGCGCTGGCGAAGCGTCCGCTGGCTGCCACCGAAATGGGCCTGATCTACGTCAATCCGGAAGGGCCAAACGCCAGCGGCGAGCCGCTGTCAGCGGCGGCAGCGATTCGCGCCACCTTTGGCAACATGGGTATGAACGACGAAGAGACCGTGGCGCTGATTGCAGGCGGCCATACCCTCGGCAAAACCCACGGCGCGGGTGAAGCCACCCACGTGGGTACTGACCCGGAAGCCTCACCGATTGAAGCGCAGGGCCTCGGCTGGGCGAGCACGCTCGGCACGGGCGTGGGCGCTGATGCTATTACCTCCGGTCTGGAAGTCATCTGGTCACAAACCCCGACCCAGTGGAGCAACTACTTCTTCGAGAACCTGTTCAAATTCGAATGGGTGCAGACCCGCAGCCCCGCGGGTGCGATTCAGTTTGAAGCCGTGGATGCGCCGGAAATCATGCCTGACCCGTTCGACCCGTCCAAAAAACGTAAGCCGACGATGCTGGTTACCGACCTGACGCTGCGTTTTGACCCGGAATTCGAAAAGATTTCCCGCCGTTTCCTGAACGACCCGCAGGCCTTTAACGAAGCCTTCGCGCGCGCGTGGTTCAAACTGACCCACCGCGATATGGGACCAAAATCGCGTTACCTCGGCCCGGAAGTGCCGAAAGAAGATCTGATCTGGCAGGACCCGCTGCCGGAGGCGGTATTCAATCCGACCAAAGAGGACATTGAAAGTCTGAAGGCGGAAATTGCGGCCTCTGGCCTCTCCGTGAGCGAGCTGGTTTCTGTGGCCTGGGCGTCGGCATCGACCTTCCGCGGTGGCGATAAGCGTGGCGGCGCCAACGGTGCGCGTCTGGCGCTTGCCCCTCAGCGTGACTGGGACGTGAACGCCGCAGCGGTTCGTGCGCTGCCGGCTCTGGAAGCTATCCAGCGCACCACCAACAAAGCCTCTCTGGCCGACATTATCGTGCTGGCGGGCGTGGTAGGCGTTGAGCAGGCCGCAAAAGCGGCGGGCGTTTACGTCAACGTTCCGTTTACGCCGGGACGCGTGGATGCGCGTCAGGATCAGACGGATATCGAGATGTTTAACCTGCTCGAACCGGTTGCTGATGGCTTCCGCAACTACCGTGCTCAGGTGGATGTGTCCACGACGGAATCCCTGCTGATTGATAAAGCCCAACAGCTGACGCTGACCGCACCGGAGCTGACGGTGCTGATCGGCGGCCTGCGCGTGCTGGGTGCCAACTTTGATGGCAGTAAGAACGGCGTGTTCACCAACCGCGAAGGCGTGCTGAGCAATGATTTCTTCGTGAACCTGCTGGACATGAATACCCAGTGGAAGGCGACCGACGAATCAAATGAGCTGTTTGCCGGAAGCGATCGCGCCAGCGGTGAAGTGAAATATACCGCCACCCGCGCCGATCTGGTCTTCGGTTCAAACGCCGTGCTGCGCGCGCTGGCCGAGGTTTATGCCAGTGATGATGCACACGAGAAGTTTGTCCGCGACTTCGTTGCAGCATGGGCGAGGGTAATGGATCTGGACCGGTTTGACGTGAAGTAACCCTTGTGCCGGGTGGCGGCTACGCCTTACCCGGCCTACGGGCAAAAAAATCCCCGCCGATGCGGGGATTTTTATTCATGCCAGTTACTCCCACTCCTGCAGGAACCGCTGCCCATACTGGTCAGCCACCAGCAGCGCCGCGTAAACCTGATCCGGCGACACGCCGCCAGGCATATTGTGGATGGTTTCTCCTTCCGCACAGGACGCCTCTGCGATCAGCCGCATTTTGGCCGGAATATCTTCTTTAATATTTAGCTGTGCCAGCGTAATCGGCAGCCCCACGCTGTGGCAAAGCGCCGCGACGGTCTCTATTTCTTCTACCGGCGCGTTTTCCAGCACCAGCTGCGTCAGCGTGCCAAACGCCACTTTTTCACCGTGATAGAAGTGGTGCGCGTCCGGTACCGCCGTCATACCGTTATGAATAGCGTGTGCCGCCGCCAGTCCGCCGCTTTCAAATCCTACGCCGCTAAGATAGGTGTTGGCTTCGATAATGCGTTCCAGCGCCGGTGTTACTACATGCTGTTCCGCTGCAAGCATGGCCTTTTCACCCTCTTCAATCAGCGTGTTGTAGCACAGCTCGGCCAGCGCGAGTGCAGCCTGCGTGCATTTGCCGCCCGCCATGGTGGTCGCACCGCTGCGCGAGCAGGCGCGTGCTTCAAACCAGGTCGCCAGCGCATCGCCAATCCCGGCGGCCAGCAGACGTGCCGGCGCACCTGCTACCACTTTGGTATCCACAATGACCATGTTCGGGTTGTGCGGCAGCATCAGGTAGCGATCGAACTCGCCGCTGTCGGTGTAGATAACGGAAAGGGCGCTGCACGGCGCATCGGTGGAGGCAATAGTCGGTGCAATGGCGACGGGCACGTCCATAAAGTGAGCCAGCGCTTTGGCGGTATCCAGCGTTTTACCGCCGCCGATGCCCAGGACTGCCAGGCAGTCGGCGCCGTCGGCCAGTTTTTTCAGCCGATCGATTTCATTTTGTGAACACTCGCCGCCAAATGGCGCTATTTCGGCATAGAGTTCCGCATTTTTAAAACTCTGACGCAGGGTCTCTTCGGCAAAACCCAGCACAAATTTATCGCCGACAACCAGCCAGCGATTGGCCAGGGGTTTCAGATAGTCGCCGAGACGGGTAAGCACATCAGCGCCCTGGATATATTTTCCCGGTGATTGAATGATACGGTCCATAACAGTTCTCCCTTAGAGGTTGAGGTTACCAAACGCGTTTTTCCAGTCCTGCTCGAACTTCTCTATGGCTGACTCTACCGCTGGCGTGCCGAGCATTTGTTGCGCTACGTCTAAGGGAAGCGTGATTGCCTCGCATCCCGCCAACAGGCAGTCCAGCGCCTGACGCGGCGTTTTGAAGCTGGCGGCCAGCACCCTGCTTTCCGGCGCGTGCAGCTCCAGAAGGGACTGCAGTTCCTGGACCATGCGAATGCCGTCCCCGCCCTGAGCGTCAACGCGGTTTACATACGGCGCGACATATTTCGCTCCTGCGAGTGCGGCGAGCAAGCCCTGCGCCGCGCTGTAAACGGCGGTTCCCAGCGTGGTTATCCCCTCTTTTTTCAATGCTTTAATCGCGATGAGCCCCTGAGCCGTCACCGGGATTTTCACCACAATTTCCGGGATGGCGTTACTTAAACGTTTGGCTTCCTCCACCATGCCTTCTGCATCGCGGCTCATGGTTTGAGCAAACAGCGTGCCTTCTGGCCCGATGGCTTTTTGCAGGCGCGGCAGCACGTCCCAAATGGATTCACGGCTGGCGGCAATGATGCTCGGATTGGTGGTGACGCCCGCTATGGGAAAAATGCGCGCCAGGCGTTCAACTTCCGCCACGTTGGCGGTATCCAGGTACAGTTCCATTATTTTTCCTTAAGTCAGAAAGGTTGAATAAAGGATAAGGCGTGGGCAGGCAGAGCGGATACAGGCCAATTTTGCTAAATACTGGACAAATGTAATGTCCTTAACGAAGTGCGAGAGCGATCACAGTGCTATTTTTTGGCGATCAGCTGACTGTGGTACTGACGTCGATATTCGGAAGGGGAACGTTCGGTGTGCTTGCGAAAGAGACGGCAAAAGTAGTTGCTGTCCGTAAATCCGCAGCGTGGGGCGATATCTTTAATTTTGAGATCGTAGCCTTTCAGCAGCTGGCGCGCATGTTCCAGGCGCGTTTTTGTTAAATACTCATTGAATCCGACGCTGCCGACTTTCTGGAATAGATGGGAAAGGTAGTTTGGTGTGATGTAGAACGCCTGTGCCACGGATTTGCGAGTTAACAAAGAGGCATAATTTTCTTCGATATAGCTCCGAACGGCTTCGAATAGTGCCCGGCTACGGCTGTCGGTATGAATTTCGCTGCCAAGCAGATCCCGGCAGTGGCTGAGCAAGCTTAAAACCACCAGCCTTGCTGTGTCCTGCTCCTCAGGCTGCATCTGTAATTCGGTAAGCGTTTGAAGAAGAAAAGCCCCCGTTCGCGGGCCGCGTCGGGCAATCTGGAACTGCTGTAAAAGCGTATTGTCATGCTGTAACTCGATAGTCAGCAGCTGCTTACCGAAATGTATGCTCAGGGGGTGAGGCGCGGGAGGCGTGATTTGTCCAAAAAAAGAAAACATAGCCTCGCAGGGGGTATCAAGGGTAATGCCGAGGCAGGGAGAGGTCCGGGGGTGCTGTTCAGCCAGCGCTGAGAAATGAATCTGACCCAGCGGTAACGTGCGGTTCACCAGGTCAGTCAAAATTTGGGTGATATCGGAATGCATAAGGAGACTACCGAATTTTGCCGGGTGGCGCCGACGCTTACCCGGCCTACTTATCGTAGGCCCGTGCAAGCGCAGCGCCGCCGGGCGTAAAGCATTAGCCGGTGTTACGCATACCCGCCGCAACGCCCGCAATCGTCACCATCAGCGCCTGTTCAACACGCGGATCCGGCTCTTTCCCTTCTTCTTCCGCCAGACGCGAACGGTGCAGCAGCTCTGCCTGCAGGACGTTCAGCGGGTCGGTGTAGATGTTACGTAGTTGAATAGACTCGGCAATCCACGGCAGGTCCGCCATCAGGTGTGAGTCGTTGGCGATGTCCAGCACCACCTTGATGTCGCCTTCCAGCAGTTCGCGCAGCTCTTTGCCCAGCGCCCACAGCTCAGGTTTCACCAGACGCTGATCGTAGTATTCCGCCAGCCACAGGTCAGCTTTCGAGAAGACCATCTCCAGCATGCCCAGACGGGTAGAGAAGAATGGCCAGTCGCGACACATGGTCTCCAGCTCGCTCTGTTTACCGTCTTCCACCACTTTTTGCAGCGCGGCACCAGCACCCAGCCAGGCGGGCAGCATCAAACGGTTTTGCGTCCAGGCGAAGATCCACGGGATCGCGCGCAGAGACTCTACGCCACCGGTCGGGCGACGCTTCGCAGGACGTGAGCCCAGCGGCAGTTTACCCAGCTCCTGCTCAGGCGTGGCCGAGCGGAAGTAAGGAACGAAATCTTTGTTTTCACGCACGTAGCCGCGGTACAGATCGCAGGAGATATCAGACAGCTCGTCCATGATATGGCACCAGGATGCTTTCGGCTCCGGCGGCGGCAGCAGGTTTGCTTCCAGGATAGCGCTGGTATAAAGCGACAGGCTGCTGATGGTCACTTCCGGCAGACCGTATTTGAAGCGGATCATCTCGCCCTGCTCGGTGACGCGCAGGCCGCCTTTCAGGCTTCCCGGCGGCTGTGACAGAAGGGCTGCGTGTGCAGGCGCGCCGCCACGGCCAATCGAGCCACCGCGTCCGTGGAACAGGGTCAGCTCAATACCGGCTTTCTCGCAGGTTTTGATCAGGGCATCCTGCGCCTGATACTGCGCCCAGGATGCCGCCATCACGCCTGCATCTTTCGCGGAATCGGAATAGCCGATCATCACCATCTGTTTGCCCTGGATAAAGCCGCGGTACCAGTCGATATTCAGCAGCTGGGTCATGACGTCGTTGGCGTTATTCAGGTCGTCGAGGGTCTCAAACAGCGGGGCGACCGGCAGGGCGTAGTCAATTCCCGCTTCTTTCAGCAGAAGGTGAACGCCCAGCACGTCGGAAGGGGTCTTCGCCATAGAGATCACATAGGCGGCCACCGATCCTTTCGGCGCGTCCACGATCGCTTTACAGGTGTTGAGCACCTCGCGGGTTTCGTTGCTTGGCTCCCAGTTGCGCGGCAGCAGAGGGCGCTTCGAGTTCAGCTCGCGGATCAGGAAGGCCTGTTTGTCGGCTTCGGACCAGCTTTCATAGTCGCCGATGCCGAGGTAGCGGGTCAGCTCGCCCAGCGCTTCGGTATGGCGGGTACTTTCCTGACGTACGTCGATACGCACCAGCGGCACGCCGAAACACTTCACGCGGCGCAGGGTGTCGAGCAGTTCGCCGTTAGCGATGATGCCCATCCCACAGGCCTGGAGTGATTTATAACAGGCGTACAGCGGCTCCCAGAGCTGTTCGTTCTGGCTAAGCAGGCCTTCTGGTTTTGGCAGGCGCTGACCTTTCAGACGCGCTTCCAGCCACGCCTGAGTGGCCATCAGCTGACCGCGCAGTTTTTTCATCAGGAAACGGTACGGTTCGCTGGCACCCTCTTCACCTGCCAGCGCGCGTAGTTCCGGCGTCGCTTCAACCATCGACAGCTCGGAGATCAGCACCTGAATGTCTTTCAGGAACAGGTCGGTCGCTTTCCAGCGGCTCAGCAGCAGGACGTGACGGGTAATTTCCGCGGTCACGTTCGGGTTGCCGTCGCGGTCGCCGCCCATCCAGGAGGTGAAGCGGACCGGAACGAAATCGACCGGCAGGCGGTAGCCAAGGTTCTCTTCCAGCTGTTCGTTCAGCTCGCGCAGGTAGTTCGGCACCCCTTCCCACAGGCTGTTTTCTACTACCGCAAAGCCCCATTTAGCTTCGTCCACCGGGCTTGGGCGATGCTTACGAATTTCATCGGTGTGCCAGGACTGGGCAATCAGCTGGCGCAGACGACGCATCAGCTGGTTGCGTTCGTAGTCGGCAATGTCTTTGTTATCCAACTGCTTCAGACAGTTGTTCACTTCCACCATTTTGTGGATCAGGGTGCGACGGGTAATTTCAGTGGGGTGTGCGGTCAGCACCAGCTCCAGCGAAAGTGACTCCACCGCTTTTTTGATGGTGGCTTCGTTGAGGTCTGGCTGGTCTTTCAGTTTACGAAGGGTGCGGGCAATGACTTCCGGGTTGCTTGCCGCTTCGCCATTTGGCGAAATGCTGTGGTATTGCTCAGCGGTGTTAGCCAGGTTCAGGAACTGGCTGAATGCGCGCGCAACGGGCAGCAGCTCATCGTTTGAGAGGTTCTGCAAGGTGGTGAGCAGCTCCTGACGACTGGCCTCGTTACCGGCACGGGAAGATTTAGACAGCTTGCGGATGGTTTCAACGCGGTCGAGGATGTTCTCCCCCAACGCGTCTTTGATGGTATCTCCAAGCACTTTGCCGAGCATACTGACATTACTACGCAACGCGGAATATTGTTCGTTCATAAAAACCCAGTCACCCCATCATTTTTGTTTATGCCCAGGCGAAAATTTTCTGGACATTATTTTGTCATCTCCCTTTATAAAGCCACGTAAAACCCCCGTCGTCAATTGCTGCGAAAACGGTTCAGCAAACGAATAAATGAGGGCAATTTACGAAATTTAATTCGCATTGCGCCAGATAAGAGATGCTTATGAAAATCTTCAGGGGAAAGGGATTAATCACTAAAAATGGCAACTGCGATTGCCATTTTGCTTTTATCTCCGGTTTTTTACGCAAAAAAAAAGCGGACCACGGGGTCCGCAAAAGTTCACGTTGGCTTTAGTTGTTCGAGTTTTGAGAGAAACTCGTTGACGGTGCGGGGACGTCAAGGGTCAAACACGTGCCGCCTCGTCTATGTGGTGTATTATTCAACAGAATGCTTGATAGGGATAATCGTTCGTTGCTATGCTATCTATCGCCATGAACTATCGTGGCGACGGAGGATGAATAATGAATATTCGTGATCTTGAATACCTGGTAGCGTTAGCCGAGCATCGTCACTTTCGCCGCGCGGCAGATTCCTGCCACGTCAGCCAGCCCACGCTGAGCGGCCAGATCCGCAAGCTTGAAGACGAGCTGGGCGTGATGCTGCTGGAGCGCACCAGTCGTAAGGTTCTGTTCACACAGGCAGGTCTTCTGCTGGTGGATCAGGCGCGCACCGTGCTGCGCGAGGTCAAAGTGCTCAAGGAAATGGCAAGCCAGCAGGGGGAGGCCATGTCCGGCCCGCTGCATATTGGCCTGATCCCAACCGTTGGCCCGTACCTGTTGCCGCACATCATTCCGATGCTGCACCAGACGTTCCCGAAACTCGAAATGTACCTGCACGAAGCGCAAACCCATCAGCTGCTGGCGCAGCTGGACAGCGGCAAGCTCGACTGCGCCATTCTTGCACTGGTAAAAGAGAGTGAAGCCTTTATTGAAGTACCGCTGTTCGATGAGCCGATGATACTGGCGATCTATGAAGATCACCCGTGGGCGAACCGCGATCGCGTGCCGATGGCCGATCTGGCCGGAGAAAAGCTGCTGATGCTGGAAGATGGCCACTGCCTGCGCGACCAGGCTATGGGCTTCTGCTTCGAAGCGGGTGCCGATGAAGATACCCATTTCCGGGCAACCAGTCTGGAAACGCTGCGTAATATGGTGGCGGCGGGAAGCGGTATTACGCTTCTGCCTGCGCTGGCGGTGCCGCACGAGCGTAAACGTGATGGCGTGGTCTATCTGCCATGCATTAAGCCGGAACCGCGTCGTACGATTGGCCTGGTTTATCGTCCGGGTTCACCGCTGCGCAGCCGCTATGAGCAGCTGGCAGAGGCCATCCGCGGTGCAATGGATGGCCATTTTGACAGCGCGTTAAAACAGGCGGTTTAAGCCGTTCAGCGCGGCTACCCGATAGGCTTCCGCCATGGTCGGGTAGTTAAAGGTGGTGTTGACGAAGTACTCAATGGTGTTACCACCACCTTTCTGCTCCATGATTGCCTGGCCGATATGAATGATTTCCGCGGCGCGTTCACCGAAGCAGTGAATCCCGAGGATCTCTTTCGTCTCGCGATGGAAAAGAATTTTCAGCGTTCCCACGCTCATCCCCACGATTTGCGCCCGCGCCAGATGTTTAAACTGCGCACGACCCACCTCGTAAGGCACCTTCATTGACGTTAGCTGCTGCTCGGTTTTCCCGACTGAACTGATTTCCGGGATGGTATAGATGCCCGTCGGAATATCTTCAATCAGGTGCGCCGTTGCTTCACCCTTCACCAGCGCCTGAGCGGCAATTCGGCCCTGATCGTAGGCAGCAGAGGCCAGGCTCGGGTAGCCAATCACGTCACCAACCGCGTAGACGTGCGGCAGGGCGGTCTGATACATGCTGTTGACCTTGAGCTGACCACGGCTGTCGGTCTCAAGCCCGATATTTTCCAGCTGCAGGGAATCGGTGTTGCCGGTACGGCCGTTGGCGTACAGCAGGCAGTCTGCTTTCAGCTTCTTGCCGGACTTCAGGTGCATGATCACCCCGTCGTCACAGCCTTCAATTTTCTCGTACTCTTCGTTGTGACGAATCACCACGCCGCTGTTCCAGAAGTGGTAGGAGAGGGAGTCAGACATCTCCTGATCGAGGAAAGCCAGCAGGCGGTCGCGGGTGTTGATCAGGTCAACTTTGACGTCCATCCCGCGGAAGATCGACGCATATTCGCAACCAATGACCCCTGCGCCATAAATAATGACGTGGCGGGGTTCATGGTGCAGGCTCAGAATCGAATCGCTGTCGTAGACGCGTGGGTGCGAGAAATCGACGTCGGCGGGATGGTACGGGCGTGAACCGCAGGCAATCACAAATTTTTCAGCCGTGATGGTTTCAACCGAACCGTCGTGGCATTCGAGTGCCAGGGTGTGTTCATCCACAAAATGCGCGTTGCCCTGCAAAATTTCACAGTGGTTACGCTCATAAAATCCCTGACGCATGCGTGTCTGCTGGTTAATAACGGTATCCGCGTGATTCAGGATGTCAGCAAAAGAGGAACGAAGAAGTCGGGAGTGGTCGCTGTAAAGAGGGTTCTGGTTAAATTCGATAATGCGGCTAACGGCGTGGCGGAGGGCTTTCGAAGGGATGGTGCCCCAGTGGGTGCAACCGCCGCCGACATTATGGTAGCGCTCGATGACCGCTACTCTGGCTCCCTGTTTCACCAGACCCATAGCAGCACCTTCGCCGCCGGGGCCGGAACCAATAACTATTGCGTCGTAATCGTAGGAATGTGGCATGGTAAGGCTTACCTGTTCTTATACATAAAAGCAACAGAATCATAACATCATTGCCGGAGTAACCCAATTATCGTTGTGCTTTTTTCCGGCAGTGGAGCACAAACCGCACGTAAACAATCATTCACAAAGCCAGACAAACAGATTAATTTTATTCTCTGGTATAGTGCCATCAGGCCTTTGGAAGGATTCAACTATCGTGATGGGCGTAAGAGCACAACAAAAAGAGAAAACCCGGCGTTCGCTGGTGGAAGCCGCATTCAGTCAACTGAGTGCTGAGCGGAGTTTTGCCAGTTTGAGCCTGCGCGAAGTCGCACGCGAGGCCGGGATTGCGCCAACGTCCTTCTATCGTCATTTCCGTGATGTGGATGAACTGGGCCTGACTATGGTCGACGAGAGCGGTCTGATGCTGCGCCAGCTGATGCGCCAGGCGCGTCAGCGTATCGCCAAAGGGGGCAGCGTGATCCGCACCTCCGTATCGACCTTTATGGAATTTATCGGCAATAACCCCAACGCGTTTCGTCTGCTTCTGCGCGAGCGTTCGGGCACATCGGCGGCGTTTCGTGCCGCCGTCGCGCGTGAAATTCAGCATTTCATCGCGGAACTTGCCGACTATCTTGAACTCGAAAACCATATGCCGCGTGCCTTTACTGAAGCACAGGCTGAGGCGATGGTGACGATTGTTTTCAGCGCGGGTGCCGAAGCGCTGGACGTCAGCATTGAACAACGCAAGCAGCTCGAAGAGCGACTGGTATTGCAGCTCAGGATGATCTCCAAAGGCGCGTACTACTGGTATCGCCGTGAACAAGAGAAACTGGCACATCAAACCGAAGAGTGAAGGTGAGTAATGAAACAGTCAGGTCAGGATAAAGGGACGCTGTTGCTGGCATTGATCGCTGGCTTATCCATTAATGGTACGTTTGCCGCTATTTTTAGCTCAATCGTTCCATTTTCGATTTTCCCGCTTATAGCGCTGGTGCTGACGGTTTACTGCCTGCATCAACGTTACCTGAACCGCACCATGCCGGTGGGGTTACCGGGGCTGGCCGCTGCCTGCTTTATTCTGGGCGTATTGCTGTATAGCACCGTGGTTCGCGCGGAGTATCCGGATATCGGCTCTAACTTCTTCCCTGCGGTACTGTCTGTGGCGCTGGTGTTCTGGATTGGCTCGCGCATGCGTAGCCGCAAGAGCCAGTTACCGGAGTAGAGAATTTTGTAGGGCAGGTAAGCGAAGCGCCACCTGCCAAAATGCCGGATATTTACTTAGCCGTCAGAAGTACGCCGCACTCCATATGGTGCGTATACGGGAACTGATCGAACAGTGCCAGACGTTCAACCTTGTGCGTCTGGCCTAACGTTTCCAGGTTCTTGCACAGGGTCTCCGGATTACAGGAGATGTACAAAATACGCGGGTACGCCTGCACCATCTTCTCGGTTTCGCTGTCCAGGCCACTGCGCGGCGGGTCTACAAAAATCGTCTCACACTGGTAGCTCTTCAGATCGATCCCTTCCAGGCGGTTAAACTGGCGTACGCCGTTCATCGCCTGCGTGAATTCTTCCGCGGCCATACGAATGATCTGCACGTTGTCGATATGGTTAGCGGCAATATTGTACTGCGCGGCGGCTACCGACGGCTTGGCGATTTCCGTTGCGAGGACGCGGTCGAAATTACGCGCCAGCGCCAGCGAGAAATTGCCGTTACCGCAGTAGAGCTCAAGCAGATCGCCCGTTGACCCTTCCGTCGCCTTCAGCGCCCACTCCAGCATCTGCACGTTCATCGCGGCATTCGGCTGGGTGAAGCTGTTTTCCACCTGACGATAGACCATCTCTTTACCCGCCACAGGCAGGCGCTCGTCGACGTAGTCCTGATCCAGCATGATTTTGGTTTTTGTCGCCCGGCCAATCAGGTGAACGTTGATATTCTGCGCCCGTAGCGCATCGCGCAGCGCTTCTGCCTGCTCGCGCCACTCGTCGTTCAGCGCTTTGTGGTATAGCAAGGAGACAATCGCCTGATTGCTTTGCGTGGTCAGGTAGTCAATCTGGAACAGCTTGTTACGCAGCATCGGATTGTTGCGCACGCCGTCCATTATCAGCGTCATCAGCTGGTTGATAAGCTCACTCGCTGCCGGGAAGCTGTCCACGCGGATACGGGACTTCGTCTGCTGATCGAAAATGATGTGGTACAGGTCGTCACCGTCGTGCCAGATGCGGAATTCGGCGCGCATGCGGTAGTGGCTGACTGGAGAGCGGAACACCTCGGGAACGGGCGCGTTGAAAGGCGTCATCATACTTTGCAGGCGGACAACTTTTTCTGCCAGCTGCGCGTCGTACTGTTCTGTCGGGAGGTGTTCTGGGGTCATGATGCGTCCTGAGTGATAAAGAATTACGCGGCGATTGTAGGCATTGTTCAGGGGATGTCCAGATTTAATGGCCAATAGCTGTCTGGACATCCATACGTGTCTAATTGTAGCATTCTGTTTCCGGTCTCCTGAGAGTGAAAAGGGAATCCAGTGTAAATCTGGAGCTGACGCGCAGCGGTAAAGACTGGCGGGATGAGCGTTGTAGACACTGTGAAAATGGGAAGTCTTCATCCTTATATAGCCACCTAGCCCGAAGACCTGCCGGGATCACGTCGCATTTGGTTTCATCATCGCGTGCTATCGATGAGGCCTGCGGCATCCTTCTTATATTGTGGATGCTTTAACAATGATTAAAAAAGTATCGCTGTTGACGGCGTTGTCCGTCACGGCATTTTCGGGCTGGGCGCAGGATAGCGCAGACTCGTTGGTGGTGACGGCAAATCGTTTTGAACAACCGGCAAAAACTGTTCTGGCACCGACGTCCGTGGTGACGCGCGAAGATATTGAACGCTGGCAGGCCAGAAGCGTGGTGGAAATCATGTCACGTCTGCCTGGCGTGGATATCGCGCAAAGCGGTGGAATGGGCTCGAACTCTTCGACTTTTATTCGCGGAACGGAATCTCGCCATGTGCTGGTGCTGATTGACGGTATTCCTTTGAATAACGCCGGGATCAGCAACGTTCCCGATCTGAGCCAAATCCCAACCTCGCTGATTCAGCGTATTGAGTACATCCGTGGTCCGCGTTCGGCCCTGTATGGCTCCGATGCGATTGGCGGCGTGATCAACATCATCACCGGACGTGACAAGCCGGGTGCGGAAATCTCAGCGGGCGTCGGCTCTAAGGGTTATCAGACCTATGACGGCGCTTTCCAGCAGGTGCTGGATAAAACCAAAATCACCATGGCGGGTAACTACACCTATACCCGTGGTTTTGATATTGATGCCAAAGATGCTCCGCGCCAGCCGGACCGCGATGGCTTTATGAGTAAAACGCTGTACGGCTCCGTGGAACAGCAGATTACCGATAGCGTGAGCGGCTTCTTCCGTGGCTTTGGTTATGACAACCGCACCGCGTACGACGGTTACGATCACTACGACGACAACTTTATGGTGGATGGACGACCTGATACTCGCCAGCTCTATAGCCAGAACTGGGATACCGGTCTGCGTTACAACCAGGGGATTTTCCAGTCACAGCTGGTCGCGGGTTACGGTCGCAGTAAAGATCAGAACTATGATCCGAAGAAAGGGCGTTACGCTGATTCCGCCACCATGGATGACGTGAAGCAGTACACCACCCAATGGCTCAACACCGTGGAAGTCGGTCACGGCAACATTGGCGCAGGTCTGGACTGGCAAAAGCAGAAGACGCAGGCCGGAACGGGCTACCTGGATAAAGGGTACGAGCAACGCAATACCGGCGTGTTTGTTTCGGCAATGCAGCAGTTCAGCAGCGTGACGCTGGAAGCGGCGGCGCGTAATGACGACAACTCCAACTTTGGTAACCATGGCACATGGCAAACCAGCGCGGCGTGGGAGTTTGTGGATGGCTATCGCGTGATTGCCTCCTACGGTACCGCATTTAAAGCACCAACCATGAGCCAGATCCACAGCGCCTCTTATGGTAACCCGGACCTCAAACCGGAAGAGAGTAAGCAGTGGGAAGGGGGCTTTGAAGGTCTGACGGGACCGGTCAACTGGCGTATCACCGGCTATCGAAATGACATTGATAATCTTATTAACAGCGATCCGCATACGTATCGTTACTACAACGTTGACGAAGCACGTATTAAAGGTGTGGAAGCGACGGCACAGTTCGATACTGGCCCGGTCGGACATCAGATTTCATATGATTACGTCGACCCGCGTAATGCCAAAACCAACGAAGTACTGGCCCGCCGTTCTAAGCAGCAGGTTAAGTACCAGCTTGACTGGCAGGTATGGGATCTCGACTGGAACCTTGCCTACCGTTATCTGGGCACCCGCTATGATGTCGCGATTGATCCTGACACCTATTCGTCAGAACGCGTGAAAATGGGCGGTGTCAGCCTTTGGGATGTCGCAGTTTCGTATCCTGTCACCTCACATCTCACAGTTCGTGGTAAAATAGCCAACCTGTTCGATAAAGATTACGAGACAGTTTATGGCTACCAAACTGCAGGACGGGAATACACCTTGTCTGGCAGCTACACCTTCTAATCCGCGTCCCACCGTGCTGGTGTTTGATTCCGGCGTCGGTGGGCTTTCGGTCTATGATGAGATTCGGCATCTCCTGCCGGATCTCCATTACATCTACGCCTTCGATAACGTCGCTTTCCCGTATGGGGAAAAGAGCGAAGATTTTATTGTTGAGCGTGTGGTTGAAATCGTCACTGCGGTACAAAAACGCTATCCCCTTGCGCTGGCCGTCATCGCCTGTAATACGGCGAGCACCGTTTCTCTTCCCGCCCTGCGTGAAAAATTCCAGTTCCCGGTTGTGGGCGTTGTCCCTGCAATAAAGCCTGCCGCGCGTCTGACGGCGAACGGCATAGTGGGTTTGCTGGCAACGCGAGGCACGGTAAAGCGTCCTTATACCCGCGAGTTGATCGACCGTTTTGCTAACGAATGTCAGATTGCGATGCTGGGCTCGGCCGAGCTGGTGGAGATGGCCGAAGCGAAGCTGCATGGAAAGGCGGTATCACTCGACGAGCTGCGTCGTATTCTTCGTCCGTGGCTGCGGATGCCCGAACCTCCGGATACCGTTGTGCTGGGCTGTACCCACTTCCCGCTATTACAGGAAGAGTTATTGGAGGTGTTACCGGAGGGGACGCGCCTGGTGGATTCGGGTGCGGCTATCGCTCGTCGTACTGCCTGGCTGCTGGAACACGAAGCGCCGGATGCGAAATCTACCGATGCGAATATCGCGTTTTGTATGGCTATCACGAAAGAGACTGAGCAACTTTTACCCGTTTTACGCCGTTATGGCTTTGAAACGCTCGAAAAACTGGCGCTATAGCACGGTTTTGAGCAAAAAAGAGACGGTTGAAAGTTTTTTTTAAAAGAGGGGTTGTCAACGTCTGAGAACTCCCTATAATGCGCCTCCACTGACACGGAACAACGGCTTACAGGCCGCCGGGTTAGCGGGGTTCAGAGATGAACACCAGCAGAGAAAAGCGAAAATAATCACTTGACTCTGAACGAGGAAAACGTAATATACGGGACCTCGCAACGGTGAGCGAAAGCCGCGTT